>NZ_JABXKM010000034.1:0-8206 GCF_017115025.1 Nostoc sp. NOS(2021) | reverse complement strand
AAAGACTCATTAATGGAGTTCAAAGACTCATTAATGGAGCTAAAAGACTCATTAATGGAGCTAAAAGACTCATTAACGGAGTTCAAAGACTCGTGAATAAGTTTTACTAATTGCTGATTGTAAATATTTTCCGCATCTCTGTGTCCCCATTTTTGATGCAATACGCTTAAAATAAGGCTTTTTTCTCTCCCTTTGCTCTCCCTGCTACCTACTGCCCTACTTATTCTCCAGCTAGATTCATCCAATAGAATGAATTGTCATTTTCACCACTAAGTAACAATAAAGAAGTCAAATAGAGTATAAAAATATGTCATCTGCTCAAGCGCCCTCCCTACCAACGCTGATTTCGCGCGAAATTCTGTTTGGGAATCCCGAAAAAACCAGTCCACAACTCTCGCCTGATGGCAAGTATTTGGCATATATTGCCCCTGATGAAAAAAATGTCTTACAAGTTTGGTTGCGAACTGTCGGACAAGAAGACGACCAAATACTAACTGCTGACAAAAAACGTGGTATCCGCATTTTCTTCTGGACTTATAACGCCGACCAGTTGATTTATATGCAGGACTCAGATGGCGACGAGAACTTTCACCTCCATTTGGTAAATATTCACTCCAAGATTGTGCGTGACTTAACGCCATTCCAGGGTGTGAAAGCTGAACTCGTGGAACTGGAACCTAAATTTCCAGATCAAGTGCTGGTAGCGTTGAACTTGAACAACCCCCAAAAGTTTGACGTTTACCGCATCAACCTAAAAAATGGTGCAGTGGAGTTCGACACCGACAACCCCGGTAATATTATCAGTTGGACATCTGACGCCCAGTTTCAAATACGTGCAGCAACAGCTAGCACACCCGATGGTGGTTATGATTTGTTATTGCAGAAAACGGCAGACAAACAGTGGGAAATTCTTCGCCACTGGGGGCCAGAGGAAGAAGGGGGTTCTGTTAGCTTCTCCACTGATGGCAAAACTCTTTATATTCGAGGCAATCATGATGCTAATGCCAAACGTCTGCTAGCTGTTGACCTAGACACTCGTAAAGAAACTGTCATTGCTGAAGATGAACAGTATGATGTCGTGGGGATAATCATTCAGCCATTGACACGAGTTATCCAAGCAGTTTCTTTCTACAAAGACAAACAAGAATGGCAGATAATCGATCGCACTATCGCCGCTGATTTTGAGGAAATCGCCAAGGTGAGTCCTGGGGAATTCTCTCTAATTAGCCGCGACTTGGAAGATAAAACCTGGCTAGTAGCTTATAGAACTGACGATGGGCCAGTTTATTACTATGCCTATAATAGAGAGTCAAAAACCAGCACCTTCCTCTTTAGCAATCAACCTAAACTCGAAGCGTTGCAGTTAGCTTCAATGCAACCGATTTCTTATGAAGCGCGGGATGGCTTGACTATCCACAGTTACCTAACAACCCCTGTGGGAATACCTACCCAGAATCTACCAACAGTACTGCTGGTTCATGGTGGCCCTTGGGCGCGAGATGTTTGGGGTTTCTCTCCCACAACGCAATGGCTAGCTAACCGGGGTTATGCTGTTTTGCAAGTGAACTTTCGCGGTTCTACTGGCTATGGAAAAGCATTTTTGAATGCTGGTAATCGCGAATGGGCTGGCACAATGCACGATGACTTGATTGACAGCGTGAATTGGCTAGTGGAACAAGGTATTTCCGACCCGCAAAAGATTGCGATTATGGGTGGTTCTTATGGTGGTTACGCTACTCTAGTGGGGTTGACTTTTACACCAGAAATCTTTGCTGCTGGTGTAGATATTGTGGGGCCGAGTAACCTAATTACTCTGATAGAAACTATACCGCCTTATTGGGAACCGATGAAGGCAATGCTTTATCACCGTGTTGGTAACTTGGAGACAGAATCAGAGTTTCTGAAATCGCGATCGCCTTTATTCTTCGCTGACCGAATTCAAAAACCTTTACTCATCGGTCAAGGTGCAAACGATCCACGGGTGAAACAATCAGAAAGTGATCAAATTGTCAACGCCATGCAACAGGCTGGTTTGCCAGTGCAATATGCACTTTACACAGATGAAGGGCATGGTTTTGCCAGACCAGAAAATCGCTTGCATTTCTTTGCGATCGCAGAGGAGTTTCTCGCCAAATATTTAGGCGGTAGATTTGAACCTTTGGCAGATATCCCCGGTCATTCAGGAATAGTAAAATAAAGTATCAAATGGGTGGTTAGTGTCATTCACCAACCACCTTAATATTTTTAATTTGAAACGATTCATCCATACAACAACTGATTCCTAATTTCATCAGCCGTTAGTGTGCTTACCAGAATACCAATCCGTTGCGCGACTTCATAAGCGTTTTTCTGAGGCACAACGATAATCCCAAAATGTTCTTTATTCTCCTCTATATACTGGAGATGCAACCGCTCAAAATCGACACGGTTATGTGTCATGATACATCTGCCCACAGAAGTTGCAAACTCAAGTTGCTCACGGTCTGTTTTGCCAAGTGTTGCTTGTTCCGAAACAGTTGTGATATCTAGACCGCGCGATCGCAACAGTGTAGCAACCAACGCTGACATATCCTCATCACTGTAAAGTGCAGCAAAAACCGTCACGATTTGCCCAATATAGCTTTGACAGATGGATGTATTAATTCATCGGGTACTCGGTTTCGCTCAATGTATTCATTAATCTCTGCCTGATGATCGAGATAAAAACTCAAGGCATCAAACACTTGTGCCAGCGTCAAATGTGGCAAATGGTTCAGGATTTCTTCTGGCATAATCCCCAACCGCCACAAACCGACAATGGCACGAACAGATGTGCGAGTACCTATAATAATTGGCTCTCCACTCAAAATTTCCGGGTTACGGGTAACGTAGCGCGAGGAGGTTTCAGCAAACATAGAACGAATCACTCAGCATAACTGGCGTTGCCTCTAGTTTACCAATAGTTTTGGTCAGCAGCAGGCTGCTTTGCCAGACTAGAAAATCGCTTAATTGAGGGATGCGATGTCTACGACGGGCTACGCCTACGCAGAGGAGTTTCTCGCCAAATACTTAGGTGGAAGATTTGAACCTTTGGCAGATATCCCCGGTCATTCAGGAATAGTTAAATAAAGTATCAAAAGGGTGGTTAGTGTTATTTACCGACCACCTTTTGGCGGCAAGTATTTGAGAAACTTAGATTTCGCACGCTCCCACATCTGCTCAGACAATACGTGCCCCTGGTTCTCCTCGATAAAGTAAGTAAAGTTATCTTCAGCCTCACACTGATAATAAGCCTTCTCAATCTTCTCCATAGCCTTCCTAACCTCAGTAACCGGACTGTGTTTATCCTCGCTGCCAAAATTTAGGTGTAGAGGACGAGGAGCAATCAGCGCCGCAATGTCCGGTGTATCACCGTATTGGTTCAAACCAGGAATAAAGATACCAAATCCAGCAAGACGACGAGTGCTATGAATGGCAGAGTAGGTTGGCAGAGCGCAGTTTCCCACAAGACACTTGAGCCGTGTTTCCCAAGGGCCGACAAGCCATGTGAAAATAGAGCCAAGGGAATGACCATAGCAACCGATCGCCTCAGCATTCACATCGGGTCGCAAACACAAGTAGTCGATAGCTCTCTGCATATCGAGTATGTATTTCCATGCAAGGCACTTGCCGTTGACGAGGTATTGCAAGAAGGTAAAGCGCTCGAAATCACCTCCTCGAAGAATCGAGTCCTGTCTTTCCTCAAAACACAGGGCGTCTGGACAAAGCACAACGTACCCCTCGCGTGCCAGAGCAACACCTGTAAATTGTGTTGGGTCGCCGATAAGACCGGCAGGCTCGCTTTTGCCGAGCGTCCAATTATTATTATGCTGATGCCAGACAGCGATCGCTGGGGCAGGTGATTTGGGAGTCACACCATCCGGTACAATAACATACGCAGGCACACGCTCTCCGGGTTCAACCTGGTATGTTACTTTATCTATTCGATATCCCTCACGAGCTATTGAGTCCTCCAGCCGTGGATCGAGCGGACAAGGTTCAGGCCATTCGCCTCCCAAGCATCTGAGAAGATTCCGGCGAAAGTCTTCTGATTCGTTCATTGGGGCTAAAATCACTCAGCAGAACTGGCATTGCCTCTAGTTTACCAATAGTTCTGGTCAACAGCAGGCTGGTTTGCCAGACTAGAAAATTGCTTGATTGAGGATGCGATCGCTCATTGCTGCTCTTCGGTCGGAGCTATTTCAATAGACTCATATAAGTCAGTTTTGTCACATTTACATAAATAATTTAGTGTATAACAGCGAAAATCACCACCTAAACTTTTGAGACGGCTTATCTTGATTAACCACCCTATGTTAATTGCTCAGTACCAGTGTGCTTTCATGACTGATGGTTCATCATGATAAAGGCTTACACTGTACAACTTCAAATATCTTGTGCCTCCTGTCTCGACACCATCTTCGTAATAATGCACAACTTCAATGGAATCATCTTGAGCAAAAGTATGCAGAGTTTTGAGATCCTTTGTCCAGAAATGAACTTCTGGCTGTAACGGATTAGTGTCAAAATGCTCATAGGCATCAACACTAAGAGAATACCTTGCTTTATTTGTGTAGATAATAAATTCAGTTCCCTTCGCTGATTGAGCATTTTCGATGCTCTCAAGAAATTGAATTGCAAAATCCTGGTGAATCCCGTAGGGCTTAGGTTGGTGTGAAATCAATACAGAATCAGCACTACGATGCGTAAGAATGTTCATGCTAAAAGGGAAATTCGGATCTTTTGTTTCCACCCAAGCATATGGTGCTTCATCTGGAAGTCGAATAAATGGTGATGACACTACTGCAACAGTAGGTGTAAGAGCACAGTAACAGAAAAACTTCTGCTCATTAGTTCCGATATCTTCATATGTCCAAGCTTTTGGAATACTGACTCTATATAAATCATCAATATGCCCAAACTGGTAAGTCACGGGGTTATCTGATGAAAAAAATGGAAGCTCACTTTGATTAAAAACAAAAACAAGTCCAGCCGCGAGGATCAACGATGATAATGTTCCAGCCGCATCAATAATTAGTTTTTTAGCTATTTCATGAGAATCTTTCCAAATTTCATCTGAAATTTCTTGGTTTTGATTATGGGCTTGATCAACATGACGATATAACTCTTCAAGTTTATTAATCTGGCTTTGCCAGTGTTCAAGACTAGGTTGAGTACGCCTAAACAACGTATCGATGAAAAGGGCTAAATAATTTAGTTCCTCAATTGTTAATACTTCTCTGTTACATACTTTTTTCAAGACATGAGGATATTTACCTTCAATCTTTGATAGAGCTTCTTCAATGACTGGTGAACTGTCACTGTCCTCATGAAGCTTATAAAAGTAGGGTTTCCAAAAAGTTCTATGATCTGGAGATTTACGTTGCGGCTCTGACTTGAGCGACTTTTCAATTACCCATACAGATGGTTCAAAGGGTTTATGTTCTGGCATACCATCAGGTTGAGTGGGATCTGTAAAAGCCTTCAGGTAAGTTTTCGGTATGATGTGTTGTTTTTTCTTCTGAGCCATAAGTAAAAATAACCTCAAAGCATGATCTACAGATAGCCTTCAATAACTATAACTTTGTATAGAAATCTGTTGAGCCAATCCCGCCCAATACGTCTGCCCGCTCGCACTGCTCAAATCACTTCATCTGTCTTCCTTACCCACATTGCTTTCTCCAGCGTTAAGTACTTGTTCTACAGTTAGCTGTAAATCTGGGAAAATAGTAGAAGCGATCGCACTATTTCCGGCAAATCTGGTTTCTTCATAAAACCCATCAACTAATATCAGTACGGTAACTGCATTTGTTTGGGGGTCAACAATCCAATATTCAGCAATTCCCCTTGCGGCATACTCAGAACGTTTGTAGCGATAGTCCCGATCTTCGTTAGCTTTGCCAGGAGAAACGACTTCAACAACTAATGCCGGAGGTGGCATATCCAGCGTGATTGTGGATCGCGTTGCACTTTCTAAGGCTGTTGCAAGTTCATCCGTCAGCACAACTAAGTCAGGAATGCGAGTTGTTGCACGAGAACCAGCAACAACAATTTCAACCTTGTTACTCAACCGATTAACCGGGACGAACTTGAGAAAATTTACCAGCAAAAAGAGAGATATCTGGACATTTTTTGGGCTTTCGGGTGGGATTGCAACTAACTCACCTGCCACCAGTTCATATTGGCTATCCGTGCGATCGTCATATTTCAAATATTCCTCAAGCGTTAGACGTTTGCCACCTTGTTGACCCCGTTCAGTAGGTTTTCCGCCAACCCGCAGCACCGCTAGCTTCATTTGTTCTTCAGTCACTTCTGGAATGTCAGAAAGATCAATATCCTCATCTTGCATTGGATTAATCCTCTCCCAATCAGTTTGAGATGCTTTGAAAGAAAATGATTTGCTCACATTTAGCTTAAACTCAGTAAACTTCATCATGAGTGCCGATATCAATTAGCAAAAGTTCCTCTTTACCAGATTCTATATTTTGCACAAAGTTAAATACAATGCGACAATCATAGTCTACTGAACACGCCAAAGCTCCAGACAGTTTGCCTTTAAGTTTATGGGTCTGCAACAGTAGATTAAATGGATCGGCGGTTAGTAGTGCTAACCGCTCTCCAATCCGCTCTTGTAATTCTGGCTGTCGTCTTACCAATCGCTTAAATGCTCGTTTAAACGATGATGCCAGAACTACAGTTCTCACTTACTTAACTCATCCATTATTTGAGTAACTGTACCACGGAACACTTTACCCGCCTGGTATTCTACCTGTGCTTGAGCGATATTAGCAGCAATTGCATCACGCCGCCGTTCTGCCAGTCGATGACGTATCAGATCAATTAGTGTTTCTTGTTCATCTACTGATAAGTCTTCGATGCTTTCTAGAACTTGATCTAACCTGGAAACTGAGGTCATTATTTATTCTTACCTTGGTTGCAATACATAACTATTACGTATGCCTAAAATTGCTGCAAAAACCGCAAATCGCTAGCATATAAACGACGAATATCATCGATTTGATGTAACACCATTGCAAAGCGTTCTACACCAAAACCGGCAGCAAACCCTGTATAAATTTCTGGGTCATAACCCACAGACTTAAGTACATTTGGATCGACCATACCGCAGCCCATCACCTCCAGCCAGCGACCATTCCACTGCAAATCCACCTCAGCCGAGGGTTCGGTAAATGGGAAATAACTGGCGCGGAAACGAATTGGTAAATCGCCAAATATTGCTTGTAAAAATACCTTAATTGTGCCTTTGAGGTCTGTAAAAGTTAGTCCCTCATCAATGGCTAAAAGTTCTATTTGATGGAAAACAGCTGAGTGAGTCGCATCTACATTATCTCGCCGATAAACTCGCCCTGGAGCCACAACCCGAATCGGTGGTTCTTCTCTTTCCATGTAACGAATTTGCACTGACGAGGTATGAGTACGTAAAAGATTGCCATCTGGTAGGTAGAAGGTATCCTGCATATCACGGGCGGGGTGGTCAGGTGGGGTATTGAGAGCCTCAAAATTGTAATAATCTGTTTCCATCTCTGGCCCTTGAGCCACCGTGTAGCCCATACCAACAAAGATATCCAGTGTCCGGTCGATAATACCATTGAGGGGATGAATCCGACCTTGGGGACTGTAAATTCCTGGCATAGTTACATCGAGAGTTTCCGCCTCTAGCTGTAGCTGAATTTGTGCAGATTCCAGGGCAGCACGTTGCTGGTCTAGACTAGTTTGCAGGGATTCTTTGACTGTATTGGCGATCGCTCCAATTTTTGGTCGTTCCTCTGCGCTCATTTGCCCCATACTTCGCAACAATGCCCCCAGTTCCCCTTTCTTACCCAGATAGTTAACTCTGAGTTCTTCCAGATGTTCTAGGGTGTCAGCGGCTGCGATCGCTTTCTCTCCTGACTGCCGCAGTGCTAAAAGTTGAGCTTCTAAATTGCTAGTCATTAGTTATTAGTCATTGGTCATTAGTCATTAGTCTATAGTCAAAAGCTGTGAACTGCTCGATAAATAAACTTACAGCTATGCCATTAATATCAGCCAAAAGGCGTGGGTCGAAACCAAACCTCTGTTTATCAGTTACAGACGATTGGGCTAGTACAGCTTGGCATAAATCCAGATCATATAGGACTCGTATTTGATTTTTGAAATAACTCAGTACACATCTATTCCCTTCTTTCCT
>NZ_JABXKM010000160.1 GCF_017115025.1 Nostoc sp. NOS(2021) | reverse complement strand
GGACATAAGCTAATCATAAAACACTGACACCAAGAGACTTTCAAGCCTGTTCCCTGTTCCCTGTTCCCTATTCCCTATTCCCTGCGATATGCATGATTTTGAATGATGGCCTTTGAGGATTTAATCCGGTGCAATCGGACTCAGAGGCCATTTTGTCTCTTGACAGCAATTAAGCACTAGGGCTTAATTTAGTATCCTTTTGCCTAGAATCTCAATGAATGTAATAGTGAAATTATTCCTCGACAATTTCAATTGTTTTTGGGGGCTGAACCTCTTCAGTATCAATATCTATTTCTGGACTCAGTTGATTTTTCAATTTGAGTTTTAGCTCCTCTGAAATGGGTAAATCTTTAATTTCTTTCAGGAGGAATCTCACAGATTCCGTTTTACTACGTTCTGTATAAATGGCCTTGAGAACAGCTTCAATTCCATATCCCGCGACAGTATCCCCTACAACCGTTATTAGACCAAGCAGTGCTATACCTCCGACAATGCCAAACGGCCCTCCCAACGCTGTGATGGCAGCTGCAATAGCGGCAGAACTACCCCCTGTTGTGACTGTTAGAATCACGAGAAATACGCCGGGAAGACCCAGACCAGCAAGTTTTTTAACGATTTCGTCCATTGGAATTACCTAAAATCCTTTCTTGGTTAAAACATTACTAAAGGTATGAGAGTGGAGTCTTTGTAAATCAAGAAACCTATCTCAAAACCAGACTAAACTAAATAATAGTCATTAGCGCTCAGATTGGGTTAATATTTTGGGAGTTTTTCTCTATTTACCCTGATCTGATAGTTCAGTCTTTAATCGAAGCGATCGCTAATTTTTCCATTTACAGCAGAGATAGCCACCGTTCTGGGTGAGGCTAAATAATTTTTGCCCGTTGGATCGCCACTGCGTCCTTTAAAATTACGATTGGTTGCATAAATCCCTATTTCTTCTTTTGCCAAAACCCCAAGTCCAGAATTGATACAAGCCCCACAACCTGTCTTGAGAATCTGTGCCCCTGCTTGTTCAAAAATGTCGAGATAGCCTAACTCTTGGGCTTGTTCTCGGATTTCAATGGTTGCAGGTACAATAAACAAGTTTACACCGTCTGCCAGTTGGCGACCATTCAAAACTTCGGCTGCCTGAGCTAAATCATAAAGTTTGCCCCCGGTACAAGAGCCAATAAAGGCTTTGGTAATCGGAATGTCTTCTAACTGACTAATGGCAACTACTTGATCTGGTTTCGGGGGACGTGCGACTTGCGCTTCTAAATCACTGAGATCAAATTGATAAACCCTTTCGTATTCAGCATCAGCATCGCCGATAATCTCTTCAAATTTTTCTGAAGCTCGGTTTTTTACATATTCACGTGTCACCTCATCAGGAACAATCAAACCACATATTGCACCACACTCCACAGCCATATTCGCTAGAGTCAACCGTTCATCAAAGGGCAGTTGTGCGAGGATTGACCCTCTAAACTCCATCACCTTACTGGTAGCGCCAGCACAGCCGATTTGTCCCAGGATAAACAGGATAATATCCTTGGCACTGATGTAGGGAGGTAAGATTCCAGACAACTCGAATACTAGGGTTGGAGGAACACGAATCCACATATCTCCTGTGGCATAAATATTAGCCATATCCGTCGTTCCTACGCCTGTAGAAAAGGCTCCCAATGCTCCGTAGGTGCAGGTATGGGAATCTGTACCGGCAATTACCATTCCTGGTCGGACAAACCCTTTTTCTGGGAGTAAAACGTGGCAGATACCCGCAGCTTCACCTGGGGAAACCATATCAAATAAGTGGCATCCCTGGACTTTAGCAAACTCAACCATCTGTTCATACATCAGATATGCTTTGTCATCAGCACGGATGTCGTTGACTTGGATAAAGTGATCGGCTACCAAAACCACCTTTTGAGAATCCCATAACTTTGCTCCTGCTCCATACTCTTGATAAAATGTTTTGGCCACAGGCCCCGCCACAGCATCATGTGATAAGGCTAAATCGACCTGGGCAAAAACCACCTCTCCCGGTTGGACGTAAGAATTTCCAGAGGCTTTAGCCAAGAGTTTTTCTACTAAAGTCATGGAGCGGGTTGGTGTCAGGCTGCGAGGAATGGTAATCTGACCCTGACGACGCAGCTGATTAAAAGACATTAGCCCACCGGCTGCTGCGATCGCATCAACTACAGGATTCTCCTGTTTTTCCCCCAGAATTTCTAGGGATAGTCCAATATTGATGCTATTACGATAAAAAATTTCAGCGAACGATCGCGCCCGAATCTTTTCAATTCCAGCAGCTTGCAGGGCAATGGGGGCAACTTCTCGACTGGAACCACAGCCGAAATTTTCTCCTGCTTCAATCACATTGTATTTTAGCAGTTCACCTGCGCCAATAACATGTTCTAAAGCATAGTGTTTTAAGCGATCGGGGTGATCATTTGTCGCCCGATTGGCAGGAATAATATCATCAGTATTGATATCATCTCCCAGGTGCAAAACGTTATTTGCGTGACTCATGAAGCACTCCTAATTCAGAATTTTGCACAGATGAAAGTTCTTCAAGCAAAAGCTCAACTAAGGTTGCAGTATTGACTAAAATTTCTTCTCCTTGGCTAAACAAATCAGCTGTTCGGTATCCCTTAGCTAAAATTCGGTCTTGCGCTGCAATAATCCGTTGGGCAGCCTGCACTTCCCCCCATTGCTGAAGCATTAAAATACAGGCTCCAAGGGTTCCAAGAGGATTAGCAATTCCTAAACCTGCAATGTCTGGGGCTGTACCGTGAATCGCTTCGTACAAACCAAATCCATTAGGGTTAAGACTCGCTGATCCTAATAAGCCAATTGAGCCAACTAATGCACCGCCAATATCGCTGAGAATATCTCCAAACAGATTCCCCGCCAAAATTACATCAAACCGCTGCGGATTGAGAACCATTTGCATAGCTAAGTTATCTACCAGCATGGCTTCGACGACAATGCCGGGAAACTGTGTAGCTTCTGCTTGAACTAGACTAGTCCAAGGCAAATGAGGCAAGGCGTTTTCTTTGTGGGCTACGGTGAGTAATCCTCGGCGATCTTGGGCTTGTTCTAAGGCTTTGCGAGCGATTCGACGAATCTCTTCATCGTAATAGCGCATCGTATGGTATCCGAAATCTCCTTGATCATCTGAGGAGCGTCCAGATGGGCCAAAATAGATTCCACTGACCAGTTCTCGGACGATGAGAATATCGAGTCCTTGAATTTTCTCTGGTCGAAGGCTAGATTTATGCACGAGGCTTTTAACGCTACGGATCGGGCGAAGATTGCAAAAAAAGTCAAAATGCTTTCGGAGTTCTAGCAGTCCGCCTTGAGTAACCGCACCAAATACAATCCCATCGGCTCCATCACACAGTTCGGCGGTGCCTTCAGGGAAGTAACTACCCAGTTGCTCAAAGGCAGTTGCGCCGAGCCAGCCATAGTCTACCTGCAAGGTAAATCCTTCAATTTTAGCGACGTGTTGCAGAATTTTTAAGGAAGCTTCCACAACTTCTGGCCCAATCCCTTCCCCAGGAATGGCGACGATCCGATAAGATGGCTTACTTAAAGACCCCATTTCCACCTATTTAAAATTACTGGCTCCACTTGATTCTAATTAAAAAATACTCAACTTTAGGTTGATAAAATACTACACAACTCATCGATCTCTTTACTTTTTTCTTTAATCAGTGTATTGCCTAAAGTTTGTAACTGCCGCAGATTTTCTGGCTTGGCATTATCTATTGCTTCGAGTTCACTTTTTAAGAATGTTTGAAACCGATAATAAGAAGTTTTATTACCTTTATTATTAGCCTCAAACAACCGTTCTAATTCTCCAGCTACTACTTCACTCCCACCGTCAAGCACAATATTTAACAGCGGTTTTGCCCATTGCAATAGACCCCATTTTTTCACTTCGTCATAAGGGTAGACACTCGTCAGGGAACCGGTACCCAAGGATACTACCAAGATATCCTCTGTATTCAGGACTTGTTGGTTTTCTTGTCTACTAATTTGCGCTTCTAAAATAGCCAAATTAGCTGGATTATTAGCGACTACTCCGCCATCGACTAAAGTATAGAAGCCGTTGGTATTATGGGAACTCCCAACGCGATAAGGAGCAAAATAAGTCGGAGTTGCACTAGTTGCTAGTGCCGCATCTGTAAGCGTAAAACCTCCGCACAACTTGCGAAACTTTTTCGATTCTGTCTGTTGTTTTTCCAGTTTGTTTGTAAAGAATATCGGGATTCGCTGCTCGATATCGTAGCTAGTTACGAAAACTTCTTTGAGATTATTTTCTAGAGGAGTATCACCAAAATATTGCCTGATAATTTCCTCTCTACCTTCAGAAGAATATTTTGGTTGGACGAATATATCCTCTAGCTGACCGAGTACTTGTTCCCAAAATGGCTCGTAAAATATCTCAGCGCCATACTCAAGATATATTTGCAGGAGATCCTCAGCACTATATTGGGCGACGGGTAAGCTCTCAGTGACCTCTAAATCTAATCGGGGTTTAGTTAATCCGAGTGCCAGAATTCCGCCGCTAGAAGTGCCAGAAATTAAATCGAACAAACTAAAAATCTGCTTTTGTGTCCGCTTTTCAATTTCTGCTAATATCAGTGCTGGGATAATGCCTCGAATACCGCCGCCATCAATAGCAAGTATTTTATATTTGGGATTGGCTTTCGTATTCATAGTTTTTGGCGATCGCTCCTGAGTTAATATTTGCTGTTGGATATCGACTGGAACTGTTTCGGATTTATCCTCTTTTGGCTGGGTAGTTTGAATATTCGCAGATTTTTCGCTCTGTCTTTTTGTCCCTTTTTTTGCCTTTGGGTGACGCTCCTCCGTCGCTAACGCTGGCGCTAGCACAGTTGTCGGCTGGGTTGGGATGCCAGTTTCTACAATTGGGGGAACCTCAACGGACACTTGCTGCAACTCGGCTTCACTGACAGCAGTTACTTCACCGGACTGGCTCTCTTCCTCCAGTACCAAAGTTTCCGACGGGTTTCTCTCCTCGGAACTACTCGCTGTCTGATCTTGTCTCTCACTCTCCTTTGATGATTGTGTAATTCCAAATGGAAGTTGTGCTAAATCCCAATTAGGATTGCCACGCAAGTTTCCATCATGGCCATTTTCAGTCTGGTCTTTTACAGTTGTTCCTTGTCCTTCGTTTAATATCCAGTAAGCGACTAATCCTTGTTCATTCCCAACTAGAGGCTGATAGCGATGACTCTGGATTTCCACTGGGGGGCAGGGATAATTCCAGACGCTAATGTTAGCTAATTGACCTGTGAAATATATGTTGTTGTGTAAAGTCGCGCCCAGAGTCACAGGACTAGTTGCTTTGTTTAAAGAGTTACCTGTAAAATAGCCAAAATATTCATGCTCATCAAGATATATGCTCAGTTGACCTTTATTAAAAACAATTGCAAAGAAGTGCCATTGTCCGACAGTTAATTCTCCATTGCCAAAAGTTTTAATTTTCTTTTCAAGACTCTCATCAATGAATATATCTAGGTTCCCTGATTCACTGATGCCGAACTCAAAATTATCACTATATCGATCTGAAGAACGGGCAAAAAAAACATTGCGCGTCCCATAAGTAGTGGCTTTATCTGTTAGCTGATGAGGATTAACCCATCCTGAAATCGTAAAGGCTGAACTTCCCTGAGCAAAAACACCAGCAAAATCATTTTTGCCAAAATCTATGTAATCATCTTGACCATCAAATGTCAGAACCGATTGGCTATATATCTGGTTTGTCACGATATTTTAATCTCCAAATAAGATAATTCGTAATTAATAAATGCAATAGATATAGGAATCCGATTTGATTCCTGAACTTACTTGCGTAGGGAGGGAATAGGGAATAGATGTGTACTGAGTTATTTCAAAAATAAAATACGAGTCCTATAGATAGATTAGTTATTTTTAAATACTAGGAACTATAGCTTGTTGGGAAGTATGTTAGACGACCTCTGCTCAACGTATTTTTGTTTCAACAATTATCATTAGTTAACAAATTAATTGTAGATATCAAAGGCAATTTCTAGTAAATTAGAATTTATCTATTAGATCCCAAGATTAATTTTTTGATTATAGCTTTCTTAAAACTACCATACTTAACCCAGTCTCTCAAATAATCTCAGCTTTCTCAAGAAAATGCAATAGCAGATAAGACACAAAAAGTGAAAAATTAAGACAGTTAAGACGGTTAAGTAAATAATTAAGTGGACAGTTAAGACAGTTAAGTGGACAGTTAAGACAGTTAAGACAGTTAAGCAGATAATTAAAATATTTAAAACAGTTAATAAAGAATAATTACCAACTGTAACTTCTTTGCATCTAGAGAGCCGCACAATTGGCGATCTGTTTAACGTGGGCGATCGCTAGCAGATGAATCGATAGTGACCCCTGTAACTGTTTGTCCTGATAATCCTAAAGTAATCCCCTTAATACCAGAATTCGTTGTACCTCAAGATGGATATGATAAGCTTTCCTTGTGAGAACGCAGCGGCGAAGCGTTGGATTGAAAAATACCCATACCTACAGATAAGGGACTGACAAGAAATAAATTATCCATCTTGTGGGGTGGGCATCCTGCCATTGGTGTCAAGTT
>NZ_JABXKM010000314.1 GCF_017115025.1 Nostoc sp. NOS(2021) | reverse complement strand
TTCCTATACGCTAGGAGTCAGTATTAAATAAGAACGTTATCAACTTAAAGATTGTACTGACATCAGAAGGCAGATTCAAGAATACTTTTTCTGCTCACTAGGGGGACACGTTGCCGTGTCCCCCTTTACCTTCCTTTATGTACGCATCAACTAGTTCTCGGTTGACAAGATATAGCAGGGAACAGGGAATAGGGAACTCTTAACAGGCTTGAAAGTCTCTTGGTGTCAGTGTTTTATGATTAGCTTATGTCAACCGCTACCTGGCAACTGCTATAGAAGCAAGCGATCGCACTTCCTGTTTCTGTCCGCGCCAAGGAATTCTCATGGAGACGGTTTGCGCTCGCCGACAGTGAAGTAAGTAATGTGGCCTATTGTTCTTGATCGCATTGATTGATGGTTTATGCAAGGGCTAATGTAGATATGGGATTGGCGTAGAATGCAACTCTGTGTTTCCTGTGCTTTCCAGAGAAATATAGAAGTTACAATCAAAGTCATGAAGCCAATGCCTATAGGACTAAATGACTATGCAGATTAAGCAAATTTCTGTCAGTGGCTTATTTGGAATTTTTGACCATGTGATTCCATTGAATATAGATGAACGAATCACCATCATTCATAGCCCAAATGGTTTTGGAAAAACAGCCATATTAAGAATTGTCAATAGTTTTTTTAACTCCCGAAATGCAGAATTGAAAACCATACCATTTAGAACTTTTCGATTTGAATTTGATAATAATAGTAGTCTTGAAATAAAAAATACCGATAATGCAGAGGAATCAAAAAATAATAATATTATTTTCAATTTTTATCAGCCTGATTCAGAGCAAGATTCTTTTCCTATAAAACCAATGAAAATTATTAGTGATCTAGACGTTAGGATTGTTATTATAGATAAGATTATACCAGGCTTAGAACGAATATCTCCTCGAAAATGGCTGTATGATCCTACTGGAGAAACTCTTTCTTTAGAACAAGTTTTAGAACGTTTTGATAATTTATTGCCTTCATCATTTAAGTCACAAGAAGAACCTGATTGGCTAGAAAACTTGAGAAGCAAGATTCATATTCGTCTCATTGAATCACAACGGTTGCTTAATTTAGTTTCTAATCGTTCTTCCAAACGGTCTGCTGAAACACCTTCAACATTGCCAACTGTGTCTGTCTATTCTGATGAACTTGCTAAACTGATGCAAGATAAATTTAAAGAATACGGTACAATATCTCAATCTCTTGACAGAACTTTTCCAGTTAGAGTAGTTAAGCAACAGCCATCCACAGATTTAACAGATGAACAACTTCGTCATCAACTAAACGAACTTGAAGCGACTCGTTCTCGTCTCATAGAAGTAGGTCTTTTAGATAAAGATGAAGATGCAGAATTTCAAATCCAGCCTCAAGATATAGATGAAAGCACCAAAAATGCTCTGTCGGTATATGTTCAAGATGTAGAAAAAAAGTTGAGCGTTTTTGCTGAAATAGCAAGTAAGATTGATTTATTAAGGAAAATTATTAATAATAAATTTGCCTATTCTTACAAAGAGATAAACTTTAGTAAAGAAAAGGGATTCGTTGTCACAACAAGTTATGACTCTCCATTATCTAATTCAAAAGCTCTTTCACCAACAGATTTGTCATCTGGCGAACAACATGAGTTAGTTCTTTTATATGAATTACTATTTAAAGTTCAACCTAACTCCCTAGTCTTAATCGATGAGCCGGAATTATCTCTTCATGTAGGATGGCAGGTTCAGTTTTTAAAGGACTTACAAGACATTACACAGCTTGCAGATTTAAATATACTAATGGCTACTCATTCACCAGATATCATTCAAGATCGCTGGGATTTGACGGTTGAACTGAAAGGGCCACAAAAGTGAAAGATTTTCTGACAGTTGACCGTGTTGCTAACCAAATACGATTACGACGAAGCACATATACTGGAAATTTTCTATTAGTGGAAGGAAGTTCTGATACAAATTTCTATAAGCGATTTGTTGATCAATTAGTTTGTGAGTTAGTCGAAACATCAGGAAAACCCTCTAGTAAACAGCGTGCTATTGACATTTTACAAATTTTGGAAAAATCAAATTTTCAGGGAGTTTTAGCGATTGTTGATGCAGATTTTGATCGCCTTGAAACTTTGTTATACACCAGTCCTAATCTACTCCGCACCGACAGCCATGACCTTGAAACTATGCTGATTAACTCACCAGCATTTAACAAAGTACTCTCTGAGTTTGGTTCTGAAGAAAAAATTGGCAAGTTTAATCGAGACGTAAGATTAGTATTACTTGAAAATGGAATGTCGATAGGTTATTTGCTTTGGATTTCTAAGTGTGACGGATTAAACCTAACCTTTGAGGGTATTATATTTAGCAAGTTCATTGATGAGCAAACTCTGCAAATTGATGAAGTCAAGCTGATTCAGGAGGTTAAGAATAAATCCCAAGCTTTCTCTTTGAAAGACGAAGATTTACGACAACAGCTAAATAGTCAGAAAAGCAATAACCATGATCCGTGGCAAATCTGCTGTGGTCATAATTTGGTGGAAATTCTGTCGTTTAGCTTACGCAGAGTGCTTGGTTCTAACAAAGCTGCTGATGTTGAACCGAACAGTCTTGAACGTAGTTTGCGGCTTGCTTACGAAGAAATCTATTTTCGCCAAACACAACTCTACTTGGACATTCGGATATGGGAAAGCAATAATCAGCCATTTAGGGTTTTGCGGAATGACACATAATACCAAATTCGTAAACTATGTATAGTATTCTTATTTTTGACACGCCAGCGTTTGAAGAGTGTTGGTGTCGGTAGAAAATCAGGCGATCGCAAACCTACATTATTAATGCGTCGGCCGCATGGGTATTATCTTTCTACCAGGCCCTGCACTTTTGCCGCATATTTTTAAAAGCTTTTTATCTAAGCCGTTTAATAAGCCTGCTATAAAGGCATAAAAGCTAACATAACTATTGCCAATACTCGTAACTCGTACATATAAAAAGACCTAACCGCATATGCTTAATTATATAGTTATTATTACTTCTTAAATCAGGAAACCCACTCAATTCACTAGCTCACGGGTACGCGTCTATGGATGCAACACACGTTGGGGGCGCACAGATGTTCGCCCCCACAAGTTGATTATTTACAAGCCTTTATTTAAGTTCCCAACTAAACCTTTGCTTCCAAAGACTTGAGTAACTCGGTATTCACACCCGACTCACGAGTTAGGGCAATTTTGCCAGTGCGGGCGATTTCTCTCAAACCAAATTTTTGCAACACCTGCACGATCGCTACCATTTTACCTGGATCTCCCACAACTTCTAAGGTGAGAGAATCTTCCGCCACGTCCACAACTCGCGCCCGGAAAATCTGAGACAGTTCAATCACTTCTGAGCGATTGCTGCTACTAGCATTCACCTTCAAAAGCATCAATTCCCTCTCGACGCAAGGAGTTTCGGTAATGTCCTGGACTTTAAGGACATTGACTAACTTGTACAGTTGCTTGGTGAGTTGCTCGATGACGCGATCGTCACCAGGTATAACCATCGTAATTCGGGAGACTCCTCCTTGTTCAGCAGGCCCAACGGCAAGGCTTTCAATATTAAAGCCGCGACGCGCAAATAAACCAGAAATGCGGGAAAGAACACCCGCCTCATCTTCTACGAGAACTGAAAGGGTATGTTTCATCTTCGCCAATAGAGGCTAGAGCAGGAATTGAGGAACGCAGACACTAACTAACGGCTAGGCTAGAGGTACTACCGCACTAAAAAAGTCAGTGCGACCTTCTATTTTAAACTTAATAGTTGCACTCATTGCATTTTATAGAGAGAAATTGGGCAGAAATCATACTGCAAGCCGGAATTTCATTGATGCATATCTTTTGATTGGCAGATGCGGCATTTTTGTAAAGCTTTTATACTCAGGTTTGATGAGCCTCTAATAGGAGAAAGGTTTTTATGGGTTGGTTACAAAGATTGTTTGGAATGGAAAAACCTCAAAATGCCGAAATAAATCCGACTCCACAGGCAATAGCGCAAGCTCCGAGTACTAGCGTTGCACCTACTGCTACTCAATCAATACCGCCAGAACGTCTGGGATTAAACGGAGAATACGACCAAAGTGGTTTAGCAAAGCGGGTAGCGTTGGCATTTGATGAAGACCCCCAACTCGACGATGTTAATACCCTTTGGGTTGCTCAGACAGGCAGCACTGTAGTATTGAAAGGTAAAGTTCCTAGTCAAGAAATTCTCAACAAAATGACTTCTGTAGCCCGTTCAGTGAATGGTACTACAGATGTTGACACTAACCAAGCCACGATTGGCTAAGTGTTAAGAAATTCAATCGTGGTAAAGGTACTAGCTGACGCGATCGCACCCATTGCATAACATTTAGGGAATAACCAACGGTTGGCGATGCCTGCGGCGGGCTTCGCCTACGCTAACCCATCTCTCAATCCAATCTAAAATAGCTTGGTTGACTTGTTGTGGAGATTCATCATGGGGACAATGCCCTACATCCTCCAATTTCAGCACTTCCAATTTCTCGTTGTACTGGGCAAATTGGCTAGCAAGGGCTGGGGGAACAAACCGATCTTTTTCTCCCCAAATTAACAACATCGGAATTGTTAAGGTTGGTAATACTTTCTTGACACTGGGACTAAAGTTAATTCCGATCGCAGCTTTAAACAAGGCACTAAAAGCTCTCGCGGAACCCCGGTCTAGGGGAGGTTCAGCTAAAATTTCTATCAGTTCATCGGTAATCGCCTCTGGGTTAGCGTAGGCGAGACTAGCCCAGCGACGCAGCACCCCTGGACGGCGCACGAAGTTAAACACAGGTTTAAGTATCAACGGCGAAGCAACAATATTTTTAATTGCTCTGACAACTGGTTGCAGCACAGGCGGAATTGCTTCTTGCTCTAATGACGGGTCGGGTAAACTCATCATCACCATACCCCGCACCATATCGGGATGAGCGGCGGCGGCGGCCATAGAAATCAGTGAACCATTAGAATTGCCTATTAATATCGCTGGTTCACGGATAAATGTTTTCCAGAAATCGTAAACCTGCTCAACCCAGAATTCGATGCTGTAATTAGCTGCGGCTTTTTCAGAAGCGCCAAAACCCAACATATCTATGGCGTAGACTGTGTGATGTTCACCCAACACCTCTAAATTATGTCGCCAATGACCAATAGAAGCGCCAAAGCCATGTAGCAATATCAGGGGTGTTGTCTGGTGGTGATTTTGGCTAGGACGAATGTAAGTGTAGCGGGTTTGCCAGCCGCGCCAAACCCAATCCCTTTGATTACCAACCCGTTCCTGCCAGTGTACCGCAGTGGTCACACTTACCTCCGATTTATCAGCGTGAAATTCTATTATAAAACTTTGATTTTTCACATTATATGGAAAAACCTAACCCCCAGCCCCTTCCCTGCAAGGGAAGGGGAGTAAGATTCAAAGCCTCTCCCCTCTGAGGCTATGGTGTACACAGATATCTGTGCAAAACCAAAATCGTTGTAGATCCTCCTAAATCCCCCTTAAAAAGCGGGACTTTGAGAAGTTTTTGCCCCCCTTTTTAAGGGAGGTTGGGGGGATCAAAAGTCTATGGTGCAACTCTAGAAGACTTGTGCGTACACCGTAGCCTAAGAGGGGAGAGGTTTGGAAAGAGGTTAAAACTACTTCCGTAACTTCTCAAGCTCTGCATCTGTAAACGGATTCTTCCCCGCCCGTAAATCTTTCACCCAGCGCTGCCGTTGTGATTTACTATCTTTATCGTCACTCTGGGCGATGTATGCTTCAAAGTCAGTAATCGCTCCTTGGGTATTGCCTGTCAGCGCCCTTGCCACTCCCCGGCTATCAAGAATATACCCATTTTCAGGTGCAAGGGCAACGGCTTTGTCACAGGCAAATAACACATTCTTGGCATATCCTCCCAGACTACCTTGGCGACAAAGTGTGTTCCAAGAATCGGCAGAAATTTCCCCGTTGGGATCTAACTTTTGGGCTTCTGCGTAATCTGCTAGTGCTTCCTTGACTTCACCATCTCGAATAATTGTCTCTCCTTCTGCAATCAAACGTTCCGCGTTTCCTTTGTTAGCAAACTCTTGTGCTTTTATCTTGGGGTCAAATTTTAAACTGGGATTCCATTTGAAGGCTGTGTGAAAGGTCGCAACTGCATTATCAATATTGTCCTCTCTGGCTTCGTTTTCACCTTCTTGAACTAAAAACGGTGCTGCTGCTATTAAGTTAGATTTATTTTGGCAGACCTCTAATGTTTCCAAGTCTTTGGGATTGGTGACAAGATAATCATTCAGCCATTGACAACCGCGAGACAACAGTTCATCAAGGGTGTCAGCCCGCCACACCCGCGCGGTGTTGTCTGCTAAGGCGGTGAGAATGCGTTTGCCATCCGGGCTAAAACTGGCGCTGTTGACTCTGCCGGTATGCCCTTTGAGTTCGGCGATTTGCTTACCGGAGATGTCCCACACCCGCGCGGTGTTGTCTGCTGAGGCGGTGAGAATGCGTTTGCCATCCGGGCTAAAACTGGCGCTGTAGACATAGCTGGTATGCCCTTTGAGTTCGGCGATTTGCTTACCGGAGATGTCCCACAACCGCGCTGTGTTGTCTGCTGAGGCGGTGAGAATGCGTTTGCCATCCGGGCTAAAACTGGCGC
>NZ_JABXKM010000269.1 GCF_017115025.1 Nostoc sp. NOS(2021) | reverse complement strand
TTCCCCATTCCCTATTCCCTATTCCCTTTCATTAAACTGTATTGATCTAAAATCGGGTTTCATACTGAACTTGGAATTGATTTTCATCTCCCAAATTAGTTGAGCCTCGGATGAGAATTTCGTCATTGACTCGATAGAGCACATTGTAAAGGAAAGAGTCATCATTGTTAGAAAGAGCGTGTGATAAAGAAACAGATGCATTTCTATTGATGTCAAACACACCTTCTGCTGATAAATTAAGAACTGAAGCGATCGCTGCTTTATTACTACTAGTAGATGGAGTCGGATATATCCGAAACTCACTGAAACCAATAGCCTGTCCGATCGCAGTGATCGTTCCTTGTAAACCACTTAAAATGGTCGAACTAGCGAAATTAGTCAGCCCTTGGCCTGCATCTGTTTGACCGAAAGAATTCAGAATTGAGCCACCCAACAGAGCAACTATCTCTCCCTTACTACGGCTGGGTTCGCTCGTCAGTTCCAGATTGTCGCTCAATTCACTAGCTGGCCCGTTCACCCTGGCTTGAACGGTAACGCTATTTAAAGTCCCAAAGTTGTTTACAGAAACATCGCTGACTTCAGAAGACAATGGTGATTCCAAAGTTTGAGTGTTCCTTGCCGATGTTTCCGGTACAATTGCGGTAAGTCGCACATCTAGGGTCGGGTCAAGTCCTTGACTAGGAATAAACCGCGCAGTTTGTTCGTAGCCCCGCGCCAAGGCGAACTGAGTGGAAAATAAGCTCAGTCCTCCTCCTGTCAAACGAATGACTCCTTCAGGAAGCGGCTTGGCTAATGTACCATTAATGGTCAAGTCGCCTTTAGCCTCAAAGCTCAATAGGGGCTGACTCAATGCGGCTCCTCCTGGTACAAAGCTCAATAGGGACTGAGTGGTAACACGAATACCCTTATCTAAAGTCAACTTTAAATCTGCAAACTCTATAGGTAAATTGGGTGGAGTGACTGCGCTAGTGGTGCTACTCTTGGCTGTAATCACTGGGTTAGCGCTATTCTCTGCCGTAGGTGTGACGTTAGCGTTAACCTCTTCTCTGTTTATGACGTTAGCATTAGCTTCAGCTGTAGCTGCTGATTTTTTATTAGCAGTAGCCGAGTTTCCAATAATCACCTGACCATTACTCAGTTTAATCTCTCCACCAATTACAGGTTTTAACGCTGTTCCGCGAATCACGACATCGCCGCCGACACCGCCTTGATACAATCCTGCAAGCTTAAAATTGAGTTTGTCTGCTATTGATACTGTTAGGGGATTCGCTGCGGCTTGCCCAGGAGTAAAAATTGGCAGGATGCCTGATGCACTCACTTGCCCTTTATTGTAAGTGCCTTGGATACCTTCGACATTCAGCGTTTTACCATTAAATTGCACTGTTCCTGTGACATTCGTTAGGGGATCAGATAAAGCTTGAGCGCTAAAAGTTGCATTATTAAGTGTGGCATTGCCGTTGATAATTGGTTCGTTTAAAGTACCTTGAATGTTTAAATCTACTTTCCCTTGACCGTCTACCCAAGCGACTTGATTATTGGTAAACACGTTTAACAGTGCCAATCCTTCGTTCTGCACATTGGCGTTGATGCTGATTTGATTGCTATCTGGTTGCACTGCCGCAAAAGGTAACGGAGCAGGTACGCTACCTTTAATCGCAACTGGCTGCGTTCCTGTAACTAATAAGGTACTATCAAAATTCAAGCGAGCTTTGTTGTAATCAAAGTTCACCTGTCCTGTTTGCACAGGTCGTTTGTTAAGAGTCGCATCCGCCAGCGCTACTTGCCCTTTAACACTAGGGTCTTTTAAACTACCTGCTAATGTGGCATCAGCATTCACTTTCCCAGTGATATCTATGGGGTATTTTTGAATAAAAGGCTCTAAAAGTGATAAAGGTAAACTTGCTACATTCAACTTTCCAGATAGTTGCTCAGTTCCTAACTGTCCTGAAAACGCTACTAGTCCTTGATTTATCCCAACACTCAAAGGCGAAAGTGTGACGATACCATCGGCAAAAGTGCCTTGAGCAATGACTTGATTAATAGAGTATTCACCCCATTGCCAGTTGGCACCTTGAAAATTAAAGCCGACATTCAACCCAGATTTTAACGAGCCATTAGCTGTAATTGCTCCACTTAAAGCACCCGTTAATTCTGCAAGGGTGGGCAAAGATGGGGTTTGTTTTGTCTCTACTTGCTGTTGTTTTGCTGCCAATGCGGTAATTTTTGAGAAATATGCTAACTGTGTTTTCAAATCTGCATCGGGCAAACTGATAGATTCAGTGTTAAGTACTTCTGCTTTAGCCAACTTCGGAGGCTGCAACCCGGTACTAAAGTCTTGAAAGCCGAAGATATTGAACGCTTGTAAAAGTCTCTGGATTTTAGCTTGATCAAAATTAGCTTGAAATTGAAATTGCGGGTCATTCCCTGTTTGCACATTTCCACTCAGGGCGATGTTGCTATCTCCAATCCGCAATTGACCATTAGCCAAGCTAGCAGTACCATCGGCATAATTGATCGTGCCGCGAAATTCATCGGCTGCAACTCTAGCAACACGAGGCGCTGCGATCGCAATGTCTCCCGCAACTGCATAATTATTTAGATTGACAACTAAATTTCCTGATAATTGCCCCGCCAGTGGTTTCAATTGATTGTTAGGTAAAAAGCCCCCAATCAGAGCGATGGGAAACTCTTGGGCGTTGATGAGCAAGTTATCTCCCTCAGTTCTGCCCGTGGTAACTGCGCCATCGCGTCGGACTAAAAATGAAGTTGGGCGATAATCTGCACCCAGGTTAAGTGCAATCCTATCTTGCTTCCCAGCTAATCGCAGACTTGCCCCTTGTCCCCCTTGAAAATTCACGTTTCCAGTTAAAAGTGGGTCAAATGCCAAGTTACTAACCTGGAAATTCCGCAGCCGGATATTGCCATTAGCTTGCGGTACATCTGGAGTACCTGTAACTTTTCCATTAAAATCAACTAGCCCCGCTACTGCTACATCACCAGGAACTTTGAAGCCAGTATTTTTTAAGTTGAAATTCTGCGCCAGTACATTTAAATTAAATCCCGCAATTTGGGGTGCGCCAGTTGGTGGAGACTGAATAGCGATCGCACCATTAGCACTCAATCCTGGGGTACTTGCGTTTTCAACTATAATCTGCTGTCCATCCCACTTAAATTGAGCGGTGAGCGGTTTTGCCAGCAGCGCTATCCCTTGGGGAAGGTTGATTTGTCCGGCGGCGCGAATATCTGCAAGCTGGAAAGATTTTGTTGTGCCTGATAACTGAATATTGCTATTGAGTCGTCCTCGTAGTTGTGGTGAGAAACGGTTGAGTTGAATTTGCGAAGTCTTGACAACCCCTTGCCAGCGTTGTTGTGCAAGTTGACCTTGAGCCACGATTGTCCCACCTGCCACGTTCAAAACCGCATCGGGGAAAAGGATATTTTCTCCTTGTTTGGCAACAACAATTCGTCCGGTAGTGGGATAGGTGGCGGTAGGCGCTTGTACCCGCGCTACTGTTTGCAAATTGCTCAGAGTGCCGGAAATATTAGCATTTGCCGACACATTCCCAATGGTGATGCCGGGTGAAGTTTTGTAGGCTCGGGCGATCGCATCCCCTGGTAAATTTTCTGCTTGCACATTAAATGATACTCTCCCTTGGGGTGCAAGCTGAAGTTGACCACTAGCTGTAACTTGTCCTCCCACCTCTGGATTAGCTTGAACGCGAGCAACATTGACGTTTAACGGTCTACCTAGAGAACCGGAAATTTTGGCATTCGCAGATATACCACCAACCTGAATCGGAGTTGAAATACCATAACCTTGAGCGATCGCATTTCCTGGTAAATTTCGAGCTTGAATATCTACGCCTACCTCACCTTGAGGAGCCAGTTGAATTTGACCACTGGCTGTGATTTGTCCTCCGGCTGGCGGCGTTACTTGAACACTACTAATATCAAGTTTCAACGGCTGTTTGCTAAGTGAGCCAGAAATTTGGGCTTTTGCTGAAACATTCCCAACTGCGATCGGTAGAGTAACGCCATAGCTGCGTGCTAGTATATCCCCTGATACACCATCAACTTGAGCATTAAATATTACTTTGTCTTTGGTTCCCAGATTAGCTTGACCGCCTCCTGTGATTTGACCACCTGCTGCGGGGACTATTTTCAGATTGGAGACGGCAAGTTGAGATGCAGTTTTAGATACATTCAAACGGAAATCAGTATTGACGGTTTTAAATTGAACGCGGTCAACTTGAATAGGTTTTGTGTTGCTTAGAGTACCGCTGAGGACTGGTTGCCCAAGTGGGCCGCGTACCTGAATATTTGCTTGAATTTCGCCACTAGCTGGGACTGACGAATTTACTTTCAATGTCTCTAAGATATTTTTCGCACTAACAGGTTTTATCTGAGCAGAGATATTAAAACCTGTTTGAGTATTAATTGTGCCATTTGCCAGAATGGGAACTTTGCCAAAATTCGTACTCAGATTATCTAAAGCAACTGTCTGACCTTGAAATATAAATCTCCCATTAAAATTAGAAATCGGCTGAGGAATATTTTGAATTTTAGCAGTGACTTGATTAGCTGTAGCTGTTCCCGTAATCGCTATTTCTGACAGTTTGGGTGGAATCTGAACCCCTAAGTCAGCATTTAAATACCCTGCTTGCAAGGCAATTGGCAACTGAATTAATCGACTGACCTCTGATACTTGTAAATTTTGTGCTTGAAGTTGGAGGCTAGTTTGTTGAGCTTTTAGTTGTGTTTCGCCAACGATTTTAACAGCGCCTCCCCTAGTGAGTTGAGCATTTATGTCATAACCGATCCTTTGATTTTGATCGGAAAATCGGGCAATACCACCAACTTGAGCTAATATTACTGAGCCTTTCGGTTTAGTTGGTGCGGCGAATGGCATCAACTCGACATTGCCATCTTGAATTTGAAGTGTCTCCAAATCAGTTTGAATAAAGCCTTGTTTCTCCCCAGCCTTAACTTGGGCTGTCACCCAACGACCATCTTTATCCTGTTGAATGTAGACACTGGGCTGAACTAACGTAACATTTAATACCAGCTTTCGGGTGAAGAGAAGTTGCAACGGCGAGAACTGCACCTCCAAAGCTTTTGCTACCACCTGGTCTGGATCGGTGGGAGTTGCTGGTATCGATAGAGAGCTAAATCTCAGACTAGAGAGCGAAAAACGTTCAACTTTCCCAACTTTTACTGTACGCCCAAGCAATTGCTGAAGATTTTGCTGCACTAACGGTGCTAAATCATTATATACATAGTTTCTAGCCCACCAAGCACCAACTATAATTCCAACCAGCAAAACCCCACTCAGAGCCAAGCTGGTACGTCCTAAAATCAGGAGCCACAGACGACGATTAGATGGTTCCTGATTGTTTCCTGAATTTGGAGATCGCGTCATGATCGTTACTAGTACCAGTACTTTTTCTGAAGTGAGCCGAGAGACAGGCTAGTTGCATTTGTATCAGCAAGTTACAAGCTATCGTTTCACAATATTAGGACTTCTGCAAGAGCTTTGGGGCCAGCCACCTCTCTTCTTTACGAGAGACCGCGCCAACGAGACGCTCCGTAAATGCGCCTATGTTATTTCATAATTTTGCGTAATTACTGAATATATTTCGAGTAATAGTTTGTCACCAGACATTAGTTTTATTGGTCTTCAGATTTGGAAATTTTGCTGGGATTATAAGAATTATTTAGGACTACCTCAATTTGAACAGTACTGGTATTTATAGCAGTTGCCAGGTAGCGGTTGACATAAGCTAATCATAAAACACTGACACCAAGAGACTTTCAAGCCTGTTAAGAGTTCCCTGGTATATTCTATAATTTAAGGTAATTCTATAATCATTCAAATTGGTATCTTTAGATAGATTTTATTTGCTTAAGTATTATTATTCAGAAATTAGGTAATATTGGAATATTAAATTATTTTGTGGCAAGTCCTGTATATACAACCCTAGTTAGAAAATTCAACTGCTGTAGAATCTAACCCCGTATAGATGACGATGGTAAGTAATCTTAGATTTGGGAGTAATGTAGAGTGGAATGTAACTTCCTGAATCTGGATTTAGATCCCCGACTTTTTCAAGAAGTCGGGGATCTGGGTAGAAACTTTTGCTTAAGTTAAGTACCATTCTCATGTAGAGTGCATTAGGATTAAGGTAAAATCGGGCATCCATTGTTATTTAGTTATGGGATGCGATGCCTACGGTGGGCATACGTGTCAACTTAAGCTAAAACTCCTTTAAAACCTCGTTTCCAGCCAGAGGCTGGAAATGCACCTCATTGCGGCTCTGCCGCGAGTAAGGAAGGCGGCAGCCCTCCAGTAGGCATTCCCAGTCAGAGACTGGGAACGAGACAAATGAGAGAATCTTTAAAGGCTGTGTCTAGACTGGCTTTTATCTTAAGTTGACACCAATGTACAGCGGGCTGCGCCTACGCACTTACAAAATATCGATAAAGAAACCTTATGTTTACGCCAAATTATCAGATAATTTTATCCAGTAATTCATCAAGTGAAATTTGAGACTCCGGCTGTGCTATTAGATAGCAACACGCCGGAAGTATATCAGGAACAACTGCATAATCTTGGGTAGTAACAGATTACTAACAAGATTCCCGACTTCTTAGAGGATACTGCTGGCGAATTGAGGGTAAGACCCCTCAAGGTAACCAGTTTTAGAAT
>NZ_JABXKM010000112.1 GCF_017115025.1 Nostoc sp. NOS(2021) | reverse complement strand
GGGGAGGGGGTTGGGGGTGGGGTTCTTGTACCTCACTCAAGCGAGAACCGCTATAATTTATTTCTTGGAAGTCCCTTAAAGGGTTTAAGACGCGCAATGTCAACACGTAGGTCAGAGGCGGAGTTGCTCTGACTCTGTTCAGTTACCCTGCGGGATATTGCTACAGTCGGAGTTTAAATAAGAGTCTGAAACTCTCTTCTCTACGAGACGCTGCGCGAACAATTTTGAATTTTGAATTGTTAATGTTGCTTAACCACCTGAAACCAAAAACATTCGCGCCTCAATCGTTTCCCAGGTTTGGGGCGACATCCGCACTGCTGCTTGTTTGCACTGGATTATGAGGTAATTGGCGTAGAGATAATCGCCGAGTGCTTTCACTTCTTCCTCAGATAAGTTGACCATTTCTTGATTGAGATTGAAAGCATTAACTAAAGTTTTTTGGAGGTGTTCAGCAAATACCAGACGCGCTTTTTGTGGCTGTTTATTATCAGTAACTTTAGCTTTCAATGCTTTTAATCGAGCAATCAGCACAGTAAAGTTGATGTTATTGAAGATTTTTAATTTTTCAAGTTCACGAGAGTAGCTGATAGCTTTGGCGATATCGTTGGCATTGGCATTGGCATTAGCCTTGGCGATGTCGTTGGCGTAGGCGATGGCGTAGGCATAGGCATAGGCTTTGGCGTTGGTGTAGGCGATGGCGTAGACGTAGGCGTAAGCGTAGACGTAGGCGTAAGCGTAGGCGTTGGCATTGGCGTTGGCGATGGCGTAGGCGATGGCGTTGGTGTTGGCGATGGCGTTGGCGATGGCGTTGGCGTTGGCGATGACGTTGGCGATCGCGATCGCAACTGCACGTTTACTCACAGGCTTATAATTATCTTCAGATCCAACTGTTACCTGTTCTGCCCAGTTGATTAACGCTTGCAACTTCGGTGTATTAATGTACTTTTGCACTTCTGTTTCCATCAACACCAGTAACTCATCTGCACCACCCCACATTAACCCAGCTACCAGCAAAAACACTTCTTTCCAACGTGTATCTACAAGATGTTCAATAACTAATTTCTCAACTTGGCGATGGTCATCAATATATTGTGCTGTTAAATATTCTTGTAGTGTCAGATGAGAAAACGAGTAGATATCCCTTGCTCGTTCTACTAAAATTCCCTGCTGAATAGCTATAGCATCTAGAACTGCCTCAGCGTCTAAATCTTTGGGTGCATTGTCGTTATTGTGCAGAAACTCTTTAATTTGACTCACAAGTTCTTGGTGAGATAAGAATAGCCGTTGTGATTTAAAGCTGTGATATGCAATCTCAGCTAGCATAATTTTCTCCAAATCGATGCCAAGCTGACAATAAATGGGAGCGGTTTGAATGCATTTTTCAGCCGCCCATTTTTTGAGTAATATATCAAGAGCATCACTGTAAACCGTAGCTCGGTTTTTAGGCAAGTCTTGAGATTCGCCATACACTAAACACAGAAAAGTTAACAATACAGGAGTTCGAGCTAACTCTTTAGTTGATTCTTGGCTTTTAATTAACTCCCAGCAATTATCAGCGGTTCCGGCTCTTATATCTATCTCTGAAGAAAACCAATTTTCAATAAACTGCTGAATTTGAACCTCATCAAAATCTGCGATGCCTACGGCGGCAAACCACGCAATTTCCATCAAATTTCTAAACTGCGATTTATAAGCAGCAGTCCGGCAAGATATAATAAACCGATTTTCTTTGTATTGCTCAACAAAAATTTGAATTTGCCTAATTAATAAATCGGTGTTTACGGTAGGGACTTCATCCAATCCATCTAGCAGAATTAATAACTTACCTTGTTGTAAGGCTTTGGTAGTAAATTCTGCCTCAAATGGCAACTGACACAACCGCATTTCTTGCCTGATAGCTTCTTCAAGATTAATTTCTCTATCAGTCAATAGTTTTAATTCAATGAAAGCCGGAATACATTCATGTTGTAATTCACCAGAGTTTCCCTTGAGTGCTTCTAATCCTATCTTCCGCAAAAATGTAGACTTACCTGCACCTGCTGCCCCAAGTATCATCAGATATTGCTGCTGATTGGCAACTTTCATGCCCTCTTGCAGATCAGCATCTTGAGGCTGAAATCCGCGTTTTCCAGCTTCGCAAAAAAGATTGTCTAAAGCTTCAATTGATTCAAGTCGCCAAATATCACTTGGCTGCAAACATTGCACAGCTATGTAGATTGAATTCAAATCTACAGGCTGTTGCATTCCCAATATTTGCAACTTGTTATGGCGTCTGTGGTAGTTAATAATATATTGCTCAGATGCTTGATAAATTAATTTTATGGTTTTCTCATCTAAAGGGCGATCAAGTGTGTTTATATAAATATCAGCAAAATGTTTAACCGCTGCATCTGGTGCAACTTCCGGCAGTGCAATCGGCTGATCTAAAGTGACATGGTTAACTCCAGACAGTGCTAATGAGCGCAAAATCGCATCAGCCGAACCTTCTACAACCACAACGCGGTTGAGTTCACCTCCAACAGGTTTCAAAGAAAGTTGTTGGAGTTCTTCGATAGTATCACCCAGCACTTCGGCTAGCTGGTTTTTACGCTGATCAATTAATGCCTGTTGATAAGCCTCAGATGATGTAAACTGCTGAGGTTCCAGCAATGAATTGCTAGCATTTAATCTAATTTGATTTTCGTCCCCTAAACTAATAACTGCTCGAATCACTTTATTTTCCTTAGCCTCCATCAAAGCTTCCTTAAGCAGAGGGTCAATTTTGGCAATTTGATTTTCACTAAGTTTCATAGGGCTGCGGTTACCTTAATTAAACCTTTACCTTGGCGTTCCTTGTCATGTCCCAAATCTTTACCGAAACTGTGCTGAATGCTGAGTAAAAAAGCAATAATCGCACTTAGCATTGCATTGCGTCCTGATTTCAATCCCCTAGATTTATCGTAAATCAAAGGGTTTAAGACCCCTACCTCTACAGGTAACGTCAGTTTCAGTCGGGGTTTAAATCCCCGTCTGAAAATATCTTTAATTTTGAATTTTGTTAGCGTAGCGTTAGCGAGTCTGCGAGCCTCATTTTGAATTTTGAATTGTTAACTATGGGGTTACTAAGCAGTCCGTCAATTAAATCTATTACCGGAATTTGCTTAGTATACTTCTCTAAGATTAACGCTGCTATACCAGAAACGATTGGGATTTCCATTGAAATTACGTCCCAAGCTTCATAACCACGACTTTGAACTGATGAATAAACTCCTTCTCTAGGAGGAACCAAATAAGGAATGTCTTAACAATTCAAAATTCTTGCATTAAAGACATTTTCAGACGGGGATTTAAACCCCGACTGAAACTGATCGTTCTGGCTTGAGTGAAGTACAAGAACCCCACCCCCAACCCCCTAAGAGCAAGCGAGGAGGGGACAATGATGTACCTCATGTGATTAGGAATGAGAGCGATACCTTTTTTTCTCTACGAGAGGCTGCGCCAACGGAACGCTACGCGAACGGTGAGCTTTGCTAACGCATCCAAATGCCACAATTCAGCCTTTATTTCTTTGTTGTGGCTGAATCAACTCAATCGGCTGATCGCGTAAAATTAAGGCATTGGGTAACTGCTCACGAATCCTCTGGGCTTCTTCATCCGGCATTTAGATAACACTTGCCCCAGTAATCCCTGATTAATCTGGATATTTTGCTACTTCACTGATGTCGTTTTGTGCATCTGCCAACCAGTCTTCAATTTGTTGGTATACTGGGTTTTCATGCCAAAAATTTACAACTTGTGCAACTTGCATCTCACGACTTTCCGGTGTAAATTTTTTAGATATAAGTTGTAGCGATCGCGCTATTAATGTTGATTTGGGTCGAATAGAATAATGTAAACGCTCATCGAATACTCCTCACTATATGTAGTAAGTTGATCAGATAAGCAAGATGTCTGCTTTCCGAATACAGTATTACATTTTTCCTAATAGGAAATATCTGCCCTTGTCAGGTCATTTGTAAGATATAAACCAGTTTCTAGCAATCAATTACAAAGTGTGAAACGGCTCATGCACGGTCTATTATGACAACTACACCAAGCTTCAATTCCTGGGTTATCTGTCCCCAACCAAATCCTCAAGCCAACTTGCGTTTATTCTGCTTCCCTTACGCTGGTGGTAGTTCGACGATTTTTCGCACATGGCCTAATAGTCTTCCTAGTAATATCGAAGTCTGTGCTGTGGAATATCCGGGACGGGGAAGACAGATTAAATCAGCACCCTTGACGCGATTAGAATCTCTTGTTGAAGCGATCGCTCCAGTTCTCATACCATATTTAGACAAACCATTCGCCTTCTTCGGTCACAGTATGGGCGGATTAGTTAGCTTCGAGTTGACCCGTCTACTTCGCTCTCAGTATAGTCTTGCTCCCTTTCATCTCTTCATATCTGCTCGTCGCGCCCCGCAAATCCCGTTCACAAAACCACCTCTCCACGTCCTATCAGACCCTGATTTGCAGGATGAGCTACGCAGTCTTAACGGTACACCCAAAGCAGTACTAGAAACCCCGGAACTGATGCAGATGTTCCTCCCCATTTTGCGGGCAGATTTTGCCGTTCTAGAAACTTATATTTACACTCAAAAACAGCCACTGGAGTGTCCAATTACTGTTTTTGGTGGTTTGCAAGACCAAGAAGTTAGTCATGATGAATTGCAAGCATGGCGAGAGCAGACGATCGCTGCTTTCTCATTACAAATGTTTGATGGCGACCACTTTTTTATTCATTCACACCAACAATTATTATTTAAACTTATATCTCAAGAATTGCAGATGCGTAACCATAGTTGGTAGTAGTCATCACACAAAAAGGAGTTAGGAGTCAGAATATAGAATTTTCCTGACTCTCTGAACTTCTGATGTCCAATATTTCTAGTTATTGTCTTTGGGTAGCGATCGCTAACTTTGTCCCCTTAACCTGACGTACCCGATCCATCACAGCCACCACCCGACCATAATCAACTTTTTCATCAGCATTAATAATCACTAACACTTCTGGGTTAGAACCAACTAAAGTCCGCACTTGCGCTGTCAAATCATCAACTGCAATTGGTTTACGGTTCAGGCTTACCTGGTCTTTTTCATCTACCGTAATGGTAATTTTAGTGGGAACTTGCTGTTGTTTGGCTGTGGTAGCCTTCGGTAAATTTACTGGCAAACCTTCTGAACGCGTTAAAAACAGAGTTGACATGATGAAAAATGTCAAAATTGCAAAAATCACGTCAATCAGCGGCACAACGTTGATCTGTAGTGGAAGTTCTGGCTCATCTGGTAGACGCATACGCTTTTTCTCCTCGTTGATAACGACGGCGGTAAAGTAATTCTAGTTGTCCACCATACTCCTGAATTAGGGCGATTTGCCGTTGGTACAGTCCCCGAAAGGTGTTGGCAAACACGAGTATGAATATAGCAACGACCAATCCTGATGCTGTACATACCAAAGCTTCGCTAATCCCAGCGGTAACATTCGTGGTTTTACTACCTCCCACGTCACCAATATTTAGGGAAGCAAAGGAGGCTATCAATCCTAACACAGTGCCGAGAAGACCCAACAGTGGTGCTAGACTAATGATTGTCTCGAAAATGTTTTGGAAACGTTTTAATACAGGTATCTCAGCCTGCGATTCGCTTTCTAATGCCAAACGAAATTCCTCTGGATTTGGCTCCTCTAATTCTAAAGCCGCCAGAAAAATCCGGGCGAGTGGCAAATCTGCGTTTTTCTGAAGTTTTTCCATTGCACCGACAACATTATCGAGACGGTAGAGATTCAAAACATCTCGCACCACGCGGCTTTGACGCTTATTGATCCGTACCCAAAATCTGATCCGCTCGATGATCAGTGCCCCACCCAATACCGAAAATACCAACAGGGGCCACATGACCACACCACCTGCTGCAAACAAATTCTGAATTACCATGTAGTGCCTCTATAACGTCATCCACAATACAAAATCAGACTACCAGAATCTAGAGAAAAGCTGAAACTTTTTCTCAATAAAATATAAAATATAATGATAATTTTTTCAAATGTCATGCTCATGATTTTTATTTAATTGTTCGTTAGTTTTACATAAATTAAATTAATTGAATTGAAACAAAAATTAATTTTGTCCAAAAACCATGATAATTGGTGGTTTAAAAAGATGTTTTTGCTAGTGCAGGGTTCTGTAACGCGATCGCAAGTAATTTTAATTGTTTACTTGATATTTGTAACCTTGCATTCTAAGATAGCTAAATTAGTGAGAATAGGTAGCAATAGCTATGAGCTTTTCCGGCATTACTGTCGAGCAACGTTCCAAAGAAGTTGAGGCTCTCAAGTCTTTTCTGACTTACAGTCTGATAGGTTCACTGGCGCTGCATATCGGCGTACTGTCCTCAGGCATAGGTAATTATTTGACGAGAGTGCCCACACCAGAAGATGAACCAATAGAGGTGGCGATCGTTGATGCTCCGACTGCGGAACCAGAAAAACCACTTGAAAAAATTCCCGAAGAACCCAAAAAAGAACCAGAAATCCTTCAAAAACAGTCTATAGAAACTCCACCAGTAGAAAAAGTTCAGCAGCAATTTGAACAGATTACAGCAGTCGCTCAGAAGCCACAGCCGACAAATACGCCGCCAAAAGCAATTGCTACCAAGCCAGAAGTTCCTGTGAAATCTGCACCCATTCCACAATCAGCGCCAGAAGTTCCTGTGAAATCTGCACCCATTCCACAATCAGCGCCAGAAGTTCCT
>NZ_JABXKM010000250.1 GCF_017115025.1 Nostoc sp. NOS(2021) | reverse complement strand
GTGTTGTCTGCTGAGGCGGTGACAATGCGTTTGCCATCGGGGCTAAAACTGGCGCTGTTGACTCTGTTGGTATGCCCTTTAAGTTGATTTTGCTCGTGAATGTTATCAAGAATTGTCTGTAAAGCTAATTGGGGGCTAGCAGCTGGATATTCTTCTAGTGGGCGACCATCTTTGACTAGTCTTTGCAACTCTTGACCCGCCTGCATTGCTGACAGTAATGGTTCTATTTCTTGTGATGAAAAGTTTTGCCAAGCTGTGATTCCTTGTCGTTCTAACCTTGTGCCTGTCTGCGCTTCTTGACTGAGACGAGATGCTTGATTTGCCATTACTCCGGCAATTCCTGCTAAAAGAAAAGAGACAAATAGCACCCCTGAGCCAACACGAATGCGCTGTGTTGCCTTTCGGTTAGCCTCTGCCAAAATTGTCTTAGCCTGTTCAGATTGTTTTAGCTCCTCTTCAGTTTGCTGACGTTGCTTCCTTTCTCTTTCTAATTCTCTTCCCAGTGCTTTTTGTAGTTCCTCTTCAGCTAGCTGGCGTTGCTTCCTTTCTTTTTCCAGTTCCGCCATTAACTCATTTAACTTCGGTTCTTGTTGCTGGCGAATAAACGCAGCTATGTAGTCATGCACCAATTGATAACGGTCAAAAGGATTCTCTGGTAACAAAATTACTAAGCCAGATTTGACAAAAATCTCTAAAACCAAATCTAATTTATTGCCGTCTGTGGTTCCATCTGCGGCTAATGCTTTCAAATCCCGTTCTAATTGGGCGCGAGTCTTGAGTGGGCGAGTCCCTTTTTCATCGGTGAGCAAATACAGCAACAAATCCGCCACCTGCTGATTCTCAACACCGCAATCATTAACAACTTCGTCTAAATAGCGCTTAACCAGTTCTTCTTTAGTACCAAGCTGCTGATATTCTGCCAGAGTTGTAATATTCTCCGTTTGCAGTTGCGCTCCCACAACCTGTAACTCAATGGGACGCACTTCACCCAATTCTCCAGCTAAATCCAGCACCATTTGCTCAACTAAAGCAGGTTGTAAGTGAAAATTAGCTTTCTCTGTTAAACGCTCGATAATCGACTTAGCATCATCGGGTGAAAAGTTGCCCAACTCGTAGAGGATATTAGTGCTGAGAATGTCATTGCAAATAATCTCCATGCTGGAGAAACGATTGCACTCCAGCAAGTAAGGCAGGTAATCCAAGCGCAACGACAGAATCACTTTCACGGACAGAACATTGAGACACTCTCCCAGAAACTCAAAAAACTCCCGCCTTTGCTTGGGTTCGGTGTAAACAAAGAAAAATTCTTCAAATTGGTCAAAAATTAGGATGGTGCGGAGGTTGCGCTGTTCGTTTTCTTTAAGTCTGGATATTAAATATTGCGGAGTTCCGAGTTCAAAGGCTGAATGTTGAGGTTCAGAGGTCGAAGTTCCGAGTTCTGAGGTCGAAGTTCCCAGTTCTGAGGTCGAAGTTCCCAGTTCTGAGGTCGAAGTTCCGAGTTCTGAGGTCGAAGTTCCGAGTTCTGAGGTCGAAGTTCCCAGTTCTGAGGTCGAAGTTCCCAGTTCTGAGGTCGAACGTTGAGCTTCTGAGGTCGAAGTTCCGAGTTCTGATGCTGAACGTTGAGGTTCTAACTTTCCCTCATTGTCCTCATCTCCCTCATCCCCCTTATATCTTATCAAAAGCCGCCCCAACTCTTCTACCCAGTTGGTGTAAACGCGCATCGTTACAGGTAAATTATCTAGAATACCTATTGCTTTATTCTTTAAAGCTGGTACAAGTCCCGCATTCACTAGAGAACTTTTACCTACACCTGATTGCCCATAAATTACGATCAACTTTTTGTCCAGACGACCGATGCGTTCAGTTAAGCGTTCTACATCCAATTGACGACCAGATGCAGCGATTTCTGGGGCAATACTATCTTTATTGTCAATCCTTAAAGGTGCAAGACCTTGCGCCCCTACCTGTTTTGTCGCTTGCAACCTCCCAGCACCGATAAACGCCCGCAAACCAAATTGCTGCTCCACAGAACGCTGCTGCTGCTTCATTTCATAGGCTGGGAGATATGCTTTTTGCTGAAAGTAAAGCTTTTGCAAATGACTAAGAATCCTCAGATGAAGCCTTAAATCTGTTTGTGGGTTGCTGATATCTTTTGCAACTTCTAAGTTACGAATTGCCTCTTGGTAGTCACCTAAATGATCTTGAGAACGAGCCAAAATAAACCGATAGAGACTCAAATCATTGGAGATGACAACCTTTTGTTCTGGTAGGGTAGCAGGGCTAGGCGCTCCTACATTCAAGGCTTGCTGTGCAAATTGATTTGCTTCTAACCAGCGTTCTTCAGCTAAAGCTACCTCAGCTAAAAAACCATAATCTTTTGCTAATTCTATGGTTTGATTATCAGCCTGATGTATTTTTAATGCTTGTCCAGCCAGATTTTTTAACTGTTCCCACTCTTGTAAATCACACAGTACAACCCCGAATTTAAATATGGAATTAGCAATTAAATCTGGCCGTTCAGCCTGAGCCAAAAAGCTAATATATTCAAGAATATAATGCCGAGTAGCTTGCCAATCTGGATGAGTAATATCTTGATGTTTAAAAGCTTTGAGATAATAGCAAAAAGCAATATCACCGAGGGTTTTACCCCATCGTTCTAGATTATTAAGCTGCTGCCAAAGCGCCAGAGCTACTTGATAATGTTCCAGCGCCACATTGATTTTATTATTAACCTGTGTTGCCAAACCCAACAATGATGCTAAATTAGCCTTTAACTCTAGATGAGAAATCTGTGCATCATCGAGTAATTCTCTCTGGGCTGCTGCTAATTCTGCTTCTAAGACTAAATAAGCATCTAGATTCAGGGTTAGGGTATTGCTAAAATATTGATCGGCGAGTTGTTTGAGTAAAGTTATTAAATCATCTTTAGTGATCGCAAAATTCCTCGTAATCGCCCAACTCTCTAAATCAGGAGCCACCTCTATCAGTTGCTTATAGATTTCATCATCAATCCACAACACCAAGGGAAAAGCAAAATTCTTGCGAAACTCCTCCCGCACCTGATTAGCAGAAGTTAACATCACAGTCAAATCCTGCACTGTCTCCAAACCCACAACCATCACACAGCCTGGTACCTCCTCCTCGAATTCCTCCCGAATCCCAGTATAAAGAGTCCTGCGAGATTGCTGCATCACCAAAAGCCGAATTTCGACTTGACAGATTTCACCCAATCTTTGGATCAGGCGATCGCGCCAACTGGCATAATTACACCGTGCCAAAATCAGCTTAAACTGCCCCACACTCGCCTCAATCCCCCAAGCCAATTGTTGCAGCGAGCGCTCGTTGTTTACAAGGTTATCTTGAAGTGGGTGCGGTGAGTCGATCATAAGCTAATCTCAATCTAGACTTATGTGCAGGTTTTGACGTTGAGTCAACCTATCCCGCCTTGCACTCAAGTGCAAGGCTAATAGCTGAAGTCCACTCAAGTGGACTCGAAGCAATTATTAGTCCTCTTCAGAGGACTAGAACTATTAGCCAGGGATTAAAATCCCAGGCGAGTGAGTGGGTAAGCGAAAACTTCACTGCAACTCTCAAAGCTGATAACCTCCGCATCTATCTAGTAAATTGAGCGGCGGCTTTTGACTATAAATACTACTAAGCTTACTGTATGTAAGATAATATGTTACATTGCTTTTGCTTGATGTTCTGCATCTGTGATCTTGGTGTTCTGGAGATATGATCTTGCTCAATGCGATCGCAAAAAATATTGCCAAATAATTGTAACAATATTTAACATGAGTCTAGGTTGTGTAATTTAGATTAACTATTGCAGAGAAATTCTCTCAGAGTGAGTAGAATGACAAATACAACGACGCAACTATTTTATGGATTAGCTACCCTAGAAGTGTAGACTATTTTTTCACCTCCTGAGTTATTTCAGTATTTTGCCTCTGAGGCATACCAATTTAGAACACACCAAATCCTTCATTAAGAACTCCCAGAAATCATAATGGCTGTGATTGAGAAGAAAAGAACTCGCGATCTGCCCCAAATTAACGAACGAATTCGCTTCCCGAAAATTCGGGTAATTGACACTGACGGTGCCCAACTGGGAATTATGCCCCCACAGGAAGCACTACAACTAGCAGAAGAAAAAGAGCTAGATTTGGTGCTAATCAGTGACAAAGCTGACCCGCCGGTTTGTCGGGTTATGGACTACGGGAAATACAAGTTTGAGCAGGAAAAAAAGGCGCGGGAAGCCCGGAAAAAGCAGCACACGGCTGATGTCAAAGAAGTTAAGATGCGCTACAAAATAGAAGAACACGACTATAACGTGCGTGTTAAGCAAGCAGAGCGCTTTTTGAAAGATGGTGATAAAGTCAAAGCTACCGTGATGTTCCGGGGTCGAGAAATTCAACACAGCGACCTAGCAGAAGATTTGCTCAAGCGAATGGCAACGGATTTGGAGCCATTTGGTGAGCTTCAACAAGCGCCAAAAAAAGAAGGGCGAAACATGATGATGCTGATCTCGCCCAAAAAATAATTCTCTAACTGTTTAATAGGCTAAGTTTGAAAATCCCCTGACTTCTAGCTAGGGGATTTTTTCGTTTGGATGCAACATACGCTTTGGGCGCACAGATGTCATTGGTATCAACTTAAGCTCAAACACCGAATTATATCATGTCTGCTTGATTACTTATTAAACCCGAAGAACCCCAAAGAGTCAAAGCTACGCTTCGTCTCCCCTCCCCGCAAGCGGCTACGGTGTACACACAAAGTATAGGCCGCAAGGGTTCCAACTCTTCTAGCCCCATAAATACCCAAATTTTGGGCAACTGGAGACTCCATTTATCCCGCTAATTTTTAGAGCTAGGGCAACGAAACCAAGTTTTAGGTAGGATTTCAAGACTTGTGTGTACACCGTAGCCCTGCTTGTGGAGAGGGGTTGGGGGTGGGGTTATTCTCTGCAAACCATGCAAGATGCACTTGTATAGCAGGGAACAGGGAACTCTTAACAGGGTTGAAAGTCTCTTGGTGTCAGTGTTTTCTGATTAGCTGATGTCAACCGCTACCTGGCAACTGCTATAACTCACCAATTCAACCAACTCTTGCCGCAGTAAATTATTGAATTCCCGCTGACAACTCTTGCAAAGTAGCGCTACAGGTAGCGTCCTTTTCAGTCGGGGTTTAAATCCCCGTCTGAAAATGTCTTTAATTTTGAATTTTGTTAGCGTAGCGTTAGCGAGTCTGCGTTCGCTTTTAGCGTCTCGTAGAGAGCGTCATGTTGAATTTTGAATTGTTAATAGTCACTGTATATCTTTTTTCAAAATTGACGTAGGGGCTAGACACGGAGTCCTTTGTCGTCAGACATCGCGTTGTTAAGGTGGAGATTCAGCTTTTTAAGATTCCGATTTTAAAGGCGATCGCTTATAGTTATTTTGACTTTTAATTACCCTACCAGGACTGATAAAAGAAATTCCTTGTTGAAAGTCAGTACCAATCATGACTGCCTCCACTATCGGTTCGGATATTTCTGTTTGGGCTACCCACTCTACAATAAAGTTTGCGCCTAAACCTCCACTGGTGTCATTTCTATTTATAAAAAAATCTGTAGAAGCTAGCGCATCAAGTTGAATAGGGCGCTCCAAATACTGTTTAACTAATTTCCCATCTGAGTTATAGTAGCGCACAGAAGTAATGATCATCGGATTGGTCAAATCTGTATTCCGAATACTGAGCGTAGCTGCTAACTCGAAAATCTCCTGACGATTGTGATGATAGATATGAGAATAGACAGGAACATAAACAGTTTGACCGCTTGCTATCTTAAAATTCTTATCCAACGTCACTATTTTTTGCAATGGGGTTGCTTGAGTGGCATCGGGTTGTGACTTTGGTGGAATATTTATTGATTTACAAGATGCAAGAAAAATAAGAGCGATCGCTAAATAAATATGTGGATACGGGTTCATCAAAACTATTTACACCAACTATATATATATGTAGCTAACCCAACCTAATCAAGAGTTTACTTAGGGACTGCGCTCAACATTTTTGTTCAATAAAATCAATGACTTGATGTAAACATCCTGGTTTGGTCACAATCAGCACAGTTGAATGAGGTTCCAGTATTGTACTGCCGTTAGGAATCATTAAGTCTTGGTGGGGATGGGGTTGATAGCCAATAATTAGCGAACCAGAAGGGAATCGGGAATCCTGAGCAATTTCGGCAAGGCTACGTCCAGCAACATAGCAATTGTTTGTGATCGAAAGTTTCAGAACCTCAATCTGTCCCTGCTCAAAATGCATCATTGATTCCACTTGCGGATACTCAATGGCATTCACCATTGTTGAAACTGATAGTTCAACAGTACTGATAATGTGGTTGGCTCCAGCTATACGCAGCGGTTCGGCAAAATCGGGGTGGCGCATCCGACTCAAAATATGGGGGACACCGTAGTGTTTAGCAAGAGTCACCATTGCCAAGTTTAAGGCATCACTTCTCAGAACAGCTGCCAAGGAGCCGGCTTTGCGAATCCCAGCTTCTAACAATACTTCTGTACTCACAGCACTGCCTTCAAAAGCCATTGCTCCTACTTGTTCACGGGCGTAGCGGCAAGCGATAGGATCAATGTCAATTACGGCAACTGTATGTCCTAGTTCTACCAGCTTTTGCGCTAAACTTAAGCCCACTAAACCTGCTCCACCTATGAGTACGTACATGAGTGTTCCTGATATTCTTTGAATTTTTACTTCACTTTACAGGTTAACAAAAGAGTCATTGGGCATTGGGCATTGGGCATTGGGCATTGGGCATTGGGCATTGGGCATT
>NZ_JABXKM010000326.1 GCF_017115025.1 Nostoc sp. NOS(2021) | reverse complement strand
TATAGGTTTTATCATCAGTTAATGTCCTAACCTTCTTGTCCGTTGCTATATCAATATTTTCAATGCCAAAGAATTCATCTCAAGATGCAATATATCTTTTTAGCTTGGTTGGTAAAAATTTTACTTTTTCCTCCAAAACGTTACCTTCTTGAGAAGAAATAACCGATGGTGGAAGTGTCAGCGTCGCATCTGTCCTATCCTGGAGATGGGTAGATAGTATTGTGTGTGGGTGAGACTGTGTTTTTCAGCGTTGTCATACCGACTTATAACCGCCAACCGATTTTAGAAAAGTGTCTCTGCGCCTTGGAGGTGCAGGAGTTGAGTCAGCCAAGTGCAGTTTCTGGTTACGAGATTGTCTTAGTGGATGATGGTTCTACTGATGGCACATTGGATTGGTTGGCAGAACACAAAGAGGAGTTTCCCCATGTACGCTGGTTTCAGCAAGATCATGCTGGCCCAGCTGCGGCTCGGAATTTGGGGGTAGAACAGGCGCAGGGAGATACAATTATCTTTATTGATAGCGATTTAGTAGTGCTGAAGAATTTCCTGCAAGCTCATGCGAATACGCTAGTGCAGGGACAGGAGAAATTGAGGAGCGATCGCTTTTTCACTTACGGTGCAGTTATTAATACTTGTAATTTCGACAACCCAACTGCTGAACCCTACAAAGTCACAGATTTTTCAGCAGCTTTTTTTGCTACGGGAAATGTCGCAATTCCTAAACATTGGCTAGAGAAAGCTGGACTTTTTGACACGACTTTTCAACTCTATGGCTGGGAAGATTTAGAATTAGGCGTAAGGCTAAAAAAACTAGGTTTGACACTAATTAAATGTCCAGAAGCCGTAGGATATCACTGGCATCCACCATTTAACTTAGAGCAAATTCCCCGATTAATTGACCAAGAGATTCAACGCGGACGTATGGGAGTTTTATTTTATCAAAAGCATCCCACATGGGAAGTGCGAATGATGATTCAAATGACTTGGTTGCATCGCTTACTTTGGGGAATTCTTTCGCTCAATGGTGCGTTAAATGAACGGACAATGGCTCCCTTTTTGCAATGGCTAATTAATTTAGGTAAACCGCAATTGGCTTTAGAAATTGCCCGAATTTTCCTCAACTGGTACAACGTGAAGGGTGTTTATCAAGCCTATGCCGAAATGCAGCAAGTATCGTGATTAAAAAGTGGGGTGCAAGCGTTAGATTTCCCAGTGTCCAGTTATTAATAAAATGTGAAGGTAAAATTTTGTATTTTTCATAAACAAATTCTCAAATCTACAAGTTTATATTCTAGCTCCCCAAGCTCCCAGCCCTCTTTTGATTGCAACCAACTCAATACGGCAATTCCAAAACACGTTTAACGTCACAAATCCGTCATTATCCTTGCCTTGCGGAGCAAGAATTGCAGTACAGTTTCTTCGCGGGTAATAATATCAACTCTGCCATCCATACCCAATTGAATTTGACATTTCTTTGCAGTGCGACCTAATGCAAGTTTTTCTGGCTCAATTGTGACTTCGTAAAAAGCGCCTACAGCAGTTGCCTTTGGGGTAGAATTTGTATCAGCATTTGCATCGTTTTTTTGCGAACTAACAGCATCTGGAGCGATCGCTTTCACTTTGCCTTTGAGAGTGCCATAATCGGGATAAGGACAAGCTGTGACTCGCATTTGCACTTTTTGACCAATTTTTACCTTACTTTTAGCTTCAGAACCTATAGCTGCTTTGATAACTAAAGGCGCATGACTGGGAACAATTTGGACAACTTCCTCCCCTACCCGGAGAGTTTGACCAGGGTTTCTCAAATTTAGCTTGGAAATAATCCCGTCTGCTGTAGCAGTAATAGTAGTTTGCTTCAGATCGATTTCAGCTTGCTTGAGTTCGTTCTCTTGGCGCTCTAATTGTTTTTCAGTTTCAATTTTCTCCTTTATAAGAGTTTGACGTTCTCTTTCTAAGGTTGCTTTATTCACTTCCCCAGAGGCTTTTTCTTCAGCAATGCGTTCAGTTGCCATTGCGACATCTGCATTGCTGGGATTGAGAGCTGCAATAGCGCGAGATCGTTTAGCAATAGCTCCATTAACAGCTTGTTTTAGCCGTTCATTTGTTTTTTCTTGGGCCTTATAAGTTGCTTTTAGCGCCTGTACAGCTTGTTCCTGCTGTTTCACAGCCAATTGTACCTCTTCAAGTTGATCGCGGGATAATGCCCCTTGTTTAGCAGCACTGTCATATCGATTCTGCTTTGATGTCGCCGCTCCTAAAGCCGCCTCAGTCGCGTATAAGTTAGCTAGTGCTGATTGTAACTGTGCTTGCCCTGCATATAATTCTTCTTGGGCCATTTTGACGTTGGCTGATGCTTCTTGGAGTTCAGTGATACTGGTAATATTTTTGTCTTGATGATCGCGATCGCGTCCCTTCAATTCCGCTTTTGCAGAGGCGATAGTCCGATTAGTGCGATCGCTTTGGGCACGAATTTGACTATCTATTGCATTCATTTGAGGAACGGTTTGAATTAGTTGTAACCTAGCTTGTTGAATATTGGTTTGCAACTCGTTTTTTTTGGTTTGCAGTCGAGAGTCATCAATAGTGGCAATTCTATCTCCTTTTTGCAGCGTTTGATTTTCTTTAACGTAAATCTGCATTACTTGTCCTTCGATCGCAGCCTGCACAATTGGCAATTCACCCGCAGGACGGACAACAGCTTGCCCTTTGACCGTAACTTTATATTTAACAACCGCAGCCACAGGAAGAGCTAACGACAACACAAACACGATAAATAGTCCACCAAATGTAGTCCAACGGCTAATTGGTGGGAGAAAGTCGTTGTCTTGAAGTGGGGGTAAAAAATTGGTTTTAGAGTTACTAATCATAAATGCTGAGTTGATGTAAAATTACCATTGAAGAAGAATTCAGAATTCAGGAGTCAGAATTCAGGAGCGGAGCCGGAGACTTCCGAAAGCTCCGGTCAGAATCAAGACTTCGGCAAGTGTTACAGTGAGCTTGCGTTTCCCCTGCCATCAGTGGGGGATTCAGACTCACTATTGATAGCGCAGCGTAAAGCCTTTTCTTCTCCCAAAGGGAGAGGCACTCGCGTTCGAGAGGCTTGTCTGCGACACGCCTCTCGTTCGCCAACTGCATAGCTTCGCTTAGAGCGAGTCGTACAGAATACCCAACTGAATTCTGACTCCTGACTCCTGAATTCTGTTTTGATAACCATTAACTAATTCCGAATAACTAAAGAAGATTTAAACCCATTCTTAGAAGGAGAAATTTCATCAATAAAGCTTAAATGCTCTCCAGGAATCTGACGTAATTCTTCTGGAGTTCCTTGAATTTTTAAGCGTCCATCTTCAAGCAACACAATCCAATCAGCCCGTTTGATAACTTGAGGACGGTGGCTAATCATAATTGTGGTTTTGCCTTGACGGTAAGCAAGTAATCTATCCAAAACTTGAGTTTCGCTTATTGGGTCAAGAGCGCCTGTAGATTCATCTAAAATTAATATAGGTGGGTCAGTAACAATTGCTCTAGCGATCGCTAATCTCTGCCTTTGTCCGCCAGAAAGATTTGCACCAAATTCGCCTAAAACAGTTTGATATTTATCGGGTAATTTGCTAATAAATTCATCTGCACCAGCAATATGGCAAGCTTTGACTATCTCTTCAAAACTAATGTGGGGATAACTAAAGCGAAAATTTTCAACAATCGAACGGCTCCAAAAATGAGGTTCTTGGGGAACTAATACGACTTGCTGTCGCAAACACTCTAAAGATAAGTCTTGCTGGTTGTATAAGCCATAACGGATATTACCAGATTGGACTTGATATAAACCAGTAATTAATTTGCCAAGGGAGCTTTTGCCACAGCCAGATTGACCGATTAAGGCTATTACTTGACCACCAGGGATAGTTAAAGAAAAATTTTCTAACAGGTCAGTTCTACCAGCATGGTGAAAGTTAACTTGAGAACAAGTAATATCTGCATTCCCAGGAATTTCTGCCCAAGGTTTTTTAAAGTCATTTTCATCTTCTGGGGTAGCATCTATCACTTCTGTCAAGCGTTGGACGACAATTTGAGCAGTGATAAATTGATCAATTAGCCCGACTACTGACGATAAAAACCCCAGAAAGCTGCCACTCATCCCACTGTATGCCAGCAGTTGACCGATGGATAATGTCTGATTAATCACCAAGCTAGAACCTAACCAGAGTATGCCAATACTCGTCAATTTGGAAAGAATACTAGTGACTGTGCTGCTGTAAAGCCCCAACTTCATCGTAGTCCAGCCTAAGTTAGCAATCCGACCAAAATTTGTCTGATACTCTTGCCAAGCTTGTTCTGTAGCTTGGGTGGTTTTGAGGACTTGAACACCGTGAAAGGTTTCGACTAAAAAGCCTTGGTTTTCCGTACCTTTAACGATGAGGCTGCGGGTTTTCCGGCGCAAGGCGGGAAGAAAAAGCAGGTTGACTCCTGTAACGATGACAAAGGCGGCGAGGGAAGCTAGAGTCAGTTCCCAACTATAGAAAAGCATGAAACCCAAGGAAACCAGAGCCACAAAAAATTGACTGGGTAAACCAAGGACAATTTGGGAAACTAGACTATTGATGGTATGAACATCTGCAATCCGGCTAACGACTTCTCCACTGCGACGTGCTTCAAAATATGATAGGGGTAAGCGCAACAGTTTTCGACCGTATTCTAGAATTAGCCCGTATTGCAACCGTTGACCAAAATGACCAATCAGGTGAGATTGTACCAAACCAATGGCATTTTGAATTAAGTTCATGACAATGGCGCCAATTGCCACCGTTGTTAGCAGTTGGGTATCTCCCCGCACTAGCACGTCATCGGTGAGAAGTTGCATCATTAAAGGGGAGGCCAGGGACAATAGCCCGATCGCAAAGTTGATGGCGATCGCCTGAATCAGCAGGTTACGATAGGGTAATATCCGGGCAATGAAGCGCCCAAAACCGCCAATTTTATCTTCTGCTTGCTCATAGAAGCGGCTGTCGTCTGGCATCAGCAGCAGCATCACACCATCACTCCAACCCGCCATTAACTCTTTTAAGCTGAGATAACGGATACCAACTGCGGGGTCAGAGATAATACATTTTTTCCCCTTTAGCCCGTAAAATACTACCCAGTGGTAGCCTTTCCAGTGAATGATCGCAGGCAAAGGAACTTCATTTAATTTCTCAAGTACTTCTGCGGTGGCTTGGACTTGACGAGCATGGAATCCCAGAGTTTCTGCTCCCCGTCTCAAACCTAGTAGCGTGGTTCCCCGCGAACCTGTACCTACTGCTTCTCGCACGCGGTTCATGGCAAAGGTGCGTCCGTAGTGTTTGGAAACAGTCGCAAGGCTTGCAGCACCACAATCTTCTTCACTGTGTTGCAGTACGCTTTGGTATTTCATATTTAAATTACTGAAGTTTTTGATGCCGTAGAGGCAACACAGATCAATACGGATATGCAACTGCTTCAGAAGTGTATACTCTGAGGTAGCTTTGCCCTTTAAACAAAAATCACTCTTAAGGTTGCTTAGAAGTATAAGTTTGCCGCAACGGCAAACTTATAGGTAAAGTCACGACATACTCTGAAAATGGTGCAAGTTAATCACTCTACAACGGATCTACAGAGACAGTAAGATTTTCACTTGCATTCCGTGGATTAGGGATGCACAAGCTGCGATCCTGATTTTTCTCTGTTTCAGTACCGTTAGCAATATCCCTGAAAATTACGCATTACGGAAAGCGGAAGTGATTGCGTCGTTGTTATGCCCAAGATTGTATAATCCTGGGGCCAGCAGACCAGTATTGTCGCCACCATAGTTTGCGTCTTGAAAGAAACTCCATGTACCTCGTATAACCCTAATAGATGAGGTTTGATCGTTGAACGTGGTATCCTGCGTGCCTAGAAGCCCGACGTTGGAAACACCATCACCCTTTACTGCACTCAGTCCTTCCGACAGTCCCATGCCGTCTGGATCTTTGTATAAAATTACATCTGGGTCAGGGCCTGCTACGGTGCCGCCACCACTACAGCTAGCAGCCACCTCATCGTTAAGTTCCTTCACTGCGCTGAAACTCAATTGGGCTAATGTGTTGTTGTTCATATCTACTCCGTTGTTGTTGATCTTAGACATTGTTTTTCTCCGAAATTTCAAATTTGAGCTTGAACTGAAGGTTAAAACCAATTCTCCATGACGATGCACTTAATATTTCTTAGACGAACCGCAAAGTACGTATTCGCGCAGCGTCTCGTAGAGAAGAAAGAGATCAATCAAGGAATCAATTATTAAGTGAAAGTTTACAGAAAATTGGTATTCCTATAGAGTCTGTTCTCAAAAACCTTTCAGATGCTTTGAATTTGTCATCTTGTTAACACTGTAACAACCAGACGCTTGAAATCGTGTATATACAAAAGTTTGATTTATAATTTAATTGTATAAGTTGATTTACTTCTACAAAGAATGCAGTCAAGATTATTTTTGAAATAAGCTGTCGCGGATTTAAATTGTATAAGTTTGGCTCTAAAACCCTTCCATAGCCTAGAGGCAGCTAAAAAACTAGATGCGTGGCAGCTTATAACTCTCTTTGTATCCGCTCAATAAGTAGGGGTAAGGAGAAAAATATCATCTGAATAAATTGGGTGATTTATTCTCTGGAAGTCCCTGAGTTAGTTCCTAAAGAAAGAGTTATTAAAGTCTATTTTTATTCTTCCTTGTGAGCGCCGCTCATACTGTCTATTGCATAAGTCGATGTTTTATACCAAATTCCTTTTGGTCTTAATTACGAATTATGAATTTAGTATTAAATCATATCTATAGACCTCTTGCAAAAG
>NZ_JABXKM010000253.1 GCF_017115025.1 Nostoc sp. NOS(2021) | reverse complement strand
GTTAATGTCCTAACCTTCTTGTCCGTTGCTATATTATGTGAGGTTGCATTTTATTCTCCCACAGACTCAAGTCCGGGGCTACCAGAACATAGACGCAAAGCGGCTACTCTCCAAGTTCTCCAACGGAGTACCCGCAGGGTAGCCTGCGTAAGCAGGCTAATTATCTGCATCTTCATCAAGAAATGGTATTAGCAGGAAATTTTCTTTGATCTTCAAGCTTAACTACAGGAGTAATGAAGTGTTGAGAATTAGCGTTGAAGAAGCAGCTATGAATTTAAAATCTCTCTTGGAACGAGTAGCTAGGGGAGAAGAAGTAATTTTGCTAGACCAAAATAAAGCCGTCGCTCGTTTGGTTCCTTTCCGACAAAAAGAACAACGGTTAGCAACTATGAAAAAATTTCGAGATTCGCTGGCGATTCAGGGTGAGTCTTTGAGTGCAACTCTCATAAATGCACGTACAGAGGAACATGCTTTATTCAAACAAAACTCAACCAACTAAATACGTCTGCAACTGTTAATTGCCAATTTTCCAAAACACTCAAAACGGGTAAAACATCTTGCTTTTCTTTTAATTCTGGTAATTTGTTGGGTTCAAAAATCATGATTGACTCATCATCAGGATCGAGCAACCAACCTAGCTTTGCTCCATTTTGGATAGAAAATGTAATTTTGCGGATAACTCGGTTCGGTGATTGTACCCTTCGGGAACGCGAAGCGCGAACTGGTGAGAGAATTTCAATTATCCAATCTGGGGGAATTTCAAATTTATTTGTAATACTGCCTTTTCCATCAAGGGGAATTCTTTGCCATTCAAACACAGCAATATCTGGTACTATTGAACAACCTTGAAATGTACAGCGTAATTCAGGAAAGGCATAAGCTAATTTTTGTGGTTTTGTAATTTGATTTATGGCAGAAGCTAATTCAATTTGTAAAGTGCTATGTTTTCCCTGTGGCATAGCTTTTTGGGAGATTTGACCGTTAAAATACTCGCTTGCTGGTTTGGTTTCTGGTAGTATTAAGAACTCTTCTACACTTAATGCTGTGGTTGGCTGAATAGATAATGTCATAATTTACAACTTATCAAAGCTTGATTATTTTATCACTAGAAGAATGGAAAAATTAGTGCCGCAGCTACGCCGGTCGTAGACATCGCGCCAGCTTACCGTCAGGTATCGCAGAAGGTTTATAGTCTTGTAGAAGGAAATCTATTTACGCGAATAACTTTTCCTATTAATGTTGATTCTGTAGAAATCACCGCATCAATATTTATTGCTAATCGATTCCAGTCTAAATCATCTTTGCACGCAATTATCCCGGTATGGTCGGGTTTAATCTTATGTAATTTAAAAAAATCACGACGATTAATAGTTAATACAGCCCGATTTTCTAATATCGCAAAATCTAACACCATATCATCAGAAATTCCGGCTTTGTCTGCTTCTTGTATGGTGATAATATCATGTCCAAAAGTACGTAATAATTCTACTGATTTACGCGGGAACTGCTCATCTGCTAACAGCCTTGCCATAGTTCAACGAGATATTTTAAGAAACATCTAAAATTGCATCAGCTTGTTCTTGTTCGTGAATAGCAGTATCAATTTCGTCAGGGAATGCCTCAGCATAAAGCCATGCTATTACTAAGTCAGCGGCGCTAAGTTGAGGATATTGATCTAGAATATCAGCATCTTTAGCACCTTGTCGTCGATAAGTTGCCAACAACCAAACAGGAATGCGTGTTCCGGCAATACAAGCATCAGCACCCATTACACCAGGGGTTTTGGTAATTCCATGATTGTTGATATTAATACCTTGGGTTAAGATGCGAATTGCTTCAACCTTTTGGGCTGGTGTTAGGGATAGTAACTGTGTTTCTAAGTCTTGGGCTATCATTGGAAACTGTCTAAGATTAACTATATTTTAACGGGGTTTGAAAATTTACTACATAAGGGCTTTACCGATATCACTAGCTATAGTGCTACCGTCCGAACCAAAGCGAGTATGGTGTTGAAAAATGAAGGTCAAAAGACAAATAATTACTGTTGAAGAATTGTTGAGGAGATATGCTGCTGGGGAGCGAGATTTTACTTATGTTGCTATTGATGACTGGCGTGAAGATTTGCCCAAAGGTGTTGACCTCAGTGGTATTAATCTGGAGGGTTCCTCCCTCAATGTTGATTTTAGTGGTTGTATTGTGAGAAAAGCTAATTTGCGATACACTATCTAGCACTTTTGGAAGTGGGAAAGTGCTAACTTGAGTGGTTCCGACATGACTGGGATTAACAATATGGATAGTTGTCTCTTCGTTCGCTGCAACTTTAGGAATACTAACTGGGATCAAGCCAATTTGTGGCAATCCACCTTTGAAGATTGCAACCTGACTGGTGCCAACTTTGATAATGCCGATTTTAGCGAAGTTGACCTCTATGGGTAAATTCTGAGAAGAAATAGCTGAAAAAATATTGTCAGTAGATAATTGTGATTGTCTCGTTCCCAGTCTGAGACTGGAAACGAAGTTTGAAAAGGGTTTTAAACTGAAGTTGACATCAATGCCACTCCTAAGCAGGGCGGTTATTTTCTAATCCTGGTATTTGCTTAGGAAACAACTCGTTAGAGTCAATCTGACCATTTGAGATAATGGAACGCATACCCTCGAAAGCAGCAGGGATAGTGCGCGGATCTATAAATAAGACCTTGCTGCTATCGCTTCTACCAATTGTCGCGCCCATATCCAGATAGCCCAAGGCAAACAGAACTTCTACCGCTTTATTGGCATTGGGGATAGTGTGGAGCTTTTGGGCGATAATTTCTGTAGACTCTGCGATCGCCTGTGCTTTTAAAACCTGCTGCTGACGTTCAGCTTGAGCTTTCAGAACGATCGCCTTTTGTTCAGCTTCCGCTTGCAAAATTGTCGATTTTTGACGAGCTTCCGCATCCAATATTTGCGCCTCAGCTTTACCTCTAGCACTATTGACAGCAGATTCGCGTTCGCCCTCAGAAGTTAAAATTGCCGCCCGTTTGCGTCGTTCTGCCGACATTTGCAATTCCATCGATTCTCGCACTGCCTGAGATGGAATAATATCTCGCAGTTCTACCCGTGTCACTTTCACACCCCAAGGATCGGTAGCAACATCCAAATCCTGTAATAAAAGTTCACTGATGTGAGAACGAGCCGTAAAGGTTTGATCCAACTCCAGTTGTCCCATTTCGGCGCGAATTTGAGTTAGCACCATGTTTACCATTGCCGACTCCAGATTTTCTACCTTGTACCAGGCTTTTTCCATATCCACAATCCGCCAGTAAAACACTGCATCCACCTCAATACCAACGTTGTCACGGGTGATGCACTGTTGGGGAGGAATATTTAAGACTTTTTCTCGGATAGTTCCTCGGTAGACAACTCTATCTACAAAAGGAATGACAAAGTTTAGTCCTGGTTCGAGTTTTTTGTTATAACTACCCAATCTTTCCACCAAAGATTGATTGCCCTGATTGACAACTTTCACAGATCCTGCTACCGCAGAACCACCAAGGGCTAAAAATACTAGTAAAAAGAACTGTTCCATTATGAATCTCCTGATTTTTAACAAAGGGAAAGGAAGGGGAGTTTGGAGTTTGGAGTTAGGAGTTTGGAGTTGGGAGTTTGGAGTTTGGAGTTTGGAGTTAGGAGTTAGGAGTTAGGAGTTAGGAGTTGGGAGTTGGGAGTTAGGAGTTGGGAGTTGGGAGTTTGAAGTGGGGGAGATGAAGAAGTAGAGATTAATTTCTTTCCAATGCCCAATGCCCAATGCCCAATGCCCAATGCCCCATTCCCAATAACTAAGAATTCAACAAATTTTCTGGTATCACAATCAAAGTAGTACCTTCTCTCCTGACCACATAAACTCTTTGATGGGGTGGTACGGTAAATTTGTCATCGTCACATCTTGCTTGCCAAGAATTTCCCTCATACCGCACCCGCCCTGTTTTTCCAGGCAGAATTTCTGTTAAGGTTTCAGCTATGACTGCATCCCGAATTTTCGATTTGCGTTGTCGCGGTTGCAAAAACCGACGGGAAAGCAAAATTAGTACTGTGGAAAGCAACAGCCAAACCACAATTTGCAACCATACACTTCCCAAACCCACTCCAGACAACAGCGCCACCACAAAAGCGCTAATTCCCATCATGAAGGCGACAAACGCCGATGGTAAGAACAGTTCCATTAGACACAGAACTGCTCCTGCCAGAAGCCAGATTAAGGTAAAACTTGGCATAGCGCCATCCTAAACTCTACATTGACCTAAATGCATTTCTACGATTAGATACAGCCAGACTAAGTTATTTACACAAAGCAAAACTTACGCCGTGTGCAAATTTTTTTCAAACCTAACCCCCAACCCCTTCCCTACCAGCGTTGGGGAGCAAGAATCAAAGCCTCTCAGGAGTGGGGGAGAGGAATGGAAGCGGAGTTTTAAGAATAAGTTGCACATCGCGTAAACTTGGTATTTTTACCAATAATTTTGATTAATTTCAGTAACAAAGTGTAGCTAGCGGTACACTAATCCAGTCTATTCTAGCCTTCAAGTCATTGCCAGCTAAAGTTAGTCATTGCCAGCTAAAGTTAATCGAAGTTCATAAGTTGATTGGTTTCTTAAATTTCTACCTTTATGATTTCTACTCAACTGATAATTTATTGTATAAACCCAGGCTGTAATAGCCCCATTAATCCTATGGAAGATAGTGTTTGTGCCAGTTGCCAAACTCCTTTAGTTCACCGCTATCTTTGGGCTACTGGTTCATTGTCTGCTCAAATCCTACCAGGTACAAAGGTTGCAGATAGGTATGAAGTCATTAGTCACCAGATTTGGCTGGATACTCAACCGGGACTGCCGCCAGATGTACCTGAAGAATTGCCAAAGGAAGTAATTCCTTATCTACGGTTATATCAAGAGCAATTGCATTTGCCCCAGACTTATGGGTTTGCTAGTGACCTTGAGCAAGATACAAGTGATATCCTCTTATTAGAAAATGTGCCGATAGATAAAACCGGAAATATCTATCCAACTATTGTTGAGGCATGGGAACAAGCAACGGCGGTACGACAAGTTTATTGGCTGTGGCAAATTCTCCAACTTTGGACACCTTTATCAGAATTGGGACTTAGCCGCAGTTTACTGGTAGTAGATAATTTGAGAGTTCAAGGTTGGTGTGTGCGACTGTTGGAACTCTACCAAACACCAGCAGATGAGAAGCTGAGTTTACAAAATCTGGGACAGTCTTGGCAGTTTTGGGTAGCGTCTGCAAAGGCATCAGTAACTAAAGGGTTACAGAACATAGTCGAGCAGATGTGTGAAACTGAAATTGAGTTAGAGACTATTAATATTCAACTCAATAATTTACTACTAGCATCTGCGGCAGAATTGCCATTAGTCCTGAAGGTGGCAGGTTCTACAGATATTGGCCCAGTTATGGCGCAAAATGAAGACGCTTGCTACCCCAATGCTTTGAGTGACTTAGATGAACCTTTATTGCCTCACTTGTCGATTGTTTGCGATGGGATTGGCGGACACGAAGGCGGCGAAGTTGCGAGTAAGTTGGCAGTGCAGTCTGTAAAGTTGCAAATTCGCGCCTTACTAGCGGAGGTAACAGAACAAACTGTACTTGTGCCACCAGAGTTGTTGCAGGAACAATTAGAAGCAAGCTTGCGGGTGATAAATAATGTGATTTGTGCCCGCAATAATGAACAAAAACGCCAAGGCAGAGAACGCATGGCTACAACCATTGTAATGGCGGTGCAAGTTCCACAACGAGTGCAGACAAGTACTGGGTGGCAATCAAATAATACCCATGAACTTTACTTAGCTAATGTTGGCGATAGCCGTGCCTATTGGATTACTCGCAATTATTGTCAGCTACTGACAGTAGATGATGATGTGGCAACACGGGAAGTACGCTTTGCTAAAAGCTTGTATCGAAAGGCACTTTTCAGACCAGATGCTAGTGCTTTAACTCAAGCATTGGGGACAAGAGATGCTGAATCTTTGCGTCTCAAGGTTCAGCGATTCATTGTGGAGGAAGATGGCATATTGTTGCTGTGTTCTGATGGTTTAAGTGATAATAACTGGGTGGAACAATCTTGGCAGGATTATGCAATACCCGTGTTCACAGGTGAACTGACAGTTGAAGATGCTGTCCGCAACTGGATTAACTTGGCAAACGAAAAAAATGGGCGTGATAATACGTCGGTTGTTCTCACTTATTACCGTGTCTCCCCAGAATACTTAGTACCTGTGACTCCGGCGTTGCCAGAAGAGATTATAGAAGCGGAAATACAAGAAGAACAAGAGGAACAAGAACAAAAGGAACTAGAGGAACTAGAAGAACTAGAGGAACTAGAGGAACTAGAGGAACCAACTTCTTTCACAGAAAGTTCGCGATCGCTGCTAGATTTGAATCTAGATTTGGATCTAGATTTGGATCTTTCAGAGGAACCATTTACAAGCCCAGAAATCCCACCAACCTTAATTACAAAACCTAATCGGGGTAAACGTTTGGTAATGTTGGGGGGAGTGTTGGCGTTGATTGTGGGGGGTACAAGTCTGGGATTATTTGCTTGGTGGCAAATTAATCCTCAAGGATTTCAGCAGATGTGCCGGCAATTTCCCCAAAGAGTGCAGCAACTTTGTGCGCCTAAAAAGTAGAGACTGGGGATTGGAGAATAGATTATACCGAAATATCGCGATGTTAAGACCAAATGTCGCGATGTTAAGACCAAATGTCGTGATGTTAAGACCAAATATCGCGATGTTAAGACCAAATGTCGCGATGTTAAGACCAAATATCGCGATGTTAAGACCAAATATCGCGATGTTAAGACCAAAT
>NZ_JABXKM010000204.1 GCF_017115025.1 Nostoc sp. NOS(2021) | reverse complement strand
ATGCAGAGCTAGCTGTACGCCCCTACCTATAGCGTTTCCTAATCACACGAGGTACATCTTAGCCCCCTCTCGAAGAGCGGGGAGGGCGTTGGGGGTGGGGTTAGAGTACCTCACAAGGGCCGAGAACCGCTATATATCAATTGATAAAACTAATGATCACCATTGATTAATCCCACTCTCAATTCATAGATAAAAACAATAGCTATTATTAATTAATCAAATAATCGATTATATAAGAATTAATTAGAGTAATTATCTCAAATTTATTTAGTTAATTAATTCCATTTTGACAGATATAACGGTAAGCTGTTTCTAACAAAATTAAACAAAGATAAATTTTGATTATCTGCGGCAGCTACGCCCGTCGTAGACATCGCTGGGTTAACTGGGATCAACGCCAGTTGATTTAAAACCCCAAGTTTTTGATGAAAATGTAGAGGTAATTTGATGGCTCAGTTTCTACTTGAGACTGTTTGGCTAGTTCCGTGCTATGCCTTAATAGGTGGCTTATTAGCCGTGCCTTGGTCGCCGGGGATCATTCGGAAAACGGGGCCAAGACCGGCGGGTTATGTAAACTTGGTGATGACATTTTTGGCGTTTGTACATTGTGCGATCGCTTTACAAGCAACTTGGAATCAGCCACCCCAAGAAGTATTTATTCCTTGGTTATCTACGGCTGGTTTAGACTTAACCATTGCTTTAGAAATTTCTTCGGTGAGTGTCGGCGCTTTGGTTGTGATTACTGGCTTGAATTTGCTGGCGCAGATTTATGCGATCGGCTATATGGAAATGGATTGGGGTTGGGGACGCTTCTATTCGTTATTAGGATTATTTGAAGCGGGACTATGTGCCCTTGTTCTGTGCAATAACTTGTTTTTCAGCTATGTAATTTTGGAAGTCCTGACGCTGGGAACCTACCTCTTAGTGGGCTTATGGTTTAGCCAGCCTTTAGTAGTCACGGGTGCGAGAGATGCTTTCTTAACCAAGCGGGTGGGAGACTTATTCTTACTGATAGGCGTGTTGGCATTATGGCCTCTCGCCGGAACTTGGAATTACACAGAACTAGCGCAGTGGGCGGCGACTGCAAATGTTAACCCGACAACAATGGCACTCGTAGGTTTGGCCTTAATTGCCGGGCCAATGGGTAAATGTGCCCAGTTCCCCCTGCATTTATGGTTGGATGAAGCAATGGAAGGCCCTGTCCCTAGTACCATTTTGCGGAACTCGGTAGTAGTCGCTAGTGGTGCGTGGGTGCTGATTAAATTGCAACCTGTGTTAAGTTTGTCGCCCATAGTTTCCTCTGCAATGGTGGGTATTGGGGTTGTGACAGCCTTGGGTGCTTCTTTAATTGCGATCGCTCAAATTGATCTTAAACGCTGTCAATCCTATTCTGTCAGTGCATACATGGGTTTAGTATTCATCGCCGTGGGAGTGCAACAATCCGAAACGGCGCTGTTGTTAGTACTCACCCATGCCATATCCGCAGCCCTTTTAGTGATGAGTACTGGGGGAATTATCTGGAATAGCATCACCCAAGATGTCACCCAATTAGGTGGATTGTGGACACGTCGCCCGATTTCCGCAATAGCCTTTATCGTCGGGACTTTGGGATTAATTGGTTTTCCACCCTTGGGTAGCTTTTGGGCATTGATGGAACTAGCAGATGGGTTGTGGGAAACGCAACCTTGGTTAGTGGGGGTAGTGATAGCGGTAAATACTTTAACAGCCGTGAGTTTAACCAGGGAATTTGGTTTGATTTTTGGTGGTAAAGCTACACAAATGAGTCAGCGATCGCCTGAAGCACACTGGCCGATGATTCTACCAATGATGATTTTACTTGGTGTCAGTCTACATCTTCCTTTAGTGTTGCAAAGCTTATCAATTTTACCCGATTGGGCAACTCTAAATAAAGATGTTGCACTACTTTTAATTTGGTCGAGTATTTTTGGTTGCAGCATCACTGGCGTGATTTATTTAGGCAATATTCATAAACCGATTCGCCTCCCTTGGCAAGGTTTACAAGACTTACTAGCATACGACTTTTACACCCCCAAACTCTATCGGATGACCATAATTTTTAGCGTTGCCAAAATTTCTCAAATTGCCGATATGATTGACCGCTTTGTAGTCGATGGCATCGTTAATTTAGTTGGTTTATTTTCGCTATTAAGTGGCGAAAGTCTCAAATACAGCACCTCTGGACAAACCCAGTTTTATGCCTTAACTGTTCTTCTAGGAGTAGGTGTTTTAGGAATGTGGGTAACTTGGCCATTTTGGGGAGTGCAGTTTTTAAATTTGATTTTTCAAATCTCGACAGTTGGGTAGCAGTAACTATGCTAGCGCAAGCTGACAGTTTAATATTGTGAGGATAATTTCATGAGCATACAACATTCCCAGATCAATCTTTCCAGAAGAAGTTTATTCAAGTTTGGTGCAGGTGCGATCGGTACAGGTGTATTGACAGCCGGACTTAGCTCAAACTTACTTGCAGCAGAAATTGCCCCAGCAGAAGATGAGATTACCCCCGATAAGGCATTGCAAGAGTTATTAGATGGGAATGAAAGATTTGCCCAAAGAAAACGTCGTAATCCACACCAAACATATTCACGTTTAGCCGAAATTGCCAAAGGTCAAAAGCCCTTTGCTTCTATTCTCAGTTGTGCAGATTCACGGGTACCTTCAGAGATTGTCTTTGACCAAGGACTTGGAGATTTATTTGTCTGCCGTGTAGCTGGCAATATTGCCACACGAGAAGAAATTGGTAGCCTAGAATTTGGCAGTTTAGTATTAGGTTCCAAAGTCATTATGGTAGTGGGACATGAAAGATGTGGTGCGGTAGATGCCGCAATCAAAGGTGCTGAAGTACCAGGGCAAATCGGAAGTTTACTTGAGGCGATTAAACCGAGTGTAGAAAGCTCAAAAGGAAAATCAGGAGATAAGTTAGAAAACGCTTGTAAAGCAAATGTTTTGGCACAAATTAAAAAATTGAATTCATCGCCAGTTTTATCTGAGTTAATCAAGGCAGAAAAGCTGAAAATAGTCGGAGCTTATTACGATTTAGATACTGGCAAAATCACTATAGTAGGCTAGCTTTTTTGTACTTAAATCTCGTTCCCAGTCTCCGACTGGGAATGCAAATTCATACTGCCTCATGAATTCGCGGCAGAGCCGCAATGAACTGCGTTCCCAGTCGGAGACTGGGAACGAGGAAAAGACAAAGGATAAAATTACCATGTTAAGTGTCTTGATTTGGCTGCCAATTTTCGCTGCTATTTTCATAGCGGTACTACCTCTAAATATCCCTAAAGATCGGATTCGGTTAACAGCATTAATTTTTTCTGGAATAGTTCTATTTTGGAACCTTTTTATCCTGCTGAAATTTGATATCAGCAATCCAGGAATGCAATTTAAAGAGTATTTACCCTGGAATGAAACCCTTGGTTTGAGCTATCAATTAGGTGTTGATGGGCTTTCTATATTGATGTTGGTGTTAAATAGCCTGCTCACCTGGATTGCTATTTACAGCAGTAGTAAAGAAACTGAACGCCCCCGGCTGTTCTACTCGATGATTTTATTAGTTAGTGGAGGAGTCGCAGGTGCTTTTCTCGCGGAGAATTTCCTGCTATTCTTCCTGTTCTACGAACTAGAATTAATCCCCTTCTACTTACTAATTTCCATTTGGGGAGGGGAAAAACGGGGTTATGCTGGGATTAAATTCCTGATTTATACTGCTGTTTCAGGAGCCTTAATTCTGGCGACATTCTTGGGTATGGTGTGGCTGAGTGGTTCTACCAATTTTGCTTTTGATTCGGTCTCTACAGAAAACTTGTCAATAGCTAAACAAATCCTTTTACTAGCAGGAATAGTATTAGGTTTTGGGATTAAAATTCCCTTAGTTCCCTTCCATACTTGGCTACCCGATGCTTATGTTGAGGCTTCAGCACCAATTGCTATTCTTCTTGGTGGCGTGTTGGCAAAGCTGGGAACTTATGGATTGCTGCGATTTGGGTTGGGTATGTTTCCCCATGCTTGGAGCATTATTGCACCAACTTTAGCAATTTGGGGAGCAGTCAGCGCTATCTATGGGGCACTAATTGCGATCGCTCAAAAAGATATCAAGCGCATGGTAGCATACAGTTCCATCGGTCACATGGGCTATGTATTGCTAGCTGCTGCCGCCAGTACTTCCTTAGCACTTGTGGGTGCAGTCGCCCAAATGTTTAGCCACGGTATCATCCTGGCGATTCTTTTCCACTTGGTGGGAGTCGTGGAAGCCAAAGTCGGCACCCGTGAGTTAGATAAACTCAATGGTTTAATGAGTCCCATACGCGGTTTACCCCTAATTAGCGCCCTACTAGTTTTAAGTGGTATGGCTAGTGCTGGTATTCCCGGTTTAACAGGATTCATCGCGGAGTTTATCGTCTTTCAAGGTAGTTTCTCTATCTTTCCCATCTCGACAATTTTGTGTGTAGTCGCTAGTGGATTAACCGCAGTTTATTTTGTCATTCTCCTCAACCGTACCTGTTTTGGCAGACTCGATAACTTCGCCTACTATCCCAAAGTTTTATGGTCTGAGAAAATACCAGCTTTAATTTTGGCAGCTTTTATCATCTTTTTGGGAGTACAACCCACTTGGTTAGTGCGTTGGAGTGAATCCACAACTACAACAATGGTGACTGCAATTCCCTCTTTGGAAAAAACCGTCATCTCTGAAGTAGCGCTGAAATAGGAAATAAATCAAAACACTTGTAGAGACGGCGATTTATCACGTCTCAAAACTCAAAACTTATCCCCCAGACGCGATTTATCGCGTCTCTACCAATTTCCGATTACCATGACAGCAATTAAAACAGCAATAAAATTACCTCCTTCTAATCACGAATTTGCCGAAGTAATCCATCGCCTAGAAGCAGGTGGTGCAATGTTACCCGATACCCCAGAAAATTTGATGCAAATCATCGGTTTATATAAAGCTTATGCTGTACCGATGGATTTTTACTGGCGTGACCTACTTTATATTGCCGAACGCGAATTTTTAAACCCGTTACCGTTCTTTAAATACTTCTTACCCAAAGAGTATTTAGAACTGCATAATCATTACGCTGGTGATGATGCCGATTTACGAATTTGGCGCGGCGAAGCTACTGCACATCCAGAACTTTTGGCATTTATTGAGAAGGGTGAAACTTTCAAAATGCCGAAGTTGTTGCATCACTTGTTCCACGATCGCATTAACATGGAATTTGCGGAAGCTTGTATGCGGGCGATGTTGTGGCACAGAGGGATGGGTGGGCAATTTGACCCTTACCTAGATTCTGAAGAATACAAAGCCAACGCTGACAAGGCAATTAAAGCTTACTTCCAAGGGAATCCCGTAATGCTGGGACTTTACAAGCTGTTCCCCGATATGTTTTTGGAACAGTGCCGCCAGATGTCATACTACGCTAACCTGGGCTTATTCTGGGAAGTCATGGCCCCAGTATTCTTTGAAATGTCCGACCGCTATGACGAAGGGACAATTAGCAGCGTCCCAGAGGCGATGAGCTTTTTAGTTAATGGTATATTTGCGATCGCAGGTCGTCCCATTTACCATCACGTTTATATTCGTGGCGAATGCTATGAAATTGTCCCCAAATCTAAGGGTTTCATGTGGCTATATGAAGCTGCATTACCTTATGTAGAAGCAGTTTTCTACCGCACTGCACCCTTCCGAGGGACAAAATCTTATAATGCTCAAGCGCGTCAAGTACCGTCAGACCAAAAAGATTTTCACTATGGCATTCTTTACGCTGATGTATTTCCAGTGGGTACTGCTGGCATTCCCCCCACATTATTAATGCAAGATATGCTGCATTTTTTGCCACCATATCTTGTTGATTACTACAGCCAACATTGCCGGGGTGAAGAAGATATGTTGATTCAGTTGGGAGTTAGTTTTCAACGCTCAATGTATTGTGTCACTTCTGCGGTAATTCAAGCTTTGCGAACGGCACTTTTATATCCATTAGATGACCAAAATATTCAGCATTTACAAGCTAATCGAGATTTCTTTGAAATGCAGCTAAATCGCTTTACTCGTTCTGAATATAATATTCGTGATGCTGCTCGTTTGGGGAGTATTCAAAAGCAAGATTATAGATAAGAAATCCCCCCAGCCTCCTTTTTAAGACCAGGATGGTTTCATCCTAAAAAATAAAAATCCAGAACCCTTTTTGTAGGGGCAATTCATGAATTGCCCCTACAAAAATCATCCGATTTTGCAAAACAAACCAGTTTACAAATTAAGCACTCACAATATAAGGTGAGTCGATCGCTGCTACACGACTAGCATCTACCAAAGCTTGATATACCATCACAGCTACCTCAGCGCGTGTTGCATCGCGGGTAGGATTGAGTTGTTTGAGATTTGGGTGATTGACGATAATCCCCTTGTCTATAGCTTTTACTACCTCATCTTTGGCATATCCAGGAATCTTTGCTTGGTCATCGAAAACTTTGATGGTTGCTGTACCATCACCAGATAACTTCAATCCATTCACCAGGGAGACAATCACTTCCACGCGCTGGATATTTTTGTTGGGGACAAAAGTATTGTCAGGAAAACCAGAGAGAAATGAACCTTGATATGCTTGCTGAATTACCTTGGATGCCCAGAAGTCTGCTGGTACATCTTTGAACTTGATCACGGGGCGGTTTGGCGATGGGTTGAAAGCTTTTACTAGTAATGCCGCGTATTGCGCCCGTGTCATCGTCGCATCGGGTTTAAATGTGCGATCGGGAAAACCATTAACTATCTCCAATTTGACTAATTCCCGAATAAACCCACCTGCCCAATGATTTGCAATATCGGTTAATTCGACAGTTGGCGTGGGCGTTGGAGTTGGAGTTGGAGTTGGAGTTGGAGTTGGAGTTGGAGTTGGCGTGGGCGTTGGTGTGGGCGTTGGTGTGGGCG
>NZ_JABXKM010000335.1 GCF_017115025.1 Nostoc sp. NOS(2021) | reverse complement strand
GATAAATGTGTTAGTTCTAAATATAATTCCTGAGCTATTTGATTAAATTGACGGCTGTTGTAACCGATAAGCCAATCATCTTGAGCAAGGTTATTAAGACAGTCTAAAGGTCGTTCCATAAACTTTGAAGCCACGTATCTTCTTGTTCAAAAAAATGGTCGATGCCAAAACCAATTGCCCTGTTGTTTCGGGATAATTCTGCTGCTAGCTGGAGTGCTGCAAGTCTTGCGATCGCAGTTTCAAATACTGATGAAAATACAGTATCAATTTGATGCTGGTGGCAAAACTTTCTCAGACGAGATGGTGATCCAACTATCCCAGGCTTGATCACAAAAATTCCTCGCCAACCTTGTTGATAACAAGCAGCGAGTTGCCCAAGTGTGGCAACAGATTCATCTAAAGCGATCGCAGTTTCATAACTCATACTCAATTCCAACATCTGCTGAAATTGCTCAACAGGTAGCGGTTGTTCGATAAATTCAATTTCTGGGGCTAGTTCTCCATTTGCTTTGAGATTGTCGCAAGTCCACAGCCATAAGTTTGCTTCCTCATAGCTGAGTCCACCGTTGGCATCTAGTCGCAGTTTGGTAAAGGCTGGTAAGGTGTGTATCAGTGACTCAAAAATTTCTAGTTCATCAGCGATCGCATACACTCCAATTTTCCACTTAAACGTGCGATATCCCTGCTGCCACAAAGTTTCCCATTGATTTAAAGCCACTTCCCCAGCTGGTAGTAAGGCACTGAAAGATTGGGTATGGGGCATTGAAAAGAATTCAATTCTCCACTCTTGCGCTGACTCAAAGCCAAATTGACAAGCTGGTAACTCATCTGGGATGGAGAAAATTATCTCGTCTGTGATTTCTCCTGGGAGTTGGCGACAAAAATCTAAGGCTTGTTCTAGGGTTTCGGAACCAAACCAGCTAATGGGGGCGATTTCTCCCCAGCCGACTTTACCTGATTCATCGGTGAGATGGAGGATAATGCCCTCACGAATATCCCATTTACCATGATTAGTGGTAAGCGATCGCAAAAATCTTCGCTGATAAGGACGAAATTTAAATTGATAACGCATCAATTAACGCCGTGTGTAACTTTCTTTCAAACCTAACCCCCAGCCCCTTCCCTACTAGCGTTGGAGAGGAAGAATCAAAGCCTCTCTCCCTGTGGGGGAGAGGAATGGAAGCGGGGTTCTAAGAATAAGTTGCACATCGCGTTCAATTAGTAATTGCTAAAGCATAAATCCTAAACCGAACAGCAAGCAAGCCCAGAAATGCACGGCTACGGCGATGAATTTACAGTTACTAACTTTGTCCGGCTGGTTATGATTTTCTTGGACATGGCGGCATAATTTAACAGCAAAAGGTAAACTTACCCAACTCAGCAATGTCCAAGCTGGAGAAATCCCCAATAGCACAAACAGCAAGGTGAGGGGATAAATACTAGCAGTAAACCAAACTAGGAGTTGGGCACCTTTTTGGGTTCCTAGACGGACGATAGGCGATCGCTTACCTGCGGCGATGTCATCCTTAACTTGGTGAAAGTGTGAGCAAAACAAAATTAAGGTTGTGGCAATCCCAACAATCACTGAAGCTGCTAAACTCGTTATTGACCAAGTTTGGGTTTGGCTGTAGTAGGCTGCCTCCACTGCTAAGGGGCCAAAGGCAAAAAAGCAAAGAATCTCGCCTAAACCCTGATATCCTAAGCGAAAGGGAGGCCCTTGGTACATATAGCCTAAACCGCAGCACAGCAAAATTATACCGATAACAGTTAGGTCTTGTTGCCAAAAGGCGATCGCTAGTATGCCCAGCAACCCCAAACCTAAACACAAATTTCCTATCCAAAATATTAATGGCTTATTGCCTGTTAAGTTCACCAGTGAATGGTGCTTATTTTGATCAATACCTGTTTCGGAATCAAAGACATCATTAGTGATATTTTCCCAGGCAAGAATTAAGATTGCCGCAGTTACAAAAGTAGAAAATACTACACCATTAAAAATGTTAGTTTCGGCAAATGCTACTGCTGTTCCTACCCAAATGGGCATAATGGCAACGCTGTACATTGGCGGTTTAATCGCTGCCATCCATAACTTAGTGTTGGGATATAAAATCTGCTTGGTAGTCATTAGTCGTGATTAATTAAATTGCCGGGATATTACTCACACTTGAGATTTTATGATTTAAAGAGACGCTAGATATTCATCAGCTAAAAACAACTGCCACTTTTACTGTGGCTCGTTAACCTTGCGTTGTTAACACTCCACCCTCACGGTTGCAGCCCAAGGCTGGAACTGGCTTGTCAGGGTCTAGGAACACCACGAACAAGGCAAATCCTACGCTGGTGAAATGATAACTTAATATGTTACCTGTAGAAATACGACCACGATTAATTAGACTTTAGGAAGTTAACTTAAAAAAAATTTACTATAGATCCATGACAGTTTCACCATGTCGTAGCAACTTCTTTGTACAGCACAAAGATTTATATCAATTTCTGGTAGCAGTGCAAGAAAAGTGCCTCAACAATAATTGTAGGCAAATTGTCAGTATCTCCCAAGAGATCGATTTAGTTGACCCTTTACTTGTATTGGATAAACTTACACAAGCAAATGAAATAAATTTTTACTTTGAGGACAGAGGTAAAGGAGAAGCGATCGCGGCAATTGATGCTGTAGCAAAATTACAGATTGATGGCGCAGACCGTTTTAGTCAAGCAGAATATTTTATCAAATCTTGTCTAAAAAGTATAATTAATTTTGGTAACGTTAACCAACCTTTTTCTGGGCCTCACTTTTTTTGTTATTTCAGTTTTTTTGATAAAAATACCCAACTAGATTATCCCTTTCCATCTGCTACCATCTTTCTTCCACGTTGGCAAGTAGCTGTAAAAAATCAGCGTTGTATATTAGTAACAAATATAATTATCAATGCAAATGTAAATATTCAAACATTGTTGGAAAATGTGCAAAATAAAATTGAATTTATCCAATCTTTAGAATACTACTCTGCTAATATTGATTGTTTCTCAGCAAACTTCTACAAAAAATCCGTCACAAATTCTGCTCAATTTAAACGTTCAGTAGTATCTGTTTTGGAAAAAATTCGGTCTAGTCATTTAAGTAAGATTGTATTAGCAGATATATTAGATGTAAAGTCAAGCAAACACTTTGACTTAGTTAAATCCTTAAATAATCTTAGACAAATACATCCTAACTGTTATATTTTTTCTACAAGTAATGGCAAAGGACAAAACTTTATTGGTGCAAGTCCAGAAAGATTAATTAGTATTAATAATCAACAGTTAATCACTGATGCTTTGGCTGGTTCTGCACCACGAGGTAAAACCCCTGCTGAAGATGCAGCTAATGCCAATCGCTTACTAAATAGTGAAAAAGAAAAGCATGAACATTCGCTAGTACTTGATTTTATAACTCAACTTCTATTTCAGCTAGGTTTATCACCTCAAATATTAGCACCCCGCCTACGACAATTATCTAACATCCAGCATTTATGGACACCAATAAGTGCTACAGTTCCTGCTAACATACATCCATTAAAGATTGTCGGACAATTGCATCCTACACCAGCCGTTGCTGGTGCATCACGAGATGTTGCTTGTGCCGAAATTCGTCGTTATGAAAGCTTTGAGAGAGGTTTATATGCTGCACCTCTGGGTTGGATAGATTCTCAGGGAAACTGCGAGTTTATTGTAGGAATTCGTTCAGCATTAATTGATGGCGATCGCGCGAGATTGTATGCTGGTGCTGGTATCGTTGCGGGATCTGATCCTCGCAAAGAGTTTGCAGAGGTGCAACTTAAACTTCAGGCGTTACTTAAAGCGTTAGTTTAATGGCTAATTTTTCAGCCGCCGATGATTTTGGAACACTCAATCACTAAAATTTGCTTGGGTCGGGTGCAGCTATTTGTTATACTGCTGACTTGGTTGTTTGAGGTGCTTGGGTAATAGTTTAAATCCACGCGATTGACGACAAATAATATGTTTACTTTTTTTACTTACCGCGTTGCATATCTCGTGGGTAACGATGACAAATGTCGTGTTAATCCACAACTATCAACAAGGATAAAGGGCGATGAGGCTTATTTGATCTGCATCCTAGCCCTTTTTATCATCCTGCAAGCCCTTATACATATTCAAAAAAGCACATTTTTAGACAGGCTATGTGAGTTGATTTTAATTATGCTCCCGAATTGTAGGCTTCATTCAGTTTGGTGGCTGACTCTTCTAATAAACGTTGTTCATCAGCATTTCTTGGTAACACCAGTTGGCGCTCAATACCTTGGGAGCTAATGATACATGGAAGTCCAAGAACAACTTCACTGCCAACTCCATAGTTAGAATCTGCTCTCACCGATACTGGAAATATCTGCTTTTCATCTCGCAGGATGGTATCAACTAACTGACAAACTACTGTTGATATGCCATAGCTAGTATTTCCTTTACGTTCAAAAATGTTATGGCCTCGCTTACGGGTTAACTCTGCGTACTCTTGCTGAATTTGTTCCAGCGTTGCTCCTTGTGGTATGGGAAATTCAGTTAACGGAATTCCCCCAATAAATGCACTAGACCAAACGATAAATTCACTGTCTCCATGCTCTCCAATCACATAAACATGAACGTCTTGTTTACCAACATTCAGTCGCTTACCGAGTTGATATCTCAGTCTAGCAGTATCAAGAACGGTTCCCGAACCCAAAATTAGGTTTTCTGCTCTAGTGGAAGTGGCGATCGCAATCCGTGTTAGTACATCCACTGGATTACTAACGATAAGTACGATTGAATTCGGTGCAACTCGATCCAATTCTTTTATCGTCGAACGCATGATCTGTGCATTGTCGCTCAACGTATCTAATCGGGTCTGTCCTTGTTTCTGCTGCACCCCAACAGTCACGACAATGATATCAGAATCTGCTAAATCTTCATATTGATTTGATGGTATAATTTCCATCTCTTGAAGTAGGGGAATGGTGTCTTCAATATCCCATGCTTGCCCCTCAGCTTTTGATAAAGTTCGGTCAAAAAGGACGACTGTTACACATTTACCGAGTAGCACTAAAGCATTTGCTACGTCTGCACCCACATTACCCGCACCAATAATACTGACCTTGGATGTTTTGCTACTCATGCGAAATCTACTTTTTTGTAACTGGCCCTACTATAGGACTCCGATTTGATTTTTGAAAACATACTGAGACTGAAAAGCCCGTTTTATCGGGGTTTCATTTGAAATCTTGTTCAAAAATCAGACATGAGTCCTATATGTGAGAATACTTTACACAAAATCCTGATGAGTAAAAGCCTTAGCATTCGCCCCCGTGTAAGTAGCTACAATATGACCATCGCCAGTCATTTGATATTTGTATGTGACTAATCCTTCTAAACCAACGGGGCCGCGGGGAGGCATTTGTTGTGTACTAACTCCTACTTCTGCACCGAAACCATAGCGGAAGCCATCAGAAAATCGGGTGGAACAATTGTGGAATATATTAGCTGAATTGACTAGTCCAAAGAAAGTTTCGACAGATACTAAATCTTCAGAGATAATGGCATCGGTATGACGAGAACCATATTCGTTAATATGGGCGATCGCATCTTCTATAGAGTCTACAATCTTTATGGACAAAATAAAATCGTTATATTCTGTTTCCCAATCGGTTTTTGTTGCAGTTTTGATATTAGGTAAAATTTCCAAGGTGCGTTTATCACCTCTTAATTCCACATGGCGTTCTTGCAAAGCATCAGCAGCTTTTGGTAAAAATTCTGTAGCAATCGATTGGTGAACTAGCAAAGTTTCAATTGCATTACAAACAGCAGGATATTGCGCTTTGGCATCGACTGTAATCGGAACTGCTTTAGAAAGATCAGCGGCTCTATCTATATAAAGATGGCAAATCCCATCGGCGTGACCTAATACCGGAATGCGTGTATTGTCCTGCACGAAGCGCACAAAAGAATTAGAACCTCTAGGAATAATTAAATCCACATATTTATCTAACTTCAAAAGTTCTAAGGTTTCTTCTCTAGTTGTGAGCAACTGTACCGCATCAGGGTTAACAGCAGTTTGAGATAATCCCTGTTTAATTGCCTTAACGATCGCTTCACAAGAACGTACCGCTTCCTTTCCACCTTTGAGAATGACACCATTACCCGATTTGATCGCCAAGGAAACAATTTGAATCGCCGCCTCTGGACGGGCTTCAAAAATAATCCCCAAAACCCCTAAAGGACAAGTAATCCGCTTGAGAGTCAAACCAGTATCAAGTTCGCGGTGAATCTGTACTTTACCGATAGGATCATCTAGTTTACCAACATCTCGTACCCCAGCGATCGCATCTCTTAATTCATGTTCATCCAACTGCAAGCGCTTATAAAGTGGTTTGGGAATTCCCACCGAAGTAGCAGCTTCACAATCAGCAACATTTGCTTGTAAAATTTCATCCTTAGCTGATTCTAAAGCTTGAGCGATCGCCACAAGTGCTTGATTTTTTGCCTCAGTGGAGAGAATCGCTAGCTTACTTGCAGCTTGGCGGGTTTGTCCTGCGATCGTAATTAGGGGAGAAGCAATGTCAACAATAGTCATAGCACAAATCTTTACTTTTTCCTCATCTTATCAATCTGAGGTTATGTTCATCATTCGTCTTCCTCCAATCGGGTGAACCATCTGGGTAATCAATAATTACTCTGATCGGGTGAAGCAAGACTTGGTTCAAAACATTTATTCTGTGATTATCGAACACAGAGAGATTAGAGGTAATAAATTCACATTATTAATAAATAGTATAAGTATTATTACATATTTTATTTGAAAATCTTAAATATGATTTATGCGTTCCCCAGGCTAGAGAGACATAATAATTTATGTTTTTCTAGCCTTTTACTTATAGCAACGGACAAGAAGGTTAGGACATTAACTGATGATAAAACCTATATACAAACAGACTTTCAACCCAG
>NZ_JABXKM010000298.1 GCF_017115025.1 Nostoc sp. NOS(2021) | reverse complement strand
GCTTTGGCGGGGTGGGGTTCTTTTTTTGATTTATGCAAGAAGTCTAATTAATTACGAATTACGAACTAACATTAACTGCGTTGCCAAATTTTAATTGTCTTATCCAAACTCCCGCTAACCAACATCTCGCCGGAAGCTGTGAAGGCTAATGCTGTGACTATATGAGTATGACCTGTAAAGGTACCCAGCAATTCTCCGGTTTGTAGATGCCACAATTTGATAGTTTTATCAGCACTACCGCTAGCGATAATTTGTTCATCGGGACTTAAAGCGATCGCATATACTCTATCTCGATGTCCTTTCAGAGTATGAAGTAATTCTCCAGTCTCCAATTGCCAAATTTTAATCGTTTGATCCCAGCTACCACTCACCAGCAGTTTACCATCTGCACTGATTGCTAAGGAACGCACGATGTGAGAATGACCCATGAGGGTATGCAGTGGTTGTGCGTCCTTTAAACTTTTGATCCCCGTCTGGGGTAAGGTGCGCCAGACTTTGATTTTGCGATAGCTACCTATAACCAGAGTTTGCCCGTCTCGACTCAAAACTAGGGAATGAGCAGCTGTATCATCTAAAGAAAGTGCGATCGCAACCTGACGATGCATCAAATCCCAAAACAGAATTTTTCTGTCATCTCCGCCTGTAGCTAACATTCTGCCATCTGGAGTGAAGGCAGCACACCGCACTACCCCATTATGTTTATGCAAAATATCTATCAAGTCTAAAGCGCCTACATGCCAAAGCTTAATTGTGGAATCTGCACCGCAACTCACTAAAGTCTGTCCATCGGAACTAAAAGCTAGAGAATTCACTTCATCCACCAGTCCAGATATCACCCAAGGATACTCTGATAATGTCTCGATTAATTCACCCTTGCTTAAATCCCATAGCTTCGTCTCTCCCCGACTACCACTTGCCAATATGGGTAAAGCTTTGCCATTCCCACACCCGGAACTGAAAGCTAGGCAATTAATGCCTCTATTGTGCCCTTTCAAAGTCTGCCAGCATTCCCAGTCACCTACTATACCCTTGAGGCAATGCTCTGATGGTAGAGTCTGTATTGTATCTGCGATCGCGCTCTCAGTAATTACTGGCGACGTGTCTTTTTTGCCAATAAGTGATTCTAAATACCAACTCACCCCCCCCGCATACAACAATTTACTTGGAGTGACATAGAGTTTTGGTTCAGTAAGTTCAATTTGATTTGCAGGTAAAAAACCTGTAATTATGCTTTGTTTTTCGTATCCTAAATTACCTGTAGATGGATAAAACAAACATAGAAAAATTAATACTTGGTGATTTTTTAAATCTTCTTGAGTAACCGACCACCTAATTTTGTCTTTCTTAATACCATTAAAACTTTCTCCATCAGCAACGTAAACTTGAACACCTAGCTGAGGATTATCTTTGAGTACATAAGAGAATTTGCTTTCGCCACACAAATTCCCCTCATCATCTAAAATCATGTTTTGCAAAGTATCTTGTGACACCTTTTTTACCAACTTCCCCAAGCGTTCAGTTATCACCCAGTCAACAATATGCTCCCGAAAAAGATAATCTTGAGCTTGCTGTTGGAAGTATTTGGGAAAAGGTATCGTCCTGTCGGGAGGCTCAGGATATTCCGGTGGCGTCGGCGGCGGATTTTTGGCGAGAACTTCTGCTTGTTGGCGAGAAAGCTCTTGGAGTTTTGCCAAAGGCTCACCCCAAAATCCGATAATTTCAGTGTGACAACCTTTGACTTGACTTTCCAGCAAAGATAAGTCATAAGTTTTAGGTTTTTTCACACGTTGAAGGAAGTCAGTTTGTTGAGCTTTGAGTAAGCTAATCCAATCCATCTACATTCCTGCGGCAAACTATTGCATACCTACGGTAAGCTATACCAATGCAATTACTCAAGTTTATAACCTTAGTTAATTAAAAATTCAGTAATGTTATCAGTCTAATAAAACACAGTCATTGGCATATATTTGCGGGAAAGATATAGATGGATAGCACTTAGACATTTCATTAATTGATGCAGCTGAAGTATAGAGAATTAGATGATATCAGTCAATACTAGCGGACATGGAGAATGAGATACTGTTTCTACGGAAACAGTTCTAGCTGCAAAGGAAAGTTTAATGTGAGAGTGATTTCAAAGGTTGCGGCAACGTTAAGCCAACAAATACCGACACAAAAATAACCTAATAGCGATGATTCTAAGCGAGATCATCTGAAATAAGCATAAATGGTGAAGATTGGCTAATTTTAACCTTTGCGTTTTGGTTGTCTGGGTGTAGTACTTACATCAGAGGAGTCGCCAAAAGTATCCCTTGCTTCGATCTGTTTAATTTTCATTTGCAAGTTTAAGTCATCACTGCTAACAATTGTTTCTAAATTTGCTAATCTCCGCTCTAGCAGTTCTATTTGCTGCTGTTGCAAATAGTTAGTTTTTGATTTTTGCTCATCAGAACGCCAAACAGCAACTGTACCAACAGCTGCGCCAGCAATAGCAACTAAAGGAAGAATAGCACCACTTTTAGTAACGACTGAAAGTGGGACGCAAACTCCGAGAATGGCTACTGTAATTACCCAAATTCTTGTGGTGGCAGATAATCTGACATCTTGATATTGTTCTAGATTTGTTTGAGATTTTTTAGCCATAAGTAAATCCAAAGAAAAGTTATTTGCTAGATTGGCACAATTGCTTACCAAAATACTTCCTACAATTGGGTTAGGTATAATTGCTATCGTAATATTTTTGTAATTATAGTTACTCAGTTATTTCCGATCGCTAGATTGGGATTGTTAAAAGCAGTTGTACCTGAGCAATAGAAAAATTTTCAGAAAATGATATTAGGAAGAATCCCCAGATGACAGTTCGTGCTTTTTTCCAAGCTGCTAAAATCGAGGGTTTCCAGTCTCCTTACGATACCATTCACCTAAAAATTTTCTATCCAGCACAGATATCGAGGCGTAAGGTAGAAAGAAATAGGGAAATTTTGCCCGTTGATTTAGAAAAGGCACCTTTTCCAGTAGTGATTTTCTTCAACGGCTTTAACTGTGATGCTCAACAATATCAATGGTTGGCGGTTAAACTCGCTGAACGTGGATTAGTGGTGATTCTCTTTAACTGGATTGCGGAAACTATGCCAGGAATAATGAGTCTGACTCCAGGGGTTGATTTTGAAAAAATGAAACCAACAATTTATCGTACTGTTCCCACTGCTTCAGCTTTGCCAACACTGCTAGCGAAAGTGAAACAGTTACAGTCTGAGGGTATTTTAGCTGGAATGCTTGATCTACAAAGAATAATTTTAGGTGGACACTCCGCAGGTGGTAGAGCAGCGATCGAAAATGCTGATCCCTACTTTTTCCCTTCAGTCGCAGCATCTTTTGGTTATGGTTTACACACTATGGGAACGTTATTATTGGGGTACGAGGCAGGTACTATCTTACCCTTACCAGACTCCCTACCACTTCTACTGATGGGAGGAACCTGCGATGGAGTAATTGCGAACAACAGCGATCGCTATGGTGTAAGTCCTGGAAATACTACCACTCCAGTCATCCGTACATTCCAAGAAGCAATTACTGGAGGACGAAATGACAGCTATCTAGTACTTTTGGATGGAGCAAATCACTTTTCGATAGTTGATCAGCTAGACTCCACCCTAGATACACCCTTGTTGGACTTTCCCGCCACCCAACCCCAAGAAAGCTTCCGTTTGCTGATGGGTGAAATCATTAGTTTGTTTATTGACACTCATGTTCGCCATCAACCAGAAGCATCTCAACTGCTTGAGCAATTATTAAATACTGCCAATCCTCTGATAAAATCCTTTGAGCGTAAATAGTTAAGCTGATTATGACAAGTGCATCTTATATTTTTCTGGCTGGAGCAAGTCGCGGTGTTGGTCGAGAAATTGCTCAATATCTGAGGGCGCAACAGCTAAAGGTAAAAGCACTCCTGAGAACAGCAGCAGTTGCTGCTGAACTAGAAGGAATCGGTATTGAGGTAGTTCTGGGAGATGCCTTAAATGTTGAGGATGTAGAACGTGCCATCTTGGCAGATGAACCTATTCACACCGTTATTAGTACAATTGGCGGTTTACCATCAGATGTAGAAAGGCCGGATTACCCTGGTAATAGAAATCTGATTGATGCAGCAGTTAAAGCTGGAGTGCAAAAGTTTATTCTTGTATCTTCCATTGGTGCTGGCAATAGTGTTGTTGCTGCGTCACCCCAAGTTTTAGAGGTACTGGGAAAAGTTTTAGCTGAGAAAGACAAAGCTGAACAACACTTAATTGCCAGTGGACTTACCTATACAATCATCCGTCCTGGTGGACTAAAGTCAGAACCAGCAACGGGTAATGGCGTTTTGACTGAAGATCCACACATTATTGGTAGTATCAATCGTGCAGATGTCGCGCAGTTAGTTGGTCGCTGTTTAAATAGCCAACACACCAATAATAAAATCTTGTCAGCCGTAGACCGAAATATGCTGTTTGGACAAAGAGAATTTGCAGAATTTACTTTGGAGTAATTTAAGGGACTTGCAAGAAATAAATTATCCAAAGAAACGTAGACGCAAAGCGGCTTGCCGCAGGCTACCACTCCAGACGCAGAGAACACAGAGAGAAGAGAAATAGAGAGGATTTTTGCGTCAGTTTTGGGATATTTTTTTATTTGTCAGTCCCTAAGCACGCCAACGGAGTATTTGACCCTTGACAGGATTCACAAATTCTCGTCCTTCAGCGACAGATCGAGCATACTCCCGCTTTAACTGGTAATACCACTGCGCCTGCATATCTGAATCCTTAATCAGCCGCAGCACAGGATTATATTTCAAACCAATCTGCTGCTTTTCCACAACCGTTCGGTCTTGACCAATGAAAGTCCGCGCCAGCACATGTAGCAGTGGCTTGAAAAATCCCACCCAAGGAAGTGTCCAGTAAAGAGCAAAAGTTACCTCAGTTTCTGTGTCTGAAATCGGTGTAACTGCCGTTAAATTAACGACTCGATGGTTGCCAATAGTGGTTTCTTCGATTCTGACTCCAGGTAAACGAAAAGAAATCTCCGTTTCCGGCACACCACCGCCAATCAGCCAGTATAATCGACCCCCATTCGCTGGCAATCGGTGTCGTCGCATCGTGAAGCCATAAGGTGAAGCGTCAAACTGCTTTACTTCTTCGTGCAGTTGCTCATTTCGCCACCACCAAGCGCGATGAACGTAGGGTGAATGGGCAGGGTCCATCAGACCTACTACTGCATGATCTATAAAACAGGGGAATCTCATCACCTCTACGAACTGGGGCGTTGGCGAAGCCCCCCGTAGGGATCGCTCATCAAATCCTGGAATTACCGGAATCTCCATCTCAGAAGCAGGTTGAGGGTTATCGGCATCAGCCATATATATCCAGATATTCCCTTGGGCTTCCCGAATTGTGTATGATTGTACGTCGAAGCGACTCAAATCCATCTGCTGTTCTTCCACAAGAGACGGGATCGCAGTACACCGCCCAGCCGAATTAAACCGCCAACCGTGGTAGCAGCATTCCACTTCCTGCCCATTGAATCTACCACAACTCAAGGGGACACCACGATGAGGACAAATGTCTGTCATCGCAGACACTTTGCCATCCTGGTCACGAATTAACAGCACCGGTTCTCCCAAGAAAATGCGGCTGATCATCATACCTGGCTTGATCTGATTACTAGGCAGAGCATAGTACCAAGTATTACGTAATACAAAATTATCGTTATTTTTCATAACTAATACCAAATTGAGATAGATAGTATGTTGGACATTCCTGGAACAGACTTTTGGTAAAGATGTTTAATCTAAAATCCAAAATCTAAAATCCAAAATTGGTATAACTGCGTCTGCCTTTGACACAACGAAAGTCCTGGTTTGTGGAAAGGAAGGTTATTGTTGAAAACATTCTTTCAGGTTTTAATTGCTGTAAGTAAATTCAACTGATACACTTATTGGTCGTGTTCGTAATTCTCTCAGATTTAGGTTGTTCTGGAAGTATTGCAGGTTTAAAGTTGGATTATTCGCCAGAAATTTGGATAAATACCGTTCTTTTGCGCGAATCCAAAATTGAATGATTCTTAACTCCTAACTATAGTTTCCAAACCTTGCACTAATCTTTCTATACCTTCTTTTGCCGTCTCTTTTTGCAGCGCACCATAGGCAACGCGTAGATAGCATCCGTCATCCATGCCAAAGGTTGTACCTGGAATGACTGCTACTTTATGTTCCTGGATCAGTCTTTTAACTAACTCAAAAGCATCCATTTGGGTATTAACTTTGAGGAAAAAATAGAAAGCGCCATTGGCGGGTATAATGCTACATAAACCTTGTAGGCGGTTAAGGGAGTCGAGTACTACTTGCCGCACTTGGCCCAACGCACCTATATTACTCTTCAAATACTCCTCTTTTGCCTGCAATGCCCCTAAAGCTGCATATTGGGAAACTACTGGCGGACAAATCAAAATTGTATCCTGCACTTTTTTGACGGCGACAAATAAGTGTTTGGGAATCACCATGTAGCCAATACGCCAGCTGGCAAAACCGTATGCTTTGGAAAGGCTAAAGAGAGAAATGGTGTACTTACTACTACTCCCAAATGCACCAGGGGAAACGTGTTTTACCCCGTTATAGGTAAAGTATTCATAGGCTTCATCGCTGATGTGGTAAATGCCGCGATCGCTACAGGTTCGATTTACTTGGCGCAATGCTGCTTGTGAATAGACAACTCCAGTCGGATTATTTGGTGAAATTGTCACCACAGCCCGTGTTTTGGGAGTAATTGCTTGAGCGATCGCTTCTTCTCGCAGTTGGTAATTTTCATCCGTCGCCACTAATACCGGACGACAACCAGCCATTGCGATCGCCATTTCGTGGTTGAAATAGTAGGGCGTATTCAGAATGGTTGAGTCGATGGGGAGTATTATCTCCCGCACCTCTCAGTTAGATCCGAACGT
>NZ_JABXKM010000239.1 GCF_017115025.1 Nostoc sp. NOS(2021) | reverse complement strand
CCCCAGTCCCCAAGTCCCCAGTCCCTCAATGCCACTTGATATCCAGGGTAATCATGATTGGTTAATTCTACTAAAGCGTTTTTTCTACCATGCTTAATTTTGATTCCATTCGTGCCACAGCAATGCAAAAAGTCCCATATAATTGGGCTTTGATCAAAAACCTGCTTTCACCAGAAGCAAGCTTAGAACTAACTGCAAGTTTTCCCCACGAAGAGTTTCGCCTGTCGGAGGGAGAGGGATACGGATACTCCTGGGGAAAGATGCTTGCAACTAGCGAGGATATTTCCTTGATGCTCAAATCTAGTGATAATCGCTGGCGAGAGCGGATGGCACAAGGCAGACTTACTTATGACTTGAGACACCTCAGTAAAGTCTGGCGACAGTTGATAGAAGGACTGTGGACAGATTCTTACCGCGCAGCAATAGCCGAAATGTCTGGTTTGGAACTAAAGGACTGTCTAATGGATATTGGATTTCGCCGATACAACTTAGGACAGCTGCATCACCCTCATACAGACGAGCCGAACAAAGTTTTAACTCATCTGCTATTTTTCAATCAACAATGGTCTGTAGACTGGGGAGGCTGTTTGCGAATTCTCAAAGACTCCCAGCCGGAATCTGCCTTCCAAGATATTCTACCCCTTAGTGATTCATCAGTTGCGATCGCGCGTTCTGACAATTCTTGGCATATGGTAACTCCGCTTACTTGCCCTGTATCTGAGTCTCGGCTAGCTTTACGAGTTGCTTTTTTTCGGAATGGTCGCCTAACTTCAGATTTCGGAGAAACCCAGTTAGCTGCCTAGTAGTCAAGTATTTTCTCTCTACTTCTATCAGAAAATCAGCCTCCTGATTTTCTGGTTCTTCCTTCTCGTCGTTGGTAATCCCTCTGAAATCGTAAAAAAGTGTTCAGGTTGAAAAGTTGACTATGACCAATCCTACAGAACTACTGCGATCGCGCTACGGTGAGATTCCCTTCAATTACGAAATTGACTGGAATGACTCTCTACAAACACTACTATCTCACCGTTCAGTTCGGTCTTATCTATCTGACCCGTTACCACCAGGAACCCTGGAATGGCTAGTTGCAGCTGCTCAATCTGCTGCTAGTTCAGCTAATTTGCAAACTTGGAGTGTAGTAGCGGTTGAAGATCAAGAGCGCAAAGCAGAATTATGCAAGCTGTCTAATAACCAAGTATGGGTTAACCAGGCTCCTGTATTTTTAATTTGGTTAGCAGATTTAGGTCGGATGGCTCATATTGCTGACAGTCGCGGACTACCTCATGTGGCTCTGGATTACATAGAACTGTTGTTTAAAGCAATAGTCGATGCCTCGGTGGCAGCGCAAAATGCCACTCTAGCCGCTGAATCTATTGGTTTGGGAACGGTATATATTGGCGCAATCCGCAATAACACGCAAGAGGTAGCAACACTACTAAATTTGCCACCTTTTGTGTTCCCCGTATTTGGATTGTGTGTGGGTTATCCCAATCCTGAGGTACAACCTGCTATTAAGCCACGTTTACCGCAGTCAGCTGTATTGCACCGGGAAATCTATAAATTGGTAGAACAAGATGAGGCGATCGCTCACTACAACGATATCATGAAGGAATTCTACACTGAACAAAAGATGAATGCTGCTGTTGATTGGTCGCAAAACTCAGCCGAGCGGATCGCAACTTTAGACTATTTAAAAGGATGCAAAAACTTACGTGAAACTCTCAACAACTTCGGCTTAAAGTTGCTATAAAAGGAGTTGGCAGCCAGAAGACACAGAGAACTCTAAGCATCCACCGTACCCCTAGTAGAGAGCAAGCTACGCGCAGTAGGGACTAAAGAATAACTTCTGATGTCTGCACCAAAGCTTCTGACGCTTAAAGACTTGTTACCGCTTCACTAAAGACTCAAAGGGTGCATCCCAGTCTTAAAAGATAATTTCAGTGCGTAAGTCCTAAGGAATAAATAGACCCGCTAACTCTCCAGATCCAGCAATTCTCCTGCTTTAAACCCTTGTACTAAATTGGGGAATCTGAAGGCATTTAAGCAGTAGACCTCTTGCAAAAGTCAAAAAATCAGGAATGTCATTCTGAGCAAAACGCAGTGGAGAGAAGAATCTCACTACTCTGTTTCGCTCCGCTCAACATGACAATTTAAATTTATGCAAGAGGTCTAGTCAATAAGCGAACGATTTAATGGGTATTCCAGCAAGCTTTCTCTTTCAAAAAAGGGCTGACCTGTAAGAATCGCTCTTTGACTGAGAATTGCTGATCAAAAATGTAGAATTAACCCGCGAAACAAAAGGAGCTTCAAACAATGAATAATCTATCTACCAAAGACCTCAACAAACTACGCTCTCAAAGCAAAATAATTGTTAATCGAGTGGAGATTTTCATAGAAACTTACTTATCAGAAACCTCCCTTGATGAGAATCTGATTAACGAAACATTAGGAGAGATCATCAAGGCTGCGAATAACTTAACAACCGCAGCATCCAAGATGAAAACTGCCGAAACCGCACATAACCTCAACGTCAACGGTTCAAAATAATTTAAAAGGGCTGAGTTGAACCCCATAGCTAAATAATGGGGATTGAATACAGTTCCGTTAGCGGATAGCTAGGGTTTAGCCCGTGCTGAGTAATCGATCCTAGATACTCAGCACTATTTAAGTTATGGAAATAAATGAATCTAGACTGTTAGGAAAGACGATGCTAAAAGGGCTAACTTTAAACTTAAATAACTGGTTACAAAGAAATACAATTGTACGTAACCTGGAGTTTTTTCAAGACTTTATTATCATTTCTCTCTGCCTTGGTTTATTCTGTGTGATGCTCATCCGACTGGGAGATATGTTCTTCTCCTTTTTGAGTCCATTAGATTTACGGCAAGTAACATCTGATATCCTGTTCATTTTGATTTTGGTAGAGTTATTCCGCCTGTTAATTGATCATATACAACAACAACGGACATCCGTGGCAGCAGCAGTAGAGATTACTATGGTTTCTGCTTTAAGAGAAGTGATTTTACGCGGTGTTCTTGAAATTCCCCGTGACCAAATTTTTGGAATCGCAGTATTTTTAGTAGTATTAGCGGGAATTCTTGTGGCTTTACCTTGGGTATCTAACTTTTTTGAGCAGGTCAGAATTCCTCACACTGAAACAAAAGAAAAAACGCAATTATTGGCTGATAATCCTCTAGTTCATGATTAATTGTAATCAAAAATACTGTTTGAAAAATAGTTAGCGATCGCAAGTAATTTTGCCAGATGTATGATATTCTTTATATATGGAGATAGAAAATCAAAAACACAAAAATCTTCAAAAAATAAGGCATACTTAAAGCTCACCAATTTTATTTATGACCTTGCTCTATGCAAAATTTATCTTAAAGGTATGGTTTTTGTATCTCGCTAGCTCATAACCTTAGAAGTGAGGTTGATTCAGTCAAACATCTCTGGTAAGCGTTCAGGCAAGAATAAACGCTTTCAGATGAGCTATGCAGCCTGAAATGCATTTTCAGTATTTTTCCACTCAAGCCCCTATTTCTTGCCTATCAACCTTCAATGGCACTGCATGGGCGTAATAATGTCCAAACCCTATTTGGTGGGGTGCATCAGATTCCAAGGCTTCTAACTATCAAAATGAAGCTGCTCTGTATAAATAATTCTCATAATGAGAATAAGTGCTGTTATTTGGATAGATTTTAAGTCCAAACAAAGTCGTTATAGAAGTCAAAAGGTTGTGACTTTTAAGGGTTAGAAGTTACTTTGTTGCTACTAAATATTAACTTCTAGCTAATAGATGGATCAGAACGCAATGCTTAATTACTTTACATCTTTGAACGACCACAATTTACCCTACCCAGATACAATTCATCCCATCGTTGTCCACTTCGTAATTGCGATGGTGTTGTTTGCCTTTGCCTGCGATGTAGTTGGTTATTTCACTGGTAACGCTCGTCTTTTTGAGGTCAGTTGGTGGAATATGTGTGTCGCTGCGATCGCCATCTTTGTTGCCGTTATCTTTGGTCAGTTTGAAGCTGGCTTGGCAAAACCTTACGATGCTGTTAAAGCAGTGCTGAATTTGCATACGTTGATTGGTTGGTCGCTTTCGGGAATGATCACAGCGATTACAGCTTGGCGTTATGTACTTCGTACACGCAACCCTGACAAATTACCGATTCATTACATGATAGTGGGGCTATTTGTAATCCTAATAGTTGGCTTCCAAGTATATCTCGGAGATGAACTTGTTTGGGTATATGGACTACATACAGTGCCAGTTGTTGAAGCAGTAAAAAATGCTATTTTGCCATGAACTCGGAACTAATTGACCAATTAAGTACACAACTAGGTAGTAACGGACTACCTTACACCATTCCTATTCATCCCAACTTAGTCCATCTCACTCTGGGCTTGTTCATCATTGGGATAACCTTCGATATCGTTGGCGTGCTGTTTCCCTTGGAAATATGGGTCTTCAAATATTTTGCGATTACTGTCAAACGTGCCAACTTCTTTGATGTTGGCTGGTATAACATGGTCGCTTCCAGCATCATCACTTTTTTCACTGTGGCAGCAGGCTTTTACGAAATGCTTTTAGCAGCACCACCTACTGATGTCAAGAGTGCCTGGGGATTACAGGCAATGCAAACCATGATTTGGCATGGTATAGGTGGAGTCTTTTTATTAGCGCTGATTGTTGGGATGACCATTTGGAGAGGATGCCAGCGCTATATCTGGGACAAACAGGCATATAAACAGACAGATAGAGAAGTGCAGTGGATCTATCTGTTCGCAGGCATAGCAATCATGTTCATTATGTTCGTCCACGGCACACTAGGAGCGCAACTAGCCACCGAATTTGGCGTACACAATACAGCAGATAATTTGCTGCGATTGGGCCAAGACCTGAACACAACACTCAAATAAGTGTTAGTCATTTGCCCAATGCCCAATGCCCAATAACCAATAACCATGAAAATCCAGAAGATTTTAAATATTTTGACGCCGCTTACAGGCGCGATCGCAGTGACTGCTATCAGTCTTTGGATCGGTAAACAGGCTTACTCCTGGCTTCCCCCTCAAGCAGCGGCCGAATCCCAACTAATTGATGATTTGATTAGCTTCTTAGTAACCCTCGGTGCCTTCATCTTCTTGGGAGTAACAAGTACTCTGATGTATTCTGTGATCTTCCATCGGGCTGTCAAAGATGACTTCACTGACGGCCCCCCAATTGATGGTAATGTCACCTTGGAAGTCGTCTGGACAGCAATCCCAATTCTCTTGGTGTTTTGGATTGCAGGTTATAGCTACCAAGTCTACGAGCAAATGGGGATTCAAGGGCCGATGGAACTTGTTCATTTGCATAACCCGATGGGGATGGAATCGGCATTCGCAGCACCACAAGAGGACTTAGCGGAACCTGTTGAAAAGATTGATGTTCTAGCTAAACAATGGGCTTGGGTGTTCCATTACCCTGAGAAAAATATTACCAGTAGTGAGTTGCATTTGCCTAGCGATCGCCGCGTGCGTTTGGCACTGCAATCACAAGACGTTCTCCACGGCTTCTACATTCCGGCATTCCGCCTCAAGCAAGATATTATTCCCAACCATGCGATCGACTTTGAATTTACCCCCATCCGTGCGGGTAAATATCGGCTTACCGATTCCCAATATAGTGGCACATACTTTGCCACCATGCAGGCGAATGTAGTCGTCGAATCACCAGAGGATTATCACCAGTGGTTAGCCAAAGCCGCAACCCAAAAACCATCTCCCGCCAATAATCAAGCAAATTCTGAGTATGCCCAAGCAGCCAGTAAATCAGTCAAAACTGGTTGGGTAACTGTTGCACCTGCGGCACCTCCTTTGGTCAATTATCCCGGTTGAAAGGAAATTCAGCGATGACAAATATCCCAATCCAAGGCATTCTCCCTAGTGAGAAGCCGCACCACGAAACGACCAAGGGCTGGAAAGAATACTTCAGTTTTAGTACAGACCACAAAGTTATTGGTATCCAGTACCTCGTTACTTCTTTCTTCTTCCTTCTCATCGGCGGTATTTTCGCAATGGTGATTCGGGGAGAACTGTTAACACCCGAATCAGATTTAGTCGATCGCACCGTCTATAACGGGATGTTCACTATGCACGGCACTATAATGCTGTTTTTGTGGACATTTCCCTCCCTAGTTGGTTTTGCTAACTATCTCGTGCCTTTAATGATTGGGGCGCGAGATATGGCATTTCCCCGCCTCAACGCCGTTGCCTTTTGGATGGTGCCTGTGGTGGGAATTCTTTTGATGGGTAGCTTTTTGGTTCCTGGAGGCCCAGCCCAAGCAGGTTGGTGGTCTTATCCACCAGTTAGTCTCCAAAATCCCACAGGTAACTTGATTAATGGGCAAGTTGTCTGGCTGTTGGCGGTGGCAATATCCGGTGTGTCCTCGATTATGGGGGCAGTCAACTTTGTCACCACCATTGTCAAGATGCGGGCCCCAGGCATGGGCTTCTTCCGAATGCCGTTGTTTGTCTGGGCAGTATTTAGCGCCCAAATCATCCAACTTTTCGGACTACCTGCACTAACAGCAGGTGCGGTGATGTTGCTACTTGACCTCACAGTTGGCACGAGCTTTTTTGACCCCAGCAAGGGTGGGAATCCAGTAATGTTTCAACACTACTTTTGGTTCTACTCCCACCCTGCCGTTTACGTGATCATTCTGCCGATTTTCGGGATTTTCTCAGAAATTTTTCCTGTCTATTCCCGCAAACCCCTATTTGGCTATAAAGTAGTTGCCGTTTCATCCATTTTGATTGCGATCGTCAGCGGTATTGTTTGGGTACACCACATGTATGTCAGCGGTACACCTGGTTGGATGCGGTTGATTTTCATGCTGACAACGATGTGTGTATCTGTACCCACGGGTATTAAAGTATTTGCTTGGGTAGCGACTATTTGGGGAGGTAAGCTGCGGCTGAATACAGCGATGCTATTCGCCTTGGGTGGATTGGTAATGTTTGTCTTCGCCGGCATCACAGGTATCATGCTTTCTTCTGTGCCTGTTGATGTTCACGTCAACAATACCTATTTTGTAGTCGGTCACTTCCACTATGTCCTTTACGGCACAGTGACGATGGGCTTATTTGCTGCCATCTACCACTGGTTCCCCAAGATGACTGGGCGGATGTACTCCGAAAGCTGGGGTAAATTGCACTTCTGGCTGGCATTCATCGGCACCAACATCAACTTTTTGCCTATGCACCCCTTGGGATTACAAGGGATGTTACGCCGAGTTGCTTCCTACGCCCCGGAGTATCAATTCTGGAATATTATTGCTAGCCTCGGCGGATTTTTGTTGGGAATGTCAACTTTGCCCTTCATTTTCAACATGGTGATTTCTTGGATGCAAGGCGAGAAAGCACCTGACAATCCTTGGCGGGCAATTGGATTAGAGTGGATGGTTTCTTCTCCACCCCCAGTAGAGAACTTTGAAGAAATTCCCATCATCATCTCTCAACCCTACGGCTACGGTAAGTCTGAACCATTGACGGCTAACCTTTCCTGTGAAACGGCAAACATAGCCACTCAACATTGACAAGCGCAGACGGGAGCAAAGAATCGGGAAGACGCAGAAATCCTCCGCGTACCTCTGCACTTCCCTGCGCTATCTGGTGCGTTTCAAATTCAACCCTCAAGGTAAAAAATAATTCCACCAATGGACAGTTATATCAATTCAAATGAATTGCACCAAACAGGCGCAGAACATAGCCACGACGAAGAAGGCAACAAGATGTTTGGCTTCATCATCTTCCTGATGTCTGAAAGCGTCATCTTTTTAAGTTTTTTCGCCGGATATATCATCTACAAAACAACGACTCCTAACTGGCTACCAGTTGGTGTTTCAGGGTTAGAAGTCAAAGATCCGGCAATCAACACAGTCATTCTAGTTGCCAGTAGCTTTGTCATTTACTTAGCAGAAAAAGCCCTTCAACGTCATGACTTGAAAGGGTTTCGCCTGTATCTCTTGGCAACGATCGCAATGGGAAGTTACTTTTTAGTCGGACAAGCGATTGAATGGAGCCACCTGGAGTTTGGTTTCACCTCCGGGACATTCGGTGGCACATTCTACTTGTTAACGGGCTTTCACGGCTTGCACGTTCTCACTGGCATTTTGTTGCAGATGATTGTTTTGGGTCGCTCTTTTATACCTGGTAACTACGACACAGGTCATTTTGGTGTAAATGCCACCTCTATTTTCTGGCACTTTGTTGATGTAATCTGGATTGTTTTGTTTGTCCTTATTTATATCTGGCAATGACACTTTTTTGTCTGAGGTTTTTATGCGGAAGGTAGCGATTAGGACTTACACAACACTACTAATTTTCCTGTTGCGATCGCAAGTAGAAGTCTATAGAGATTCACTAATCTACTCTTGCCAGATTGTTCCTAACTGTAAGCCAATTTCGTAAGGTAGAACATTAACACTTGCACCTGTATCTAAGAGTGCGATCTGCTATTCTTAGATCCATCGTGGACACACGAAGCCATTGCGATCACAGTTGATCAAAGACTGCGATCGCTCCAGTATTAAATAATAAAACAGGAGCCGTTGCCAAACCCTGAAAAATTCCCCATAGCAGAGCATATCAACGAATCATGTCAGCATTCGTCCATGCACAATTGATGAAGTTATGAGCGGCAAGTACCTGAGAAATTGGTTGCCTTGATTAGTTCCAAGTTGCCTAATTGATGACTTAGTTAAAATATCAAAGGCGCATTAGATGCCCTTGGAATATTGAAATCCTTATAATAAGCCCGAACCCTCCCATGACATCCCAGGAGGGTTATATTTTGCAACTAAACTAACAGACTTGGAGCAACTATACGACTTATGCTTGACAATGTATTCTTGTACCTTAAAAGCCAATGCCGATCGTATTTAATGTAGTAGACGCTGAGGACAAAGAGCATTACCTGAACTATGAAGAGATAGAGGAAACAAAGGTAGCTGATGAAGGATTACGCAACGATGATTACCTCGATGCTAAATGCTTTTTCGTCCTCCTCAAAAATGGAGATATACTCCTTCTGGAAATGGCTAGACAAAACCAAGTAAGTAAAAACTTCCTTTACCGCTTACTGATGCCAGGAGAATAGCCTCCTTTAATATCTAGGGCTGCCTAGATGGCTTTGGGCGGTCGTAGAAGTAGGGAGCATGTTGGGTGGGGTTTTTCATTTCAGATGCATGAGCCAGCCCGACCCTACCGACCTTGCCAGCGGTAGCAAAGTCCCCGCCCAACCATCGCCGCCTCTGGTAGTTCGTGCGATCGCGTCCTTTTTAGCCACTTGTTTATCAGGCTTGACGCATAGGGGACAAAATTTATGCCTTAATAGCAGTGCAACTTGCCTACAATTGCAGCATAACGGCTGAGTTAGCCCGCCTGTTCTTCTACACCGTCCAATCCTCCCTCACTAAACCTGGAACCTTGCTGAAGTCACTAACGTTTCGGGTCAACAATACTAAATTACGAGATATGGCGATGCCTCCGGGGGGCTGCGCCAACGCTACTATTCTTAAATCCATCGTGGACAGACGAACCCGCTGCGATCGCAGTCTTTGATGAACTGCGATCGCGTCCCTTTTAGCCACTTGTATATCAGGCTTGACGCATAGTAGAGATATATAAAAAGTTCCTCTAAAGTAACGCCACGCTAGGTAAAAACTCAGATGTCAACATCTTGTTAAGAATCTTTCTCATTAGAATAATTGTCTGGAAAACAACATAAATGGTTGATTTCCTACTCAATCTTGCTTATACTTCGCAATGTAAGTTTTACTTGCGATGGTAAAGAATATTGGCACGTAGATTGGTAGGAAAGTGGAATGAGCAATCATCGGGGTGTGTGCAATGGGTGTTTGCCAAGTTTGGTAGCGAGTGTTTGCATCGGTTTGGGTAGTAACCTAGTCAAGCAGGAGCTAACTCTTGCACAGTCCCCAGTCAATAAAGAAGCGATGCCTGCGGCGGGCTACGCCTACGCATCAGTAGTCAGAAAAACCTCTGTTCAATCTGCTTTAGTCACCAAGTGGAAAGCGAAGCGATCGCAAACACCCATATCAGAAGTTCGTCAAGCCAATTTTATAGAACGTCCCCTCAGTGGCAGATCATATGTATTGGGAGTCAGCAGAGATCAGAACCTTATCGCTGAACTAACTGAAGCGACAACAGATGTAGTGTCGGTTACAGATGTGAAGGTGAATACCACTGTTAAGGGAATAGAGTTAATTTTAGTTACGCCCAATTCTGAGAAATTGTCCGTTTCTGGGAAAACTGAAGGTAATTCCTACATTGCAAATATACCCAATGCTCAGTTGCAATTGGCGAGTGGGCAGAGTTTTCAACAATTAAAGCCAGTAGCAGGAATTACACTAATTACAGTAGCCAATGCGGACGGGAACACGCTACGGGTGACAGTAGTTGGGGAAAAGGGTGCGCCTGTGGTGGAGTTATTTGATAGTCAGAGTGAAGGTTTAGTGTTTGGGGTGACAAGTACTGCATCCACGGCACAGCAGCCAACACCAACACCGGAAAAGCAACCACCCATTGAGTTAAATGTAATTGGGGCCCCTGAAGGAAGCTATAACGTTCCTGACGCGACTACAGCCACAAAAACACCAACGCCACTACGCGATGTTCCTCAGTCGATTCAAGTGGTTCCCCGGCAGAGTTGGGAGGATCAAGGAGCCATTAACGCTATTGATGCCTTAAGAAGCGTCGGTGTTATCCAGGGTTTTAATTCGCCGAGCAATGGTGATGTCTTCACCATTAGGGGTTTTCAGACGACTAATATCCTTCGCAACGGTCTTAAGGACTATGTAGGAGGAGCTACAACGGGACAAACTCAACTCAACGACATTGAACAGATAGAGCTTCTCAGAGGACCTGCCTCTGTCCTTTACGGCCAAGGCAATCCAGGTGGTACGATTAATTTTATCACTAAGCAGCCCCTGAGTGAGCCTTACTTTGCTGCCAGTATGACTGGCGGTAGTTATAGTTTGTATCAACCAACTTTAGATATTTCTGGGCCTCTTAATTCTGACAAAACACTCCTTTATCGGTTAAATCTTTCCTACCTGACTACAGGAAGCTTTGTTGACTTTTTTAACTCCCAGCGTTATCTAATTGCACCCGTTGTTAGTTGGCAAATAGATCCCAATACAAAAGTCACTTTTGAAACAGAGTTCCGATACCAGCAGCAGTTTCCGAGAACAGGACTACCTGCTGTAGGAACTGTTTTGTCGAACCCAAACGGAAAGATTCCGCTCAGTCTTAACACATTGGATGTGAACGCCAAAAACGATACTACCTCTGTTCTGTTGGGCTATAACTTGGAACATCGCTTTAATGATAACTGGTCTTGGGTGAATGCTTTTAAGGTTAGGTTTGTTGGCTTTCTAAGAGATAGTGCCAATTCTGTCGCTCTACTACCCGATGATCGGACTCTGAGACGCTCAGAGCAAACCGATATAGGAGGACCAGGTGTGGATAACGAGTATGCTCTAGATCATCATCTGACAGGTAAATTTAAAATCGGTGGTCTTCAGAATGAATTAGTCGCAGGGTTTGACTTGTACAGAGAGATCAATATTTACAATCGGACTATGAGTGCTGTTGGTTCTATTGATCTATTTAACCCCGTCTACGGTAAGCCCATTGGTGCTGTTACTTCTACACTTAATCAAAAAACGATCAATGATGATATCGGTCTTTATGTTCAAGATTTAGTAACCCTTGCTCCCAACCTGAAGCTAGTCCTCGGCGGACGAGGAGATTTTGTCCAGAGTAGTGTTACGAACTTTTTAAATGCAAGTGCCAATCGAAGTCAACCTGACCAGGCATTTAGTCCTCGTGTAGGTCTTGTCTATCAACCTATCCAACCCGTCTCACTCTATGCTAGCTACAGTCAATCCTTCTCCCAAAATATTGGAACCACGTTTGATGGTAGTTTATTTCAACCCAGTCGTGGCACTCAATATGAAGTGGGAGTTAAAACTGATTTCTTCAGTGGCAAGCTGTCTTCTACCCTGGCTTTGTATCAACTGACTCTATCCAATGTATTGACGACTGACCCTAATCATCTCACCTACTCTATTGCAACAGGGGAACAACGCAGCCGAGGTATTGAACTCAATGTTACCGGGGAAATCTTACCAGGCTGGAATGTGATTGCCTCCTATGCCTATACGGATGGACAAGTAACAAAAGACAATCAATCTATTATTGGCAATCAACTAGTGAACGTTCCTAAGAATAGCGCGAGTTTGTGGACGACTTACACCTTTGCCAAGGGGAATTTGCAAGGGTTAGGGTTTGGACTGGGTTTGTTCTATGTCGGCGAACGGCAGGGGGATCTGATCAACTCGTTTAGTGTACCCAGTTATTTACGCCTTGATGCTGCTGTCTACTATCGAATAAATCACCTTCGCTTCGCGCTTAACCTGAAGAATCTGTCCGATGTTCAGTACTTCACCCCTCGAACTATCCAACTTGTTTATCCTGAAGACCCATTTATTGTGGAGGGAACAGTAAGTTGGGAGTTGTGACAGAGCAATAGTGGAATGACACGCTTGAAAAATTGATTATTTCCAAATTTTGATGTTTGAGAGTATTTATGTCTGATGATACCGATGTTGTTTGGATCAGTTCTAGTCATGTATTGCAGCGTTTTGATCGACCATTACTACAATATATATCACAGTCTATGAATGTGGATCAGTGGGAATATCTCCACGATAAAGATGAAGGTAGTTCCATAGATGAAGCTGTAGATTTGATATATGAATTCTTAGCACAGTATTCTCATCCTATACATTTAGCAGGTCATGGTGCGGGTGGTGCGTGGTTTACCGCCGCAGGCATCGCCTTAACTTTTGCTCGTCGCTATCCCCAAAAAGTGCGCTCGCTGGTCTTATTGGCTGTAGCTTCTCAACCTGCTAATACTTGGCATGTCCACTATTATCTGCAAAGAAAATTATTTACTATGAGTCGTGAGCAAGTTTTAGCAAGCTGTGTTCGTCATCTCTTTGGTGAGCAACCCCATAATACTAGTAAAATATTAATGGCTGTGTTATGTAGAGATTTAGAACAATCCCCTCTTTTACACTCTCTTTTCAAATTAACCGAGTTACCTCAAGGCGGGGTTTCTATGCCCATGATGGTATGTGGGAGCAAGAACGATATCATTGTTAATTCACCTGCATTAAAAGGCTGGTTAAAAGGGCTTAAGCCTGAAGATTATCTGTGGGAATATGCCAAAGGTTCTCATTTTTTTCATTACTTTTATCCTCAAAAAGTCTGCGAAAAAATGTTGAGCTTTTGGCAACCATATCAATTACAATCAATGCGCTACATCTTGCTAATCTGATGCGGGCAACTCATCATTGGGCTACTCAAATTGAGTATTGAAGCCGTTTTTAATTAAAATAAGCTGGGAAAATACTATTAAGTTTACCGATGTTGCTGATTGATGAGATGAATTTTGTTTCGTGCAGAGGCGCAAAGAATCTATCTTTAGCCTTGGTCAAAAATCTCAATTAATCCCGCAAATATGCAATGCCAGAAAGCTTTATGGTAAAGGAATTTGTTCAAAGCCTAGAGAGTTCAGTCTGCCTCTTTCACAGCCTTTTCTGCGATCGCTCTAACATAATCTGTATCTTCTTGACTGTATATGCCTAAGTTCTGCTTTGTTGTGCTGCTCACGCTCTTGGTGATTTCTGCTTGCAGTTCCTTTAGTCGTCAATTACCGACCAGCGACATAGCTGTTGTTCCCTCAAGTCAAACATCACCTGTGCCCGTCCACCTAGTCCAACACGCAATGGGTCAGACTCTAGTCCCCGTCCATCCTCAACGAGTTGTCGTCATAGATCCGTGGCTAGTGGAAATACCTCTAGCTTTGGGAGCCAACCTGGTAGGTGCTCCAGGTCTGGCTTCAACTCTCCAGGGGCTAGGGTTAGAGGACAAGCACCCCGGCATTGAAGACATTGGCGCACTTCTTACGCCGCCGAACATGGAGAAGGTTATAACTCTCAAGCCGGACTTGATCTTGGGCACGATTCGGAACCGGGATACTTACAGTTTATGGTCTCACATTGCACCCACCGTTCTGCTTAAGGTGCAAAGCAATGGAGACTGGAAACAACCGTTTATGCCAGCAGCAAAAGCTCTGGGGAAAACCGAGACAGCAAAACGTTTGATGGATGAGTATAACATACGTTTAGCCGAATTCAAACAAAAAATGGGTTCCCGACTCAAAAAAACTTTAGTTTCCGTCGTGCGCCTTATCCCAGAGACGATTAACCCGTTAACCAAGGGTGCATTCTCTGGAGTGATCATAGAGGATGCTGGTCTAATCCGTCCTCCTTCGCAAAATCTGGATGCTAAAGCAACTCAAAAGAAAGCGGGCAACCCCGTTGGCTACAATATCTCTCCAGAAGTCCTCACCCAGATAGATGGTGATATCCTATTTATAGTGCGCTACGGCTTCAAAGACCCTGCACAGTCAAAGATAGCTGTCAATAAACTCATGGCAGAACCTCTGTGGTCAAAGCTTAATGTTGTCAGGCAGCGTAAAGTTTATGTAGTTGATGATTTTTATTGGCTCACTGGTAGCTATCTCTCAGCTAATCGAGTTATTGATGATTTATTTACTTATATCTTGCACCCACTGAAAGAAACTAACAGTAAATGAGTAAAGCGTGCAAAAGTGTAACCTCATTTTTATTGGTGGTTAATTTTCGATTTGTCAGTCTCAAGTCCATATAAGAAAAGGCAAACAGTATGTAATTATGTTCTTATATTTGCTTATTCCCCTACTACTTTTATTTGCCAACATAATTATTATTCATACCGCATTAAAATAACCTACTTACAAAAATTGCCATAAATCAACTACTGCAAGATATAAGATTAGCAACTAAAAACAAGTCGATTACTTCTATTAAATGATATTCAATCTAACTCTCAACAAGCAAACTCTGATTGAGCGCATTAGCCAACTTGCACGCGATAAATTCGCCTCTCGCGCCGCTGGTTATGACCACAATGCTAGCTTCCCAAGAGAAGATTTTGAAGACCTTTTTCAAGCAGGTCTGAATGCGCCTGTTGTGCCAACTGAATACGGTGGTCTAGGGTTAGGACATGATAGCGATATCTTTACCTTGTGGATGATGACTAAGGAACTGGCAAAAGTGGATTTATCCCTAGCCCGTTGCTGGGAAGGACACGCAAATGCCCAAGTTTTACTAGCGGCTATGGCTAATGAGTCTCAAAAAAAGTGCTGGTTTGAGGGTATTGTCCAGCGTGGTGAGAAATGGGCGGCTTGGAGTGGAGAACCCCAGTCTCAGATTCCAGGTCAAGAAGCCAGCCTTGGCACAAGTGTTCAAGTGGTAGATGAGGGATATATCATTGATGGCACAAAGGTATTCGCCACCAGTGCCCCAGAAGCACAGTGGGCAATTCTCTTGGTCAACACAGCAGGGCCTGGGGGAGCGCGTCATAGCAATGGCTCACCGACATCAGTATTGTTACTAGCCTGCAACCTATCCGACCCCAGTATTAGCTTTGATGATAGTTGGTGGCAGCCAATTGGGATGAGAGGTACAGTAAGTTATTTAGTTCGCTTTGAAGGTACTTTCATCCCTAAAGAAAACTTGATTGGCTATCCAGGACAGTACATCCAACAGGAGTGGCAGACGCGGTTTACGCCTCTGTATGGCGCTGCTTTTTTAGGAGCTGCTGAAGGAGCCTATGATTATGCTTTAGCATACATCAACAAACAGGAAAAAGGACACGACCCCTACGTACAACACCGAATTGCTAAGGCAGCAATTAATATAGATACTATGCATTTATGGCTGCGGCAGGTAGCCACTCTTTGGGAAACAGGCCAGGTCTTAGGGGCAAAACAAGCAGGCAATCGTGCCCGTTACATAACTGAGCAACTGGCTTTGGAAACGGTGAACGACTGCGTACACGCTTGTGGAGCTCGCTCCTTGATTAAACCAAGTCCTGTGGAGCGGATATTGCGAGATTTATCCTTTTACGTATTACATGATAATTGCGATCGCGTTTTGTCCTCAATTGGTCAGGAGATTCTAGGGCAATCCTTTGATCGTGGCTATTTCAACACCTACCCAACTCGTCAAGAAAACCTTACAGAGTAATAAATTTGTAATAAAAAATATATTAGAGAGATTGAGGCAACTTGTGGTAAAGAGATCGGTTGTGCGATTCTGTCGCTTGACAAATAATTTGTCAAGCGACATCATGGTTAACTTTTTCATCCCAAGGAGCAGGTTTGCTGACTTGCTCCCACACAGGACTAGACAAGGCTTTATATAATTCTCGTGCCAGTTCCACCAGCCCCATATAACCAGCGTAGGCATGATGGCGTTCATGGTTAACATCCAAAAAAGGAATTTGTGCTTTGAGTGCTGTATATTTATTGCCAGTCCCAGTAATCAAAATATCAGCTTTTGTATCCTTTAGTACTTGTAGTAATCCTTGCGGGGTTGCTTCGGGCAAAAGAATGCCATCTTGACCAAGATATTGTTTAATTTTGGCTTTCTCCTCTTCTGTAGTCTTTGCGTTAGTGGTAGCAATTACTTCCATTCCCAAATCTTTGGCGGCTAAAATAATCGACCAAATTTTTACACCACCAGTACAAAGAATAATCCGCTTGCCTTTCAACTGGGGACGGTAAGGAGCTAGAGCAATATCTAGGGCTGCGTTTTCTTCTCTTATCAACCATTCTGTACGTTCTTGAAGATATTTATCCCCTAATGTTGCTGCAATATTTCGTAAGCAATGGTTTAAGTTTTCCACACCGAAGAAAGATTCTTCAACATAAGGAATTCCATAAAGTTCTTTCATTGTTTGCGCCATTGGCAGCACTACATTGGAGCAAATGACTACATTCAACTTGGCACGATGAGCATAGCAAATTTCTTTATAGCGAGCATCACCCGTAATTTTGGAGAGAACGCGTATACCCAATCTCTTGAACAGTGGTAAAACATTCCACAAATCACCAGCAACGTTGTAATCACCAACAATATTGATATCGAAAGGGGTGGTAAATTCTGGTTCTGCCGTTCCGATTACATATTTCAATAAAGTCTCATTGCCGATGCGATTACCTAAATTTTTACTACCAAGAAATCCAGGCGAATTTACATAGACAACCGGAATATCAATTTTCTGTGCAGCTAGTTTACAGATACTATCGATATCATCACCAATCAAAGCGGTAACACAAGTAGCGTAGACAAAAATAGCCGTAGGATTATAGCCTTGGGCAACATCGAGAATAGCTTTGTACAATTTTTTTTCACCACCAAAAATGACATTATTCTCACCAAAATTAGTAGTAAAAGCAGTTTGGTATAATTGAGAGCCTGATGAGAGGCTACCATGAGTTGCCCAAGGATTATGAGTACAAGCAACAGCACCATGTACTAAATGAACAACATCAGTAATAGCTCCGACAGAAACCATCGCTCCATCTAAAGGACAATTTCCTTGGTTTGCACCAGGTTGTGGTGGTTTTGTGCAAGTTAGTTTTTTCTTGTCACCCAATTTTTTTTGATTATGTTTGCAAGCTGTTTCGTCAAGTGGTTCGTTGATTGTTACTTGAGTATTTTTCATGGCTTTCCTCGTACTGAAGATTAATACAAAAGAGTCAAGATTTAGGAGTTAGAAGGCGCAGTATCGCTTGCCAAATTATTTTTTAGCTCTATTTATTAGCCTAAAATCTGCTCTAGGTAAGCAATAGCCAAAATCTTTAATCCGAGTATGGCGTATCTCAATAAGTACAGTTTTGGCTACTAATAGTACGAACGCAAAGATGAATAAAAATCGTTCTTTGGTTCTATACCAACACTAATTTTGTAAATGGTCATTTAATTTGTCAAACGACACAAGAAAGATTCTTCGATGCTTTGTATTATTAGAATAAAAAATATTTGAGTTCCTTGACTTAAAAAGTCTAACAAAAACTGTAATTAATAATAGTAAGAATCATAACAATAGTGTGAACATATATTGTAATATCCAGCATAAAGGCAGTTATATGTAGACAGGTTTGTATAGATGAAAATCATAATTATTTTAATATAGATAAGATGCCAATTAATGGAAACAGACAGACTATTCTAACTGTATGTGAGGATATTAATGATTTAAATTATATATTAATTAGGGATGTTTTATTTATAAAAATCGGCGATATTGCTAAACTGAAAACAAGAGAAAAAGTGGAATTATTGGCTTATTAGACTCACTAGCTAATGACTAATTGTAACCACAAATTCTATTTGTAAAGTTCTTCTGCCTTATAATTATCCCTCGCCGAATAATTATCTACACAAGTAATGCCACTAGTTAATTCTTTAATTCCTTTATAAATAGTTTTCTATCCCACCCCAATTATTTTTGAGCCAGCAGTTGTCCTGCGTAACCTCATCCCATTACAGTTTGCACTTAAAAACGCCGTCTTGCTGTACCAATAAATTGAGTTGCTGTTTCTTTAAGCAAACTTTTCAGTGAGTCAGTTAATTCAATTGACACTCTTAGATACCCAAAAACTCGAACTATAGAGAATTGAACTTACTACAAAAAGGGGAGTCAGGGCTGCGATCGCAGCCCTGACTCCTTACCCTCTACAATGATTATTATTCCTCTTTACTGAGGATTTTATTTTTTGGAAATCCCTTATCACCCAGTCCCTTAAAAAGTGTTGGTAATGACAAGGCCTTTAGTTCCAGCATTTACATCGGTACAGTGTAAACCCTAGACTTTTGTACAGCAAGCCTTATGAGCTTTTTTAGTCCAAATGTAAGGAGGGGCTTCATCTTAGTCCGGCCGATAGTAAAACTCCCGACACAGAAAATTGGGTTGGCTGCCATCCTTGAACTTGTGAAACGCAGCAATGACCCACAAATCTTTGTTCATGTTCGCTGCCAACAAAGATTCCACTGAATCGTGATCGTATCTAGCACAGAAAGCCTTCTCATTGATATTATCTACAAACGGTGTCACCTCAGTTTCACCCCAATCTTTGAGGGACTCGGCACCATAAGCGTGCATAATAATTTGCTCATTATGCTTGGTTAGGGTAAATTTCTCGATCCATGTAGTCTTGGTATTGGAGTTTATCCAGGTTCCTAAATAAGGCGTAAAATCAATCACGGTGTCCTTGGGCTGGTTACCGTAAATTTCGTTTCGTTCCATCTTGAAATCTTCCTTTTCTTACTAGCGATGAAAAAACTCGCGGGCAAAATGATCAGTTCGACCACTACCATCTACGTAGCGGGTATAGGACTGAATTACCAAGATTCCCAATTTTTGGTTTGCCACCAGATGTGTCTCAATCCCGTCTAGCTTGTAAAAAGCGTGGAATCCTCCTGCTATAAGTGAGTTTCCTACAGCGTAAGCCACTGCCTCAACCTTACCCCAGTCAATTGGATCGGGTTCGTTGGCTCCATACCCCTGAAACACAAGGCGACCGTCTTGTTCAGTCAGAACCACCCGCACCAAATAATTAGTATCCGATTTAGTATTGACCCAATTACCGACTAAAGGTGATAGTTCTATTGGCTCCTTGATACTAGGGCGTTGGTCAGCCTGCATATAGTGTGCGTATTGAGTTGTTTGTGTCATTAGCTAACTCTCTAACGAATAAATTGCAGCATTGTAATAACAAATATAAACTACTTATTAACGTACATTTAATTAAGATAATATTTTATTAATAAATTAAGTTTTTAGTGACTAAAAATAGCAATTTTCACAGAGAAAATTTGTCTTTTGATTATAGCATATCATAAATTATTAGCTATATTTCCTCAATATTATCCCTGCCTTAATCACTGACTAAGAGCTATTTTATAATTGTCCCCAACCAGATGATTTAAGTAGGAAGATAAAATTAATTATATAATTCTTTCCAAATTATCAAAGAATTTTTTCAACAGAGTCGATAAAATTTTCCCAACTAAAGTAAGCATCTATATCAATCCATTCATACTTAATAAACCGCCACAAAATATCAATCAAATTCAACTCCGGTGAATAGAAGAGCAGTTCAAAGATGGTAATACCACTAAAGTTCTTGACTCAGCTGATGCCGATCAAATTCCAGAAACTCAGCATTCCACTCTAGAGGTATATCAAGGAACTTATTTCCGATTGTGATGCAACTGTCCAGAAATGGTGTTTTTACTCCAGTTAGGCGAGCTAAAACTTGTAGGGGAAAACAGCCATAAGGTAGATCCTCAACCAAATAGCGGTGATGAGGGTTACACAGCGTCGTATTGGAGTAGGCTCCAACCTGCTGCATATGTTCATAAAGGGATGATCCGGTGGTTCCGTATGCGATTTGATAGTGGCTTTTGATATCAATTAAGTTGAGGACTCCCAGTGCTTCACCCACTGCTATGCGATCGCTATCTAGGTGGTCAATGAGTCCAACAGTACGGGAACCAAGGTTATGATAGAGGTTGTAATCCTCACCAGATTCCCATCTAGCTAATGAAACCAGAAGCAGAGGAAGGTGAATAATGTCATTAACTTTATTCAGATTAATTTCTAAAACCGAAGCAGCAGCACATAAATTACTAAATACAGCTTGGTAAGCGCTCACAATGCGACTTGTCATGATTCGGTTCTGAGCCGCCACAAAGAATTTGTTGGTAAGTGTGCTAATCCTGATTTGATCCTCCGTATTACCGCGACTGACGAACGGAATATTGTTGACATCAGCCACAGCAGGCAATTGTTCCTTAGCTATTCCCAGTCTCTGGAGTACCTTACAAAAAACCCGACCTGCAAAGCGGCTAGCACAGAAAACCAGAACGTTCATTTGAGGATTGACATATTCAGCTAAAATTCTGGCGTAGGGTTCGATGTCTTGACCACGACAACAGATCAGCACGTTGAGTGGTAGTTTCCCACCATTGAGTGCCGCCAACTCATAAATGTTATTGGAACAAGCTGCAACTAGATAACTTCCGGGAGAAACTGATCCAATTGAGTGAATGGTTCTTGTCTGGGCAACAATGGAAGAACGGCGAGAGAAAAGGTAAACAGTATGTTCTTGATTACTCAAATAGGCAGCTGTTGCTAAACCAATGTGTCCTTTACCTACAACCAGGTACTTAGTCTGTAGCATGTGCCAATTAGTTTATCCGAAAACCATAAACAAGGATATCTTAAATTTGCTGAATCCAAGTGTGAATTATGCACTCGCCTAAAAGTTGCAAGCGTTGTGCGCCTGCATCGGCACATAACCACATTTAAGATAATAACTACAAATTATTATTCCGATGGAACACATCAGCAATCAATTTTTCAAATGCGATACCTGCGGCGGGCGGAGCCATCGCTAATAAAAATCTGATGGTTAACATATGGACACAGGTACGTTGCACGTAATTTAAGCTTAAAATCGTTCATCTTGATTATAAAATCAGGAAAAATTCTGTAGCTATAAATACACTTTTCATAAAAAAATCCCAGAGGAAACTTTTTATTAGTTTAGCAATTATTTTGGACATGTGTATGATATGCTTGCTACAAAGGGATAAAAAACAGTAATAAACTAACAAAAAGTCTAGAAATTACTTGACTTCCCGCAAAAACAAAAATCTGGCAAGTATTTTGACAAGATGTATGCAAAATTACAAACGCATTAACAGAACTTCCAGCACAAAAGGCACACGCTATAGCAATCCGATTTGATTCGGTGAATCACTCATAGAGATAGGGAACGGGGAAGAAAGAATAAAGGTGTACTGAGTTTTTTCAAAAATCAAATATAACAAATACAAATAGCTGACTTTTCCCGTTATCTTTTGAGGGGATGCGATCGCTCCTGGAAGCGCTATCCCAAAGTCCTATTCTCTCGTCGTTTATTGTCATTAACTCTCATGTATTGATGATACATGAGAGCTTAAAACCCTTACTATTTCAACCTTTTACGACTTAACGGGAAAGGTCAGATACAAATAGGAGTCCTATAGAAGACCTTGCTATTACTTAGGCACTCAATCATGAAAAATTTTACAGTCAGTCATGAAAATCGACTTTCCCCTACATACGCCAGTTGCTACAAGTCGGGAAACCGCATCGCCCTTGGCGTCTCCCCTTGGGAGAAGGGCGCACTGGCCTTTTTCAAGTCAGATTAAATGTGTCAGCTACGGCTTTTTGTAACGGAGAGATACAGCCTCATAAAGCAGGATATGAATATTTACAATAACCTGAAGGCAATTAGAAATCGTCTGGGCATGAGTCAGCAAGAATTAGCTAATATAGCTGGCGTAACCCGTCAGAGTATTGGTGCTGTGGAAACGGGACAATGTACGCCTTCGGTTACTATTTCCTTGCGTTTAGCTAAGGCACTTGGTTGCCAAGTTGAGGACTTATTCTGGTTAGGAGAGGAGGATTTACCCAAAATTGAGGCGATTCTTGCCGATTCGATCCCTAACCTACAGCAATTACAAGTTATTCTAGCGCGGATTGGGGATCGATGGATAGCTTATCCCCTATTAGGCAGAGATGCTTTTCGCATCGAAATGATTCCATCTGATGGTGAGGTAGTTGCAGTGAGCCACCCCATTGTAGGGAGTGACGTTAGCGCAAGCGGTAGCGATGTAGGAGCGTCACCTGTAAGAGTGGACGGTTTCCCCAGTATAAACAAACTGCCATTAGCGTTAGCGTACCCCTCCGGGGAAGCAAGCTACGCGCAGCGTCTCATAGAGAGGAACGAGCCTCACCCGGAGGGTGACGCACAGAGCCAGATAGGTACAAATAAAGTTGTGGTTCGGCTTCTGGATGATATGGACAAACTGTACAATACAGTTGTGATTGCTGGTTGTACACCTGTGCTTTCCCTGTTGGCAAAAGCAACTGAACGCTGGCATCCAAAAATGCGAGTTCATTATCGTTTCGCCCATAGCAAGGCTGCATTGCGTAGTCTATGCCGAGGTGAAGTTCACATTGCAGGGATGCACTTATATGATCCCCAAACTGGGGAACATAACATTCCCTTTGTGCGAGAAGCCTTAATAGGTAAGAGTGCGATTTTGATTACCCTTGGAGTTTGGGAAGAAGGATTGTTAGTTCCACCAGGAAACCCAATGGGAGTTAAAACAGTTTCCGACTTAGTAGAATTTGGAGCAACTATTGTCACCCATGAAGTGGGTTCTGGCAATCGGATGCTTTTAGAACGGAAACTCCAAGAAGAAGGAGTGCCATTTGAAACTATGAAAAGATTTGACCATATCGTTCACAACCATCAAGATGTTGCCTTATCTGTAGTCTCAGGAATCGCTGATGCAGGTATCAGTACGGCATCTATAGCTGCTACCTTTGGCTTGGGATTTATTCCCCTTCATAGTGCGCGATACGACTTGGTGATTCTCAAGGAATACTTGGAAGAAGCACCAGTACAGCAGTTTCTGAATATATTGGGACATCAGCTAGTGCGATCGCAATTACAAATTCTCGGCGGTTATGACATCAGCAAGACTGGGGAAGTTGTAGCAAATATTTAGAGTCGAATGGCACTAAGAAAAGATACAGCCCTTGCCCAGAATGGGTTAAGAGGCTATAGGCTCTTAACCCATTCTGGGAGGGCTGCCGCCTCCAGTAGCTTATTAAGAATTATCACTGGGTTTGCGAAAGTAAAGTTAAATAGTTAACAGCCTAGCAGTCAGGAGATATTATGACCATTGACAACTTCATCGTCCGCCCAATGAACAGATCGGAAATTGATTTGGCGATTACTTGGGCAGCAACGGAAGGTTGGAATCCAGGAAGATATGATGCTGAATCTTTTTATCAAGCTGACAAGAACGGTTTTTTATTGGGCGAGTTGAATGGTGAGCCAGTGGGGTGCATTTCTGCTATTGCTTACGATCAACACTTGGGCTTTCTAGGTTTTTACATTGTGAAACCCCAGTTTCGTGGGCAGGGGTTAGGTATGAAAATTTGGAAGACAGCAATGGACTATCTGGGTGCTGACCGTAACATCGGCTTGGATGGTGTAGTAGCTCAACAAGATAACTACAAAAAGTCTGGTTTCCAAATCGCTTATAACCATATTCGTTATCAAGGGGTGGGTGGTGGTGTTGTGCCTCCTGGGATCGTGGAACTGAAAACAGTGCCTTTTGAAGAGTTGGTGGCTTACGATTACCAACTTTTTCCTTCTCAGCGTTCGGTGTTTCTACGACATTGGATTGAACAGCCAGAAAGTACTGCTTTCGGGTTTCTCAAAAATGGATATCTTGTTGGTTACGGAGTTATCCGCTCTGCCCATACAGGTTTTCGTATTGGGCCACTGTTTGCTAATGACGAACAGATTGCTGAAGCATTATTTCAAGCCTTGCTTGCAGAAAATCCTCATGCTCCAGTGTTTTTTGATGTGCCGGATGCAAATCTACAAGCGATTAACCTAGTTCAACTTTACCAATTGCAGCCAGTCTCTCAAACTGCTCGGATGTACACTAAAGAAATTCCTAGTTTACCTATTAATCGCGTCTTTGTTGTGACAAGTTTGGAACTAGGTTAGAAACGAACAAACAATGTGTTTAGACCTAGTGTTATGGGTAATGAGGGTTAAGTTATTTGTCAGTGCGCTCGCGGCAATGTGTAAATCATAAGCTCCAATTGGAGTGCCTAATGCTTCTAGCTGAAAGCGAATCATTCCAAATGTCATTGCTGCGAGATCGTCAAAAGATAGTGATATAAATTAAGCTAAAAATTCTTGCTGTAAGCATTGATGCCATTCATCTCGCCAGCATAACGGAGGTCGGCGTTGCTCAAATTAATCCCACTCAAATTAGCTCCGTTCAAAAGACTACCAGCCCCCATAGCCCAAGCGGGGTCTTGTCCTACATAAGAGACATGCAACTCAATCCAAGAGAAATCTCGTTCCCCAGCAGCATATCGGCGCAGCAACTCTTCAACCTCTATGACTTTTCTTTCCATACCTCAACCTCTGCATCAAGCAACACAATTAACTCTACCGCTAAAACCCTCTGGTCTAACCCGTTCGACTCTAGCAACCCAGTAGTAATAAAGATTACCAACAGTTAGGTCTGATGCCTGTTGCAAATTAGATGTCCAGCCTCATTTGCTCTACTTAGGGAAATAGGAGGATTTGGCGGTGGTGTTGGAATAGGTGGTGCTTTAGCTGCTGGATTAATGTATTTACAGGACTTAGTTTTATTGCCGTAATTGTTGCAAGTGTAGCTGCTGCAATTGCAGGTTCGTTTGGTTTTGGAATGCTAGATTTTGATGGACTAAAAGACAAAATAAAGGGGAAAGTAATTGAAATAGGATTTCAAAAATTTAATGAGTCAATGGATAAAAATAAATTACCCGCCAAGTTAGATGAAATTATTGGTTCAGTCTTTGAAAACCGAGTTGAATCAGTCTGTCGAGTCATCGCACAAGCGATCGCACTTTACGAAAATCTCCTAGAACAGCAGGAAAAGGCTCACAACGAAACTCTGGAACAACGTGAGGCTGAAAAGTGGTGGATTTACCAAAAGCGCCAAGAACTTGAGCAAGTACAGAATGGTCTGGAAGTCATTCTCAGTAAATGCACCATTGTTTAATCACATTCCTTTTGTAGCTAATTTCGCCTCATAATAAAGAAAGATTAAGCAGATTTTCAGAAAACTCTCAATGAGCCAGACTACTTTAAATTTAGTTGCAATATCTATTTTTCTCATGACCCTATCGGTACTGCTGGGGCCATTCTTAAACTTATCACCGGCAGTACCGGCGATCGCTACCTTCACCATCTTAGGCATAGCGACATTAGATAGTTTCAGCTGGCAAGGCAAGGGTGGTACTATCTTTTTGGATTGGATTGCTGGTTTTTCAAGCGAACACCGCGATCGCATCGTCCACCACGAAGCAGGGCATTTCTTGGTTGCTTGCCTATTGGGTATTCCCGTTACCGGCTATACACTCAGCGCTTGGGAAGCCTGGAAACAGGGGCAACCTGGGCAAGGCGGCGTTAACTTTGATGATGGCGAATTAGCATCTCAACTAGAAGTAGGTAAAATCAGTGCCCAAATGCTAGACCGCTACTGCACTGTTTGGATGGCGGGTATTGCTGCTGAAACCCTAGTTTTTAATAATGCTGAGGGTGGATCTGATGATAAAAACAAGCTGATAGGAGTCTTGACAATTTTGGGTTTTTCTGAATCAGTTTATCAGCAGAAACTGCGGTTTCATACCCTCCAGGCAAAAACCCTACTGCAAGAAAATTGGTCTAGCTACGAAGCTTTAGTTAATGCCATGCGACAACGCACTTCGGTAGAAGATTGTCATGCTGAGTTAGGAGTAGGGAATGGGGAGAAATCAATTCAAAATTCAAAATGACGCTCGCGGACTCGCTCTAAGCGAAGCTATGCCGAAGGCTTTACGCTGCGCTAACAAAATTCAAAATTGTTCGCGCAGCGTCTCGTAGAGAAGAAAAAGACTGGGGGACAAGGGAAATAACCAATGCCCAATGCCCAATGCCCAATGCCCAATGCCCAATGCCCAATGCCCACTTTTAAGAAGAAACAGCTTTAAAATGTGGGATATGAGATAAATAGTTCGAGCCAATAACCCGATTACGCCCAGCAGCTTTAGCCTGTAGCAAGCATTGATCGGCACGATGCAACAGACTCTCTCCTTGATCATCATCCTCAGCTTTCAGACAGGCTGTGCCCAGGCTAATGGTAATACTAATTGTCAGTTTATTGCTGAGTGAAAATCGTTCGTTGCTGACTACCCGATTGAGACGACGGGCCACGACTAGTGCTTCGTCATCGGTAGTGTTAGCCAGAAGAATCACAAATTCTTCGCCACCATAGCGGAATGCTGTGTCTTGAGAGCGGAGATAGCGTCGCAGACGCTGACACAGCAACTGCAAGATGCGATCGCCAACTAAATGCCCGTGAGTATCGTTAACTTTCTTGAAATGATCTACATCCAGAATAATCAAACTCAGGGAAGTTTTTTGAGTCCTAGCTCTTTTAATTTGTCTGGGTAAGTCCCATTGTAAAGCACGGCGATTATTTAATTGTGTCAACGAATCGGCTAAGGCGATCGCTGATAACATATCATTTGTCCGAATCAAATCTCGGTATTTTTGCGCTTTCCGCAAGCCAACAGTTAATTGAGCAAGTATTAGTCCATGATTGGCAGTCAATTCTGCCAAGCTATTGTCTGTTTTTTCTTCAAGAAGATGCCAAATATAAGCATCGGCTCCTTGCTTTAATGCCGCAGCACTCATCTCCAATTCCCTTTGCCAACCATACTTCTTTCTATCAGTAAGCTGCTGGTAACGATCCTCGAAGAGAATACAGTATATCCAGGATAGCTTTGTCTGGTCTTTCAAGCAACTGCACAGTTCCATACTGCCATCCAAGCTAGCCTGCACAATTATTATATCGGGGGGCGTAATTTGAATTCGCGACACTGCCTGATTAAGATTGTCTATAACTTCTACACTAAAAGCAGTCGCATAACGGATCTGATCTGGAAGTGTAGCGATAAAGTTATTCTTTCCAAAGACCAGAATAGAAATATTCATTGCTTTATTTTTATCCTATTTAAATTTTAAAGATATTAAATTACTAAAACTTACTGTTATTCCTGCCTAATAGTAAATCTCTTGTTTTAGGCAAAGTTATATTTATTGATATCTGATTTGTTTAACACTGAATATACAATATTTTTCTAACTTTCATCTCCTTTTAAGACTTTATATCTACTACTACAGTTTTTAAAACCTTCTCTTATGACAACTAATGTCTTCTTTACAGAATATTTTTAACACAGTAAAAACACTGAATATTCTTTGTACGCATAAAAACTATTCCTGTAGTTTCTTAAGTATTATTTTATTGAGGTAATTAACAAAATAAATTGTTTGCAATAACTGTCACGTTAGACAGCAGAATTTCTCCCAAAGGAGAAAAATAAATAAATTATAAAACTTTTCATTCCATTATAAAAGCCAAAACATTTTCATGGAATGAAAATGTTATCTACCAAAAAGCAGTTAAGCCTTTTTCTTTAAGAAATAGTACAGCACGGTGTAAATTCTGCTAAAGACAAGTTGCTTGAGCAACTTGTTTTGCCACAGTGTACTAGGCTTTTATCAAGTATTAAGTTAAAGGTTGAATTGCAAAAAAACGCGAATCAAATAGGTATAAAAACTCACTCTTCATAAGGCAAGTATCTTTTTGGCACTAACATCCCTACAATTACAGATCGAATTTATCGGATAAAAAATTTACAATTTAAATTAGGTCTGAAGCAAAGTATCACGATGTGTTATGAGGAGAAACAAAATGTTTCTGCTTACGCCTAATTTGCGGAAATTAGTTATTTTCTACCTTTTTCATGGGTGGAAATAAAAATCTAAATTTTTGGTGAAAAGCTAGAATCGGATCAATAACCCTCAACTGCCTAACCAGCAGCAACAATTACCTGTTTGATTGACTCCTCAGAAGCTGCTGATTCTACCGTGACAGTTTTAGCATTAATATCGACATCCACCTTGGCTTCAGGTTCCATAACGTGGATGGATTCAGTAATTGTTTCTGCACATCCCTCACAAGCAATATTTGATACTTTCAGCTTTAGTGCCATTTGTTACCTCAATATCGGAATTTTAACTTATTTCTTAAGGAATAATTTTAACCATCAAAATGCGATGTCTACGACGGGCTACGCCTACGCGCATCCTACTAAAGTAAGGTAGTGGTTTAAAAGCATCCTAATAACTGTATATAGCTCACCGACTGGCACAATTCGCTGGCAGTAATATGAAACAAAATGCAAGAATATATAAAGCTATTTATGAAAATACCCTATCTAGTGCCGCTACGCGGAAATATTAAAGTCTAAAGTCTAAAGTTAAAAACACCTATGTCTTCAAATCCCCACTACCTAAGCGGTAACGAAATTCGCAACATATTTCTCGACTTCTTTGCCCAACGGGATCACCAAATTCTCCCAAGTGCCTCCCTCGTGCCAGAAGACCCAACCGTGCTGTTGACGATCGCAGGGATGTTACCATTTAAGCCGATATTCTTAGGGCAGCGCACACCAGAATTTAAGCGGGCTACGACTTCGCAAAAGTGTATCCGCACCAACGACATCGAAAACGTCGGACGCACCAAACGGCATCACACGTTTTTTGAGATGCTGGGCAATTTCAGCTTTGGTGATTATTTTAAAGAACAAGCGATCGCTTGGGGTTGGGAAATTTCCACACAAGTCTTTGGCTTCTCCCCAAAAAATCTCGTCGTCAGCGTTTTTGAAGATGATGACGAAGCCTTTGGGATTTGGCGCGATCAAATCGGTGTGCCGGTAGGGAGAATTAAACGCTTGGGCGAAGATGATAACTTTTGGGTATCTGGGCCGACTGGGCCTTGTGGCCCCTGTTCAGAAATATATTACGACTTCCACCCCGAACGCGGTGACGAAAATATAGATTTAGAAGATGATTCCCGATTCATCGAGTTTTACAACCTCGTCTTCATGCAATATAACCGGGATGCTTCAGGTAATTTAACGCCACTGCAAAACAAGAACATCGACACCGGCATGGGTTTGGAGAGAATGGCGCAAATTCTCCAAAAAGTACCCAATAACTACGAAACTGACCTGATTTTCCCTATCATCCAAACAGCCGCCCAAATTGCTGGCATTGATTACCACAAAAGTGATGAAAAAACCAAAGTTTCCCTAAAAGTTATTGGTGATCATGTTCGTTCTGTTGTCCACATGATCGCCGATGAAATTCGTGCTTCAAATGTGGGACGGGGTTATGTGCTGCGGCGATTAATTCGGCGGGTGGTGCGTCATGGGCGATTAATTGGGATTGATGGCGAATTTACCACCCAAGTTGCTGAAACTGCGATCGCTCTTTCTGAATCAGCTTACCCCAATGTACGCCAACGGGAAGCAGCAATTAAAGCTGAGTTGCAACGGGAAGAATCCAATTTCCTCACCACTCTCGACAGAGGCGAAAAACTGCTGGAGGAAATCGTCCAAGAACTCAAACAGCAAGGAAACAGCCAAATCAGCGGCAAAAGTGCCTTTAAACTCTACGACACCTACGGTTTCCCACTCGAACTAACTCAGGAAATTGCTGCTGAAAATGATCTCACAGTTGATGCTGAGGAATTTGAGGCAGAAATGGAAATCCAAAAAGGACGTGGTAGAGATGCACACGAAACCATCGATTTAACTGTGCAAGGTTCCCTCGACAAATTAGCAGAACACATCCAAGTCACCGAGTTTTTAGGCTATACCCAACCTGCGACGACGGCGAAAGTCGAAGCGATATTAGTAGAAGGTGTTTCCCAAGAGGAAGCAGAGGCGGGAACACAGGTGCAAATTGTTCTTGACAAAACGCCATTTTATGCTGAATCTGGGGGACAAATCGGCGATCGCGGTTATATCTCTGGTGATGGTATCGTTGTTCGGGTGGAAGACGTTAAAAAAGAATCTGATTTCTTTGTTCACTTCGGACGCATCGAACGCGGTACACTGCGCGTAGGCGATAATATTACCGCCCAAATTGATCCGGCTTGTCGGCGTCGCGCCCAAGCTAACCATACCGCAACCCACCTGTTGCAAGCGGCTTTGAAGAAAATCGTTGATGATGGCATCTCGCAAGCTGGTTCCCTGGTTTCCTTTGACAGGTTGCGCTTTGACTTTAACTGTCCGCGTGCGTTGACAGCAGAGGAAGTCCAACAAATTGAGGAACAGGTAAACACTTGGATTGCGGAAGCACATGCTGCGAAAGTGGAAGTATTACCTTTAGCAGAAGCGAAAGCTAGGGGTGCTGTTGCCATGTTCGGCGAAAAATATGGTGAAGAAGTGCGGGTGATTGACTTTCCTAGCGTATCAATGGAACTATGCGGCGGGACTCACGTCAGTAATACTGCTGAAATCGGCGTGTTCAAAATTATCTCAGAAGCTGGCGTAGCTTCTGGAGTGCGGCGTATTGAAGCTGTTTCGGGGCCGGCAATACTAGATTATCTCAATCTTCGGGATAAAGTAGTTAAGGATTTGAGCGATCGCTTTAAAGTTAAACCCGAAGAATTACCAGACAGAATCACAAGTCTGCAAAGCGAACTCAGAACCAGCCAGAAGGAATTGGAAACCTTAAAGGTACAGTTAGCGATCGCCAAATCTGACAGCTTGCTGCAAACAGCCGAAACTGTAGGCGATTATAAAATTATCGTCGCTCAATTAGAAGATGTTGATCCAGAATCTTTGAAAACCGCCGCCGAACGCTTGCTGCAAAAAATTGGTAATGGTGCAGTGGTGCTAGGTTCTGTTCCCGAAGCAGGGAAAGTTAGTATAGTTGCAGCTTTTAGTCCAGAAGTGAACAAAAAAGGTTTGCAAGCTGGTAAATTTGTAGGTGCGATCGCTAAAATCTGTGGTGGCGGCGGCGGTGGAAGACCGAACTTAGCCCAAGCCGGCGGACGCGATGCGAGTAAATTACCAGAAGCGTTGAGACAAGCACAAAGTGAGTTAAAGTCCGCATTGGGTTAACCATTTTCTGGTTCAACGAGAGGGAGAAGTGTAACGCATCGCTCGAATTGATAGTTTGCATACCTTTAACAAGTTGCTCAAGCCCCTTGTCTGTTCTATCGAGTAGCAATCAGCATGATAAAGCTTCAAAATCAGCCCATCCCAGTAATAGTAGATACAGATGGTGGTGTTGATGATGCCTTGGCTGTGATTATGGCATTGAATTCACCCCAATTAGACCTGAAAGCAGTCACCGTTGTAGCTGGCAATATTAACGTAGATCAGGCTGCTAATAATGTGTTGCGCGTAGTGAGTATTGTCAAACCCAATACTTCGCCCATCGTTGCTAAAGGCTGTGAAAAACCACTGTTAAAACAGACCTTCAATGCAGCGGGGATTCATGGTGCAGATGGTCTTGGTGAACTGGATCGCTTTAAGGAAGCTGATGGTACACCTCGCTATCCCAAACTTACTATTGAGCCATCTACAGAGAATGCTATTGATCTGCTTCTTAAGGCAGCTCAAGAATATGGCGACAGTCTGACTATTATTGCTTTAGGGCCACTTACGAATGTAGCAACAGCGATTCAGAAAGATGGCGCAACGATGAAAAAAATCGGGCGAATTGTGATCATGGGTGGGGCTGTGACTGCACCCGGAAATATTACAGCAGCAGCGGAATTTAACTTTTTTGTAGATCCCGATGCGGCTCAAATCGTGATGGAATCGGGAATTCCCCTGACCTTAGTTGGTTTAGATGTGACGATGAAAGCTCCCCTAGCCCGCCAAGTTGTTGAAGAGAATTTACAGCGTCATCCTTCAAAAGTTACCCAGTTTATTGCCGATTGCACTGGAATTTATATGGCTTTTCATCGTGACAATGAAGGCTTTTACGGTTGTTATCTACACGATCCCTTAGCTATGGCAGTTGCTATTGATCCGAGTCTAGTCAAAACAGAGTCCCTCTATATAAGGGTAGAAACCCAAGGACGATTTACTACTGGAATGTCATTAGCAGATCGACGCGATCGCAGAGATCACAAAGCTAATCCCCCCAATGTTGAGGCTTGTTTAGATGTGGATACTGAACGGTTTATGCAGCTGTTTGCTCAACTTGGTAATCTGCCTGTGGGCATCTGAGATTTAGATATATTAAACCCAATCTCACCTAAACCATCTCAAACTCTAATTGATGACTCTTGAGAAAATCATGGGTGAAATGATCCGCCATATTTGTATCAGCTAGTTCCAAATTATAAAAATCCACAGCTTCATGGTCAAAATAGGGGCCAGCGTGCCAAGTACCCTCATGTAACTTGATAAAACAATTCCCCGGAATCTGGAAAGCAGCAATCTCTTCTAATGCTGGTTCACTCACATCATTATCAGGAGGACAAACTGCAATTAACCAATCCTTCCCTGACAAAGAACCCAGACATTGAGTGCATTGCACATGGCGAGTAATTTTGTGAAACTTTCGCCCTCTCTTCTCCAACCGCATAACATAAAATCGTGGAATCCCGTTTTGCAGGTTTAACTGGGCATCTTCCACATCGTAAGCTTTGCCATCAAGACTTGCAAAAATCACCTGTCCATAACGCCGAAAGTTTTCAGAAGTCACCCATTGTGCCTGCAATTGTTGCACTGTCTTTGATGTGCTCATATCAAATCTTTGAGAGAGATTACTTAGGTTTATTTTCCCCCAAAATGACTGAATTTTATACAGCCATTATGGTGAATTCCTAACTTTAAATGCCCTACATTGTGAAAAAATGATCTCAGCTAGCTAGATAACTACGTACTTGTTCCTTTTGCCGTCTGAGGAGACTGAGAGCTTTTTGCTCTATCTGACGCACCCGTTCTCGACTAATACCCATGCGATCGCCAATCTGTGCTAAAGAAAGTTCATATCCATCACTCAGACCAAAGCGCAAGGTTAATATTTCTCGCTGCTGAGGAGACAGCTTTGCCAACAAGTCTTGTAAGTCTTCGTGGAGAGATTCTTCAACGGCATAGTCTTCGGGAGAAGGGCCATCATCCTCCAATATGTCCTGCAATTCTGTATCTTGTTGTTCACCAACTCGCGCCTCTAAGGAAAAGGGTTGACGAGCCAAGTACAAACACTCTCGAACTTGGCTAGGTGTCAAAGATAAGGCGCTGGCAATTTCAGCAGTAGTGGGAACGCGACCCAACTGTTGAGATAATTCTCGCTGCACCCGTTTAATTTTGTTCAGTTTCTCAAAGACGTGGATCGGTAAACGAATTGTACGTCCTTGTTGAGCGATCGCTCGTGTGATTCCTTGACGAATCCACCAGTAAGCGTAGGTAGAAAACTTATAACCAAGAGCGGGATCAAATTTATCCACCCCTCGCTCTAAACCCAAAGTACCTTCTTGAATTAGATCCATAAATTCCAGGTTGCGGTGCTGGTATTTCTTCGCCACTGCTACCACTAACCGGAGATTAGCCTGAATCATTTTCTGCTTGGCTTGGTGTCCTAAATTTAGCTGTTGCTCTAGCACCTCAACACTTAACTCCACCTGATCTGCCCATTCTTGCAGCGTGGGTTGGTGCTTTAATTTCATAGCCAATTCTTCTTTAGCAGCTAGTAAATTCATCATCTGCTGCACTTGTTGGGCAAAAATAACCTCTTGTTCGCGAGTCAACAAATCTACACGCCCGATCTCTTGCAGATAACTACGCACAATATCATCTGTAGCTCGAGGTTTTTTATCTGCAGCTAAACTTTTTTTCTTCGTTTTTTGAACTTCGGTATGTGGAGATGTTAAGTTGCTCATGGTTATTTGCTCTTCTGTAACCTCATCAATTTATTGGTATCAAGTCTAGATATTCAGACACCTAGCCATTTCAGACTGCTAATCAATCAATTGGCAATACTGATGAATTCTGGTCTATGATACATTACAAGTCAATTGTTGGAGATAATAAACCCAAAATCAACCCACCCCTTAATACTAACATCATCACCAGTTACAAATCAATTACCCAAAGGATCATCCGCATATCTTTTGAAGTAATTACACTCCTTTATTATTGATTTTTGCATATTTTCAAACACAATTCTGTTTAGTTTAACTATCCAATATAGTTCGGGGAAAAAATGAATAATTGACTTAGCAACGATTTCATTACCGAAGAGACAAATTACTAACAGCAAATACCAACATAATTCCGAATTATTAAACCACAGATTTTTTTAAGTGCTAATAATCTGGTTATACTTCCATATAATTCTGATTAAATGGAATTAATTAAATATAAAATGTCCATTTTTTACCTCTAATTTTTTGCTACATAATCCAATCATATTAAGCTGGGTACGTAGTGGGCGATCGTTAACCATGAAAGAAAGCACTTTTCCTGCTCCCCCTGCTCAAGAATAGCTTTCTTTAGGAGTCCGGTCAAATACTTGTAATTAGAGATTTAGGATGACAAAGACGCGGGTATCTGTGACAATTGCACTTGTGTCATACTGTACGCAGACATCTGCATTGGATGCGGTATTATGAATATAATTACTCCTAGAGACATTTTTGGGACTAAAAGTAGTAACAGTGGTAACATTAACACCAAGGATAATACTTGGCAAGACAGCAACACCCGCGTAGCTTGCCGCACTTCTCTACGAGAGGCTGCGCCAACGGCGCTGCTCTGTTACCACGGTAGGCATCGCCATTAATATTCTAATTTAAGTCAAAAGATTTACCTTTAGAGGTGAGTGGTTGATACGATAAGATTCCCCACTTGTGGAATAAGTCGGAAATCATCTGAGACTCTTAACGAGACAACATCTTAAAGCTTTGTCGCTTAACGAGTTTTCACCTTAAGTTGACACAATTACACAGTTATGCCTCTATATAAATAATTGACTTATTACAAAGATTTTTGGGAAAATGGTACAACGTTGCAATTTTAACCTAACTTTTCAACCATCACTTTATTAGATATTGGTTAAGAAAAGCATTCACCTCATTGGCGCATAACCCGACATTAACTGTCTTTCCTGATTTTCTAAGAATGTCCAATCCTTGACCATTATTACGGGGGTCTGGATCAACTATAGATACATATATTTCATGTATACGAGGATCTTCAGCGATCGCTAAAGCACATCCAGGTGTGCGTCCATGAAAAGAACAAGGTTCAAGAGTTACATACATTTTCAAGAAGTCGAAAGCTTTGCCTTGAATCTGGTTAAGTGCGTCAGCTTCAGCATGGTGTTTTCCTGGTGCCCGCGTGTATCCTTGGGCTACTATCTGTTGGACATCTATGATTACACAGCCGACTGGTGGGTTCGGCAAACATTCAGGCATTGCTTTTCTGCTTTGAGCTAAAGCAGCAAGCATAAATATTTCATCCATATTTTAACGTAAATTATCTAGATAAATTACACTAGCAAGAATTAGTTATCTCTTGTTAAAAAAGTTCCTATATCAAAACTTAGTAACTGTCACACTAATACCAGAATCGAGTTTAGGAACCTTGAGATACTCAATTGGCTCAGAACTTTGGGTATTTGTTGACTTTTGACATTGCTTAAAGAAAGCGTCTGGGTTCTTGATGAACTCAAGCGGGTTAATATTTTGGCAGCCTTGCTCCCGCACTAGCGAAATTGATTCAGCAGTGTGTTTTGAATTATTAGTCTGTCCGATAAAATTACTCCATGTCGTGTTAATCGTGGCTGGTTCCGTCAATAAAACTCCAGCCTGATTGCGATAGTGAAACGGCTCCTTTGGAGCATCGCCTCTTGTCATGGGAATATTCTCTTGGTTGGCATAGGCACTCTGGGGGAGAGCGAGTGCGCTAATCACAACGACTAAAATGATAGAAGAAGATTTCATAATTCAATCCCTTAACATTTAATGTCAGTTTAATAATTACAATTGGCTTAGATACAAAAACCAAAAAATAGCAGCCTAGTTTGAGTACCTCAGATTAACACAACTAGTAAGAAGTATAGGTAAACTTCATTAAAAATATAGTGAAGTCTAGTCAGATGTAGACTTTTCTCTGAGAGGAGACAGTTGAGCAATCCATGCTCTAACCACGTCGGAATTTGACACTCGCCTGTTATCTGCTTCCTACTGTAATTGTGCTAAATAATACAATATTATAAGTATCAAGTAGGTTAGCGTCAAAATTTGTCGTTGGCATAAAGCAGGAGGCAGACAGAAGTTCGAGCGTCGGAAATCGGCGTTCAAACTTCAAAGAGGCAGGAAGGAAGAGGGTTATAGCCTAGTTTGTCTTTATTCACATAGTTTGGTTGTATTGTGCCAACTTACTTACTAGCCGTTTATCTCTCATGGGTGTTACCATCAGGTTACACAGATTAGACAACATATATACTGATCGCAAGTCTTTACAAGTTCCATACTCAAATCACAGAATTCTAGTATTGCCAGTCCCGTATCGTTTTCAAAATTGACCATTATTCAGAGCAAGAATTAATTGTTGCTGAAAGCTTTTTAAACAGCTTACATAAATATCCATCCAGTCTTTCCAAGTGTTTCTTTTAACTGCACAAAGCCTACCTCTGGAGCGGTTCCATTGCTTGTAGGCTAGCACAATTGCTCTATTCCTTACCCTTAAGCAATTAATTACTCTTGTCTTTTCACAATCAGCGAATATACTGCCATGTATGAATTGTTTGTAAAGTTATGCAATTAAGTCTTCTTACACAATATGATATTGAGTATTAGATTACTAATCAATAGTTGCATCAGTAATAACACAAAACTAAGTTAACCAAAAAAATGGAAAGCCTCTAAATCAGGGAGAAAGTTGTGAGTTATCCTGTTTTTGCTGTCAGGAGAATATCAAGCAATATCAGTTAATATTGCCACTGATGAAGCTATTAGTTTACTTTAGGTATTGAACAACCTCAACAAAAAGGCATTAGCTGACAATTAACGCAAATATTACCACCGCCAAGTAGACTACAGTGCTACTGCCGGGAAATACTGCTGTAAGTAAATAGTCTTTTCTTATAAAACTTGTATATATTATGACGATGGAATCTTTACCCAACTTTGAAGAAATAAATATTCAGAAATACTTAGAAATTCTTCAACGGCGTTGGCTACCTCTAGTAGGAATTTTTGGCATAGCTGTTACTCTTGGATACTTGTATGCATTTTCACTAAAACCCTCATACAAGGCAGAAGGAAGTTTGATGATTAAAACAAATCGCTCTTCCTCACTCACAGGGTTAACGCAAGACATAGGACGCCTGGAAGCTTTGAATGTGAATGACAATCCCCTGGAAACTCAGGTGAGAATTGTTGGTTCAAATCCAGTGATTGAGAAAACAATTAATTCCCTCAACCTCAAAGATAGTAAAGGCAAACCGCTGTCGATTCCCGACTTGGCAAAACAACTAAAAATAGAAGGAATCAAAGGTACTGATGTTGTACAACTTTCTTATAAAGGCAGTAACCCTGAACTGGCTGCCAAAATCGTCAATGAAGTTATCGACAGTTATATCGACCTAAATATCAAGGCTAATCAGAATGAAGCACTGACAGCCAAAGAGGTTCTGGTAACGGAAGTACCCAAAGCTGAGGAAATTGTCAGAAGAGCCGAATCAAAACTGCGGCTATTTAAAGAAAAGAATAAAGTTGTTGTCTTGGACCAAGAAGCAACTGCAGCAGTCGATACGATTTCCAAGTTAGGAAACCAAATTTCTCAAGGTTTGGCTCAACTAGATGATGTCAAAGGTCGTTTAGAACAGTTACGCAGTGAAGCTCAGGTAGATTCACAACAAGGTGTAATCGAATCTGAATTGAGTCAAGCACCTGGGGTTCAGAAAGTGCTTGCCCAACTCCAAGAAACAGAAAGCCAACTGGCACTAGAGCGGACTCGTTTTGAACCTGGACACCCTACAATTATTAACTTAGAAGAAAAAGTCGTAGCTCTTAAGAGCTTGCTAAAAGAGCGGACCGGACAAGTAGCGGGTACAGCGCAGATAACAGAGGGAAGTTTACAGGTTGGACAACTGCGGCAAAGCCTAATTGCAGATATTACTCATGCTCAGGCAGAACGCGTTGGTCTAGAGAGACAAATTGCTACACTCTTGCGACAGCAAGATGCGTACATCAAACGAGCAAATAATTTGCCAAGGCTAGAACAGAATCAACGAGAGCTAGAACGGAAGCTGCAAGCCGCTCAAACGACTTACGAAACACTCTTAAAGAAACGCCAAGAAATTGATATTGCACAGAACCAAAAGATTCCTAATGCTCGCGTCATTTCCTATGCCTTAATCCCAGATAAAGCAGAAGGACCTCGCAAAATCCTGTTTATTGTTGGTGGAGGAGGAATTGGTCTTTTCTTAGGCATCATTGTCGCCTTTAGTTTAGACTTGATAGACCGCTCGGTGAAGACGGTTAAAGAAGCCAAAGAAGTCTTGAAATACAGTGTTTTGGGAGTGATTCCGACACAAGGTAGAAATGGTAAAGCTCATTCTTCTATAGCAGGACTCGATAGACCTATTCCCAAAATCATTGGTAGAGATATTCCTTACTTCCCTGTTGGTAACGCATACCAAATACTACAAGTGAACTTGAAGTTCCTCCGTTCTGATAAGCCGCTCAAAAGCATTGTAGTTACAAGTTCCGTTGCCAAAGAAGGAAAGTCTGACGTATCTGCCAATTTAGCTGTGACTATGGCTCAGGCAGGCCGTCGGGTGTTGTTGGTGGATGCAGATATGCGTCATCCCATACAGCATCATATCTGGGGGCTAACAAATGCAATCGGACTAAGTAATGTCATTCTTGGCGAAGTTTCTTTAGATGCAGCTGTGCAAGAAGTAATGCCTAATCTGGAGGTTCTTAGTTCCGGAGTTTTGCCTCCCAATCCAGTAGCAATGCTAGATTCTCAACGCATGGCTACATTAATTAGTAACTTTGGGAGAGATTATGACCTTGTAATTTTTGATACTCCACCTCTATCAGGAATAGCAGACGCTGCTGTTTTAAGCACCCTCACTGACGGTATTTTATTAGTCGTTCGTCCTGGAGTGGTTGACTTGAACAGTGCGAATGCAGCTAAAGAGTTTTTAACACAGTCAGGTCAGAAGGTGTTAGGGATAGTCATCAATGGTGTGAATACTAAAAATGAACCTAAGAATTATTTTTATGACACCAAAAAACGACAACTTGAACAAGATTTAGTATCTAGCAGCTTAACAAAATTTTCCAAAGAACGTTAATTAATACTATCCCAACTATCGCTTTGGGATTTGGTTTATGTCCACTCTTTCAAAGACTTGTATATCTTTCACAGATATGATTGCTTTAAAAAAGATAGTCAAATCATATGTATATAAAAAGCAAATTTGGTTGTTTGCAAACCAAATTAGGAATTGGCTTGTTAATGCTGCTCAATCTCTTCCTCTACTCTCCAAGTACATTAACTTACCAAAAGGCTACTATGCTTCATCTGTAGAATATTGGCAGCTATGTCAAACAAAGAATCTGAATGATGTAATCTATACAAAATTTCTTCCACCATCTGTATCCCAGAGAAATTCTCCTAAATCAATATCGGGAGAAACTCATTGGAAATTTGATGCTAGATACATTCACTCTAACCCTGAAACATTTGTGATTTCTATCGCCAATGGTAGAGTTATTGGTAACGCGGGTACAGTGATTACACATGATGACAGATTACTTTGCGATGTTTCAGGTATTGAGAGTAGCGAACATCATGTATTTCCTTATTTCAAGCTGCCCAAATGCGAGCAAGTATCTGAAACTGTTGCTGTCTTAGCAACTGGTGCTGGAGGAAAATACTTTCATTGGTTATTAGATGCTCTACCAAGACTAGAAATTCTTAAAAAAACTCTTCCAAAGGGTTTAGATAGTATAGATAAATATATTGTCAATAGAGGAATTTCTGCAATACCTGAATCCCTAGAAATTCTGGGAATTTCATCAAAAAAGTTGCTATTTTGTGATTCAAATTTCCACATTCAGGCTGCATCTCTTGTTATTCCTTCTCTTCCTGGTAGTATTGGTGATCCTCCAGCTTGGGTATGCAAGTTTTTGCGAGAAAATTTTCTGAAAAATAAAGCAGATATTAACACGCCTAGCAGACTATATATAAGTAGAGCCAAGGCTGAATATAGAAGAGTTAAGAATGAGGAAAATGTAGTTAAATGCTTGTCAAATTATGGATTCACAGCAGTTTACCTTGAAGAATATAGTTTTGCTATGCAAATAGATATTTTGTCGAATGCGGAAGTTATTGTTGCTCCTCATGGAGCTGGATTAAGTAACCTGATCTGGTGCAATCATGGAGCTAAAGTATTAGAAATATTTTCTCCCAACTATGTCAATGTATGCTTTTGGGCAATTGCTAACCAAATTGGATTAGAGTATTTTTACCTGATTGGTGATGGCAAAAAACCTGTTGATTATTTTGATCCGCATTTAATTCATGATGATATAAATGTCCCGATAGACGAGCTTACCTTGGTTTTAAAAGCCATCTTCAAATAAAGTATAGACCGAGTTTTATATGAATATAACAAAAATTAAAACATCTTGTTTGATTAATAATTACAATTATGCTGGCTTTCTGTCAGAAGCAATTCAAAGCGCTTTAAATCAAACAGTTCAATTTGATGAAATTATTATTGTTGATGACGCATCCACGGATAATTCTATGGCAATCATCGCTAAATTTACCCAAAAAACTAATGTTAAGTGTATTTTAAAAGAAAAAAATGAAGGACAATTATCATCTTTTAATGAAGGCTTTTTAGCTGCAACTGGAGATATTATATTTTTCTTAGATGCCGATGATATCTATGAACCAGAATATTTAGAAACTGCCCTAAATTTTTATAGTAGGAGGAGTGAATGTGATTTTATATTTTGTGCCTATAAAAAATTTGGGGCAGTGGAAGGAATATTTCAAACTGATACAGTTGATTTAGATTTGGGTTATTCGGTAATTAAAACTTTATGCACTGGTGAATGGATTGGCTCTATAACTTCAACGTTATCAATGCGTAAAGAAATAATCAGAAAAATTTTGCCTATTCCACATATAGAAGATTGGCGTGTCCGGGCTGATGACTGTCTAGTATGGGGAGCTTCTTTGGTAGGGGCTAAAAAGTTTTATATGTCGAAACCTTTAGTCATGTATAGAATACATCAAAGTAATCAATATTATAACAAGAAATTTTTAGATATAGACAACAACTATGAATACAAGAGATTCTGGAAACGCAATTCGTTATTTAATTACATTCTGCAAAAAAATAATTTTAGTTTACCGTTATTATTAGCTTTCACTTCTCTTAATGAGTTAAAAACAATACCATTTCCAAAAGTAGAAGATTTTATTTCATATTTAAAAATAATATTTTTGTTTGAGCATAATTTTTTTTGGAAAACAAAGGGCATCGTTTTATTATTTAGCTATTTTTTGAACACTTTGATGATTGGTAAATTAAAAACTGCGATAAATAATGTGAAATACTGGATAAATCCACGTTATGTTGTAACTTGGAAAAAATTTGTACGATAAAGCTTGATAGGGATAGAGAATGTCACATGATTAATTCATAAAAACATAAAAATAATGTTAAATAAATTAAAAATTCAAAACTTATCAAAATTTAAATCTCGTTCTGGGCTGCGTGCAATTATTGCCAATACAGGTTGGTTGTTTGCTGACCGCATTCTACGTATGGGTGCAAGCTTGGTCGTAGGAGTATGGGTAGCACGCTACTTAGGAGTACAGCAGTATGGTCTCTTTAACTATGCTTTAGCTTTTGTTAGCTTATTTAGCCCCATTTTCACTCTAGGACTGGACGACGTAGTAGTTCGCCATATTGTCCGTCAATCATCAAACAAAGAGGAAATTTTAGGAACCACTTTTTGGCTAAAATTGCTGGGTGGAATTGCTTCTGTCTTATTGGCAGTTAGTACTATGTTTTTCTTAGGTGAGCATGAAACACTGAAGATATGGCTAGTGGCAATTTTAGGAATGGCAGGAATTTTTAGGGCGACTGATACTATTGAAGTTTGGTTTCAATCACAGGTGCAGTCAAAATACGCTGTGATCGCTAAAAACACAGCGTTTCTACTAAATAGTGTCATCAAAATCGCACTAATTTTAACAAAAGCACCATTGATAGCTTTTGCTTGGGTAACATTAGCAGAATTTGCGATGAGTGCAATTGGCTTGCTGATTATTTACCAAGTCAAAGGGTCTTCATTGTGGTTATGGCGTTGGAGTTTCCCTGCTGCTAAAACTCTTCTGAAAGAGAGTTTGCCTCTAATTTTTTCGGGGTTCGCTATCCTGATTTATATGAGAATAGATCAGGTGATGTTAGGTCAAATGATCGGAAATAGTGAGGTTGGAATTTATTCTGCTGCTGTCCGTGTTTCTGAAATTTGGTATTTTATTCCGGGGGCTATTGTTTCTTCTGTCGCTCCTTCAATTTACGCAGCTAAGGAAAAATCAGAAAGTCTTTACTATCAGCGAATAGGAAAATTACTCAGTCTAATGACATGTATATCTTTTGCAATTGCTCTTCCACTGACATTCCTGTCTGACAAGATAATTATGGTGATGTTTGGAAGTGGATATGCAGAAGCAGGAACAATATTAGCAGTTCATATTTGGACTTCCTTATTTGTATTTATGGGTCTTGCAACATCACCTTGGTTTATTGCTGAAGGTTTAAACCACGTTTCTTTAGGTAAGACTTTATTTGGGGCGATACTAAACATTATTCTCAATTTATTGCTTATTCCTAAATATGCAGGACTTGGGGCTGCGATCGCAACAATAATATCTCAAGCTGCTGCTGCTTTTCTCTCTAACGCATTTGATCCAAGAACACAAAAAATATTTAAGATTCAGGTGCGATCGCTTCTTCCTTTTTACAAATATTGATCGTTCTTATCTAACCTTTCCATATCAAGAACATTACCTAAATTAATCAAAGATGCAAACACCAGTAACTTTTATTATTTTCAAGCGCCCACAAACAACAGAGAAAGTTTTTGAAGTTATTCGCCAAGCCAAGCCAACAAAACTTTTTGTAATTGCAGATGGTCCCCGCACTGACCGCGAAGGTGAGGCGGAAAAGTGTGAAGCAGCCCGGGCAATTATTGAAAGAGTTGATTGGGACTGCGAAGTTATTAAGAATTATTCTGATATCAACTTAGGTTGTGCAAAACGAGTATCTAGTGGTTTAGATTGGGTATTTAATAATGTTGAAGAGACAATTATTTTAGAAGATGATTGTATCCCCCACTCAACATTTTTCAGATTTGCTGAAGAACTGCTAGAAAAATATAGAAACGATACCAGAATCTCCACAATCTCTGCTCAAAATATTCAATTCGGACGAGAACGCACAAATTACAGTTACTATTTTTCTCGCTACAACCACTGCTGGGGTTGGGCAAGTTGGAGACGTGCTTGGCAACATTATGATTTGACCATCAAACTCTGGAAAGAGGTGCAAGCAGAAAACCTTTTACATGACATTCTTATATACCCAAAAGCAGTAAATTATTGGCAACGAATATTTCAGTCTGTTTATAACAATCCTACAGGTATAACTTGGGATTACCAATGGACATTTGCTTGCTGGATACAGGGTAGCTTAAGCATTATTCCCAATGTCAATTTAATCTCTAATGTTGGTGTTGGTGCAGACGCAACTCATTTCACTTCCAGCCAAGAATTTTCGTTCATTAATATGTCGATGCAAGCAATGGAGTTTCCCTTAAAACATCCACCGTTTATTGTAAGGAATATAGAGGCAGATAATTTTACGCAGAAAACAGTCTATAAAGCAACTGCATTGGATATTTTTAAAGAGGAAGTGAAGAAAAGATTGAATTACTCAAGTATAAAAAAATAGTAGTGATGAATGTTGTAGTAAATTAAGAGATAAATTAAATGTCAGAAATTAAGGTGAAATTAACAGAAAAAATATTAACTATATTGCTATTACTCATTGCTGTAGGGGCATTAACAATACACCCTGCACAAGAAGTTTCCATGTCTACCCTTGGAGGCGATAAGGTAGATACTTTGTTCAATATAGTTTCATATTTAATCTTATTTTATTTCCTAATCTCATACTGGAAAGGTTTTATTTATGTAATTGCCAAAAGTCCATTACAGTTTTTTTTACTAGCAATAGTTATATTTTCTATATTGTGGTCAGAAGACCTAAGTTCTACTCTAAAAGATATAAAAGGTCTAATCCGAATATATTTTATTGCAATCTATTTGGCAATGCGTTATCCCCTTAGGGAACAAATGAGGTTAATAGCTTGGGCGCTTGGTGCTGCTGCATTATTATCTATGATATTCTCTGCATTCATACCAGGTTATATTCACAAATCACCTGAATTATTAGATATGTGGAGCGGAATTTATGGTCATAAAAATGAATTAGGTTACATGATGAATTGGAGTGCAGGAGTTTTTTTACATCTTGCTCTTAGTAGCTATCGATATCGCTGGTTGATGTGGGCACTATGTGGGTTATCTATATGTTTAATTATCCTCTCACGCTCAACAACATCTTTGGCAATACTATTGACAATGATATTACTTTTGCCTTTCTACCAATCCTTTAAAAAAACTAATTATAAATTACAAGTTATTATGATTACTTCAGCTTTAATGTTACTGATTATTTTTTCAATGTTACTGATCAATAATGCCGAAAGTGTAGTTGGTAGTTCTGGTAAAGACCTTACCTTAAATGGACGCTCTGACCTCTGGGAGCTAGTGATGCCTAAGGTTTTGGAAAGACCTTGGCTAGGTTATGGATATTCGGGATTTTGGACTAGTAATGCTGCATCTAATTTGAGAGCCACTTATGATTGGGCAAGTAATGCTCACAATGGTTTTTTAGAACTATTATTAGAATTAGGATTCTTAGGTTTCTTGACTTTTGCAGCAGGATTTACCCGGTTTTTCGTAATGGCACTGACTCGAATTGTTTCAGTGGCAGAAAAACCGGAAGATTATTGGCCAATGCAGATGCTAGTTCTCATCGTCATAGTGAATTTCTCAGAAGCAAGATTATTAACTCCCAGTTGGAATTGGTTGATGTATGTCACAACCTCTCTATCTCTAACTCTTAGTTATCAGCGGACACCAATATATAAATAGGTAAATAGTTTACATACTTGCATAATTGAAAGGAGAAAAAGCATGAAAAAGTTAAATTTTGGATGTGGACACAGATTTTGTTCTGGATGGGTCAATATAGATTTTAATTCTGAGCATCCTGAAGTAATTGCCCATAACTTACTGCAACCACTTCCATACCCTAAAGATTATTTTGATATCATTTATAGCAGTCATGTCTTAGAGCATTTCTCTAAGGACACTGGAGAAATGCTGGTGAAAGAATGTTATAGAGTTCTAAAACCTCAAGGCATTTTACGGATCGTTGTTCCTGACTTAGAGCGAACATGCCGGGAATATTTAAGAATTATCGACAGTATTGAAAATGAGGAAGCAAGGAAACAATATGAATGGATTATTATTGAGTTAATCGACCAATTGGTCAGAACAGAACATGGTGGCTTGATGAAAACTTCTTGGCGACAAGTGCTTGAAAACAATGATGAATCATCCATAAGCTATGTAGAAGCAAGAACAGGTGTTAGAATCAAAGAAGAGATAGCAAATAATACTACTTCTTTATTACAAAAGGTATTTAGTATCAATCAAAATAAACTCAGAAACAAATTTAAATACCTCTATATTGACATGGTAAAGAAGTTAATACCACGGTATCTCCGTAAGTCTCTGATAGATGAAACATCCCTTGGTGAAAAACATAAGTGGATGTATGATAGCTATAGTATGAAAACGCTCTTTGAAAGAGTTGGTTTTTCGGATATTAAATTTTTGGATGCCCATACAAGTGATATTCCAAACTTTAGTGATGAAGTCTTAGATATTAATGCTGATGGAACAGTATATCTACCAGGCTCGTTATATTGTGAGGGCATCAAGCCAACCAACTAATACTGATTCTCTGCGATAGAGAATCAGTATTATCAAGTATATTTTTTTCAATTTAACGAGTACTAATATGAACGTCTTGCTTCTTAGCACTCAGGATGTAGCTGGTGGTGCCGCTCGTGCTGCATATCGCTTGCACAAAGGTTTGCAAAATATTGACTTACAATCACAAATGCTGGTGCAAGAAAAATCTACTGATGACAAAACAGTAATTGCACCTAAGCTCAGATTATTTCAAGGCATCGCTAAGGCAAAGTTGACATTTGAAACTTTACCTTTAAAGCTTTATTCTCAAAACCAAAATACTCCATTTTTTATTCAATGGTTGCCAGATAGAGTTATTTCTCAAGTTGCTCGGATTAATCCAGACATAATCAATTTGCATTGGATTAGCGCAGCTTTTATGCAAATAGAAACTCTTGCTAAACTAAAGCGCCCTTTGGTCTGGACAATTCATGATATGTGGGCATTTACTGGAGGATGCAGCTATGCTGGAGATTGCGATCGCTACCAAATCTCGTGTGGAGCCTGTCCTCAACTGAATAGCAAAAAGGATTGGGATTTATCCCATTGGGTATGGCAGCGTAAAGCCAAAGCTTTGAAAAATTTAAATCTGACAATTGTTTCGCCAGGTTCTTGGTTAGCCGAATGCGCTAAATCTAGTTCTCTGTTTAAGAATTTGCGAATTGAAGTAATTCCGAATGGGCTGGATACTCAAAAGTATAAACCTGTTCATCAAAGTTTAGCGCGAGAACTACTGAATTTACCTCTAGATAAACAACTCATTCTATTTGGAGCGCTAGATGCAACCAATGACTGTAGAAAAGGTTTTCATTACCTGCAACCAGCACTACAAGAATTAAGCAAATCTGGTTGGAAAGATAAGATTGAGGTCGTTATTTTCGGTGCATCTCAACCCGAAAATCCACCTGATTTGGGCTTAAAAACACACTATTTGGGACATTTACACGATGATATATCTTTAGCAACTGTTTACTCAGCAGCTGATGTGATGCTTGTACCGTCTCTTCAAGAATCTTTTGGACAGACAGCTTCTGAATCACTCGCTTGTGGTACTCCAGTTGTTGCATTTAATTCTACTGGCTTAAAAGATATTGTTGATCATCAGCAGAACGGCTATTTGGCTAAACCTTATGAAGTTGAGGATTTTGCCAAAGGAATTACCTGGATACTTGAAAATGAACAGAGGCTGCAAAAGCTGTCATTCTATGCTCGCCAGAAAGCCGAACAAGAATTCACTCTGGAACTTCAAGCACGTCGTTATTCAGCTTTGTTTCAGGAAATATTGATGAACGCAAAGAAATCTTCATTAAGTAATTAACTTACTAAACAAATACTTCATAATATGTCAATACCTATAGCTTTTATAATTTGTACAGAACCTGGTCGTTTAGAAGGTCAATCTTTGATGCTTGCAGAAAGTATTCGTAAGTTCTGCGGCGAATTGAAAAATACACCTATATATAGTTTTCATCCTAGAGTAGGTGAACCGATATCAAAGCAAACCCAACAAGCGTTTGAAGCGTTGCAGGTGACTCATCAACAAGTTCCTATAAATCGAGAATTTCATGAATATTATTTAGCGAATAAACCCTTGGTTTGTGCCTATGCAGAACAAAATATTGATGCAGAAATATTAGTTTTTTTAGACAGTGACAAATGCTTTTTTTCTGAACCAAAAGAATTTTTATTGTCAGTAAATTGTAACGTTCGCATACGTCCTGAGTATGGTCAAGGAATTGGTTCTACAGGACTGCGAGACCCTCAAGAATGGTATTGGCAAAAACTATATGAAGTCCTGGGGGTAAAGCGTGAGGTATTTGTTGACACACCAATTGGTAATAAAAGAATCAGAGCCTACTGGAATTCTGGTTTGGTTGCTGTGAGAAGGAGTGCAGGTATATTTACAACTTGGAAAGAGAATTTTGAAAAAGTAATGCGGCTGGATATTACTCCTCCCCAGGGTATTTATTTTGTTGAGCAGTCTGTTTTGTCGGTAACTTTATGTGCCTTGGAAGAACACGTCGAACATCTTCCTCCTAATTATAGTTATCCATTACCTTTACATAACCGGTTATCAACAGAACTACAAATTAAACATTGGGATGATGTTATATCCATTCATTATTTCAACTTATTCTTCTATAACGATTGGAATGCACAAATCAAAAGATTGAAAAAAATCAATATCAATTCAGATAAATATCGATGGTTATGTCAAGAGGTTGTCAGACTTAATATGCCTCGCGTATCAGTTTTGCATCGAAATATGTTGGTAGTCAGAAGAATGGAGCAAAAACTAAGTAACTTTAATTTAGATATTAACTTGAGTGGCTGGATAGAAAAGATGGCTAAATTTTAAGCTTATCTAAAATTATATGGAAGTGAGAAATTTGATGTTCGGATATGAAGGTAAATTTCTAAAAATGACGTATAACTTTATTATTTTCATTCAGAGATATTATATGAGGAAAATGAAATGAAGCAAGCAAACCTAGCCGTAATTATGACCTGCCATAACAGGCATTACACAACTCTTGCATGTCTACATGCTTTATATCAGCAAAAAAATGATTGTGATGTTTATTTAACTGATGATGGTAGCTCTGATGGGACGACAGAGGCTGTCAAAGCAGAATATCCAAAGGTACAAATTCTTCAGGGTAATGGCAATTTATTTTGGGTAGGAGGAATGCATCTCGCCTTTGGTGAGGCGATAAAACATCAATATGATTATTATCTGTGGTTGAATGATGACACATTTCTGGAAGCCAATGCTGTGAGTAAATTATTGCAGACTCATCAAAATTTGACTGAACAAGGTTATCCAGACTCAATTGTAGTTGGTTCAACTAAAGACCCAATGACAGGAAGAGCAACTTATGGAGGAGCAGTAAAATCTAAAAAGTGGTATTCTAACAAGTTTGAATTTTTAGAACCAAGTTCCATTATCCAAAAATGCGATGCTATGTATGGTAACTGCGTGCTAATTCCTAAAACTGTTGCCGCAAAAGTTGGCAATATTGATATAGCTTTTGTTCACAGTTTAGGAGATTTAGATTATGCCCTCAGAGCGCGTAAATTGGGTTGTCAAATATGGGTAGCGCCTGGATATGTTGGTACTTGTACTAAAAATTCTACCCGCAATAGTTGGGTTGATACCAATTTAAATATATTAGAACGCTTGAAAAAGGTGCTGCAAATTAAAGGATTTCCATTGAAATCCTGGACTATCTTTTGTAGCAGACACTCTGGGCCATTCTGGATACTTTACTGGTTCTTACCCTATATCAGAGCAATTATTGGTTACAAGAATTTGGCAATTTCACCCACATTTTCTGAGGACATCAATTAAGTTAACTCATAAGTTTGATACTTGCACCAAAGTCATTAGCCAATAATATTTTGAGAATTTATAACCATCTCAATCAGTTGGCTAATGCAGTTTTAAAAATAAATTTTTTTAAATTTTGAAATAATCAGCAATCATTTTTTTTATGGGTAAACGCTTACTAATTGTCTCAACACTCGACTCTAGTCAACCATTTGGTGCATTTACTAGACCTTTTTATTTAGGACAATATCTTACTGAATATTTTGATGTTTTTCAGTTAGGATTAGATTGTTCATCTGTTAATTATGCACCTTCTGTTTCGATTGGCTCAAGAAGCTTAAAGTCATATATTCAAACTATAGAAAAGTGCATTGACGAGTTTTGTCCAGATATCGTGTATGCTCAAGAAACACTACCTGGATTGGCTGCTTTAATTTCACTGAAGTTTAGAAAACACAGTAGTTCCTCTCTTGTATTAGATTTTCATACATTTTCGGCATATGAATACTGGATGCGTTTGTTTTCAGTTGACAATCCTTTTAAAGAGTTAGCACAATGTATTAAGACATATATTGCTCAGGGAATTTTGATATTCTCTGGCAGTCCAATTATTGCAGCAGGTGAATCAATTCCTAAACTGATTTCCCAGTGTTATGGTAAAACTCCACAGCAGATTTATTGTATCGGTAACGGAGTGACTGAAGACTTACTCAATACAAAATATTTTCCCGATAAAGACCCCTATCAAGCATTAAAACCCGCGAAAATAGTGGTTCTTATTGCTCCAAAAACATTTCAATTTCCAACTAATGATATGTCTGTGTCAATGACTATTGAGGTCGCTAAATATCTTGAAAGTCATCAGCAGAAAGTACATTTTGTTGTCATTGGTAGGGATAGTAGTGATATTTCAGAACCAATACCCTCTAATATTTCTTTTTTAGGCTTTTTACCGAAGAGAGAAGATTTTGTTGCCCATCTTAAATATGCAGATATTGCTTTGCTGCCATTCTCAAAACAAGCCGTAGCAGGTGGCGCTCGCAATAAAGCATTAGATTATTTCGCTAGTAGAAAGTTAGTTGTATCAACACCAGAAGGCTTGCGAGGTTTAGAAGAATTTCGCCATTTAGAACATCTTTTAGTCACAGGATACTCTAGCGAAGAAGTCGCTAACACAGTCCTAGATGCAGCTTCCAATCTTGAAAAGTATCAATCACTTGTAGATACAGCATATACCTTAATTACACAAAAATATTCCTGGAATGCAAGAGCACAGAATATCACGAAAATCCTCCTGAATGAAAGTAAGTAATTCTTAGTTATATTTATTTTTTTATAATATTATAACTAAGAATTACTTAGCTTTTTTAAATATTTCAATATTCAAGTATTGAAATACTGCTCAAAATTAATTTTAAAACACTCACTTTTGCTGTGAGATAAACTATCATGCTTTCAAAAGAAAAACAAGAGATGAAAAAGCGATTTTCTTATAAACTCCTTGGTGCTCAAGTGGACGCACTCTCTATCCTCGACTTAAATTTATTGATTGAAGAATCTATTGCTAAGAATGAGAAATGGATTATTGCTAATCACAACTTGCATAGTCTTTATCTCTTCCATAATGCTCCAAAAATGCAATCTTTTTATGCCAAGGCACAGTATACCCATATTGATAGTATGCCTTTAGTGTTTTTTGGAAAGCTGTTGGGTTTTCCAATGAAACGAGAACAAAGAGTAACCTATGCTGACTGGATATGGCCTCTGATGGCGGAAGCAGCTAATAAAGGCTGGCGTGTATTTTATTTAGGTTCAAAGCCAGGAGTTGCTGAACAAGGAGCAAGTATTTTGCGCCAGAGATTTCCTGGTTTACAGATTGCTTGCGCTCATGGCTATATTGATATGGATAAAGATAGTCTAGAAAATCTCGCTACTCTGGCTGCAATTAATGCTTACAAACCCCATGTATTAATGGTGGGGATGGGTATGCCACGCCAAGAGTATTGGATTTCCGAAAATCTTGAACATATTCACACCAACACTATTTTGACTAGTGGAGCCTGCATGGACTATGTAGCAGGAGCAATACCCACTCCTCCTCGCTGGATGGGAAGGGTGGGCTTGGAATGGTTGTATCGCTTGTTGTGTGAACCTAAAAGACTTTGGAGACGTTACTTACTTGAGCCTTGGTTTGTTGGCACATTATTTTTACGAGAAATTTGGAGTATCTCAAGTCAACAAAAAAAAATAATAAGTAAAAGATTTAACAAGTTTGTAGCGTTATCGAATCTCTTCAAGCCTTACCAGTAGGTCGCTCATCTGTCACGAATTTATGAAATGCTCTACCAAGGCTTAATCATTATACCTCTTGCATAATTATTTTGTGATATAGTTAGGGGTTTTATAAAAAATCCATATCATAATTTATACAGAGAACTTTTGTTACCTTATTGGGATGTCTGATAGAGATAGAAGCAAATTTTTAAAACCCCCCATTGTATAGCAATAGCCAGATGAGTTAGGACGCTAAACGTAAGAGGAGTATGCAATATACTCTGCATCAACAGAGTCAGTTTTGGTAAAATAATAGCCACAAAGTCTGCATTATTGCAAGGATGTTAACAAAAATTTGCATCGTGTCCCATTTTGCACGTATCCCGCCTGAACCCCTAGATGATTGTGTTCTCAACGAGGTCGGCTATCAATGCTTATAAAAAACGTTTTGATATTTCTCGGAGTCGGAGACACTCCGCCTCCGAGAAATATTTCGAGACTTTAAAAGTGGTGGCTACAAATTAGAAGATACAAATGCTGACGGGGTGACAAAGCAGCTGAAGCAAAGACAGTAGAAGAGTGTGACCGTTTTGGGGTAAAAAAAGATAGGCCAGGTATTCTCAACAAGACTTATCAAATGATAATGTTACCTAAATTCTACCAAAACTGCGCTCAAAATGTACTGACACCTACGCAGTACAAGATGCTAGAAATCTTAGTGATGCTGTTACAGTTTCATAAAACTGTAACGATAGAAAAGCTCTCATCTATATTTCCACAACCAATAAAATTTGAGAGTAGACGAAGGAGTATACAAAGATTTTTATTAATCCCCCAATTATCAATTCAATACCTGTGGTTTCCCCTAATAAAAAGATGGGTAAGAAACAGCCATATGCGTGGACATAAAAAACTGATATTCGCCATTGATAGAACCCAATGGCGGTCAGAAAACGTATTTGTAATCAGCCTAATTGAACAAAAAAGAGCAATACCTGTGTACTGGCTATTGTTACCCAAAAGAGGATGTAGTAATTTAGGTGAGCAGAAAGAGTTAATTCGACCACTGCTGCGGTTATTTAAAGGATATCAAATACTGATATTAGGCGATAGAGAATTTCATAGCATCAAACTAGCGAATTGGTTAGATAGCAAGGGAATTACCTTTGTGTTGCGTCAAAAACAAGGCACTTATATTCGGCAAGATAACCAATCATATCAACGGTTACAATCTTTGGGATTAAAGCCGGGTATCTCATTGTTTGTATCGTCAATTGAAGCTACTAAACAATCCATGTTTTGCTAAGTTTAATCTGGCTGGGTATTACAAGCGTAAATATCGTGGTTAGCTTGAGCCTGCTGGCTGGTTTTTACTAACAAATCTTGATAGTCTTGCAGATGCCATTAAAGTATTTAAGTTGCGAAGTGGCATCGAAGCTATGTTTAAAGATTGTAAAACTGGTGGTTATAATTTGGAATCAACGTACGCAACTGGACAACGATTAATTGCACTAATTTTATTGATTGCAATCGCCTACACAATTGCAGTTTTAGCTGGTCGCAACTCCCGAACAATGGGGCTACAACAATATGTTGGTCGGCTTCAAGAATTAAAGCGTTATGCACGCCGACATAGTGCTTTTTGGGTTGGATTATATGGGTGTTTATGGGTAGGTGCTATGGAGTTTTGGTCAGATTTGGCGATCGCACTTGTGCGTCTCAAGCCCGGTAAACTACCCTATTTTCATCGGGGTCTACGTGCTATGACCCTTATTCAATCAGCGCTCTAGCCTCTTTGTCACCCCGTCAGATACAAATGTTTCCGGTGAACGCTTGATATCGATGATTTTAATAATATCTTTTGCTTATAGTATGTCCACCTTTCAAGGGCAACAAATTAAGCGTATTGGTGTACAAAAATATATTGGTAGAGTAAAAGAATATGGACGAGTGACCAGGAGACATAGCAGTTTTTATGTCGGTTTCTATAGTCAAACCTGGGTAAGTTTCATAGATAATTGTTGGTGTATTGTTCAAAAATTAATGAGATTAAACCGCAATAAGATTGAGTATTATTTACGAGGTATGAGGGCTATGGAGCTTATTTTATCTACGTTTTAGCTTTCATGTCGCCCCCTCAAAGACAAATAAGAAAAGCCTTATCAGCGTCTGAATCTACTATTAAAAAAAAATCAGCTTGGTAAATCTGTAAATAACCCGACTATGCGATGGATATTTCAATGTTTTCAATCCATACATTAGACCTATCCTTAATACAAAAATAATGAAATAATCAGAAAAAACTAGAAATAATAGACATTTAGCATTGCCTTGCCCTTTAGTGAGAATAGAGTCGCATCCACAGGAAGCAAAACGACTAATAGGAATAAATTACGAACACTTTTTAGCATTAGTAAGTTTAGCGGAAGAAAAACATAAGGAGAAACAAGCTGAAATCGAAAAAAATAAGATCCGTATTATCGCTAAGGGCGGTGGACGGAAACCAGAAATGTCGTCAAAAGAAGGAATATGTCTGTGTTTAGTATATCTCAGACAAAAGCCAATTTTTGAGATATTAGGGTTACTGTTTGATGTCTCTAAAACGAAAGCAAATGATGCGTTTAACTATTGGATAAAAATTTTGAGAGAAATACTACCAGCATCGCAAATGGAAGAAGTGCAAGGAGATGAAGATAAGTATCAAAAACTGCGTCAAATCTTACTAGATTATGAATTGATTGTAGATAGTGCAGAGCAAGCTATAGAGAGACCTTCAGACTATGAAGATCAGAAAAAATACTATTCAGGCAAGAAAAAGATGCACACACTAAAAAACCAAATTATTGTCTTGCCTAATGGCGAAGATATCGTAGATGTCACAATTGGAAAACTAGGTAAAACTAGCGATATAAACTTGTTTAGAGAAACTCATCATAAATTTTCACCCAGACAGAAATTTTTAGGTGATAAAGCTTACAAGGGAGAAGAAACAATTACCACACCACATAAAAAAACGAAAAAAACTGAAATCACTGAATTACAAAAAAACCAGAATAAAGAATTATCTTCCAGAAGAATAGCTGTTGAACATCTTATATGCCGGCTCAAGATATTCCGAATTGCCAGTGAAAGGTTCGGTCTGAACAGGAATAAATACAGTCAAGTAATTAAAACTATTTGTGGATTAGTTAGATTACGACTAAATCGATTAGTTTTATTCACATAAAGAATTGGTAGCTGCTCTTAAAAATGATTTTTGTTTTTTCTATCTTGGCAGAAAGTTTTGATAAAATAGCCACTTATAGTCTCAAAAGCCTACTTTTATCGTGGCTTTCATGACGCGATCGCAGTTTCTATCTAATCCGTCAAAACCTTGCCTCATAAGCATTTAGCATTTGCGGACAAGTCTATTTAGTTAAATTTGAGAATGAAATATCAATATCAAATTTGAATTCAGAAAGAAAATATCTTCTGAGTTTCCTACCAGAAAATTGTCGTTACTACTATAAATGTTAATCAGACCGTATCAACAATTTATTTGTCATAGAGACTATTAATTAAAATTCATAGTCACACATTATAATGAGTTTTAATTGATATCTTATAAGTAAAATAGAGATATTAGCGTAACAACCATAAATTTTTATCTATTAATTAAACGTAAATAGTTATTGCTTCTTATTGAGAATAAAAATCTTATTTAGGGTAGGTTAATAGTATGACTATACGAGCAAGTAAAGTATTTTTTTACTCTTATTGTGGAGAAAATAATCAGTAAAAACCCCTTTGTGACAGTTAGGGTGCGGAATGTGGGCTTAATAGTTCGTATCCGTTCTCAAGCAATTTATGCCCAGCCGGCGCTTTCGCCCGAAGAGCAAAAGCGCCAAAGATATAGTCATGTAGCCACAATATCTCTGATAGGCCTGGGCATTTTATTTTTTGGATCTCCCTTAAAAGCGCTATTTACGTCTGGGTGGAGTATATTTTACTGGTAATGAAGGAGTTGCTTACTGAAAAGCCTGAGCAATGGCATTGCGTGCAGGTTTAGGTTGCAGGTTCTCATCGAAGGGAAGCGGACGCAAAAATTTCCGCAGATTTGGATTGTCCCTAAAGCTTTTTCCTGGTATCCAGTCGGGATGACGTATCCAGGTATGACGATCGCTAATCCCCCATGTAATTACGGTATCAACTTTAGCCGCAAAGCACAAGTCAAGATATCGCTTGTAACTGTCGGCTACCATCTGGTCTAGCTTTTGGATACTATCGGGTAGTGGGGTATCAATGATAATATCTAATTCTGTGATTATTGGTTTAACTTCAAGATCATTAAGCCGTTTTAAGACGGAATTAAATCCTTTCTCGTCAAAACCATAGGCAGTAGAAAACCATAGATGCGACTGGATACCTGCCCCGTCAATTTTAACCCCATTATTCTTCAGATATTCGACCATTTTTAAGAAATGGTCTGATTTCCATGTAGCGCCTTCGATGCCGAAATCGTTTAGGTAAAATTTCTTGCTGTTATCAACTGAAGCCGCAATTAAAAACAAGTCTCGAATCAATTCTGGTTTTATCCCTTTACGCAAACCGTAGGTAGCGCTCTCAGTTTCATTTTCATTATCAGCGATAATTTCATTAGCAATATCCCAAGACTTTAAAACGGGGCTATTGCGATAATGCCCCATGACTCCCGTAACATGGCGTTCGATCATCTTAAGAGTAGGGGGGTAAGGAACCCAGTCTGGTTTTCCCATATGCCAGAAAAGGGTATGCCCGTGCAATTCCATATTATGCTTTCGGCAGAAATCGGCGATCGCATCTGCTGATTCAAAGGTAAATTTTCCTGGCTGTGGTTCAGTGGCATTCCATTTTAATTCACCATTCGGTGTCGCAATCGAACATTCACGAGCAATCAGATCAGCGTAATCCTTCTCTGTTAGCAAAAATTCACCAGAAATTGCTGTGCCATAACGCTTTCCTTTGGCGGCAGCTAATTGCCGAAGCGGAGAATTTGCATTTGTATCTGTATAAGCCATAGCAGAATTCATGCTATGGTCTTCTTTTTGCTTATCCTTTTGTAAAAACCCCATAGTCAATAAGGCAGAAAGGGTTGTATATCCTGCTCTTTTTAAAAATTTTCTCCGATAAGGCATAAATTATACTTAATAAAAAACACACAAATTATTATATTACAGAATAAGTTTTGATACTTTTTGAGGTTTAGTCATGATTTCCACAGTCATTGCACCCCAAAGAGCCAACGCTACCCTTTCTCTCCTCCGTCGGTAAGCGTTCCTACGGAACGCTGCGCCAATGCTAACACAGAACTACATTCGTGCAAGAGGTGTTATCTTATTTTAAATAAAATGAGTTCTTCTGTTGTTTTAGCAGTACGTTCTTGCAATAACAAAAGCCTCCTCAAATGATCATGAGGAGGCTTTTGTAGAATTATGATCCCTGGCATCGAGCTATTTTTGCGTAGGGCTACCCCTAAACTATC
>NZ_JABXKM010000223.1 GCF_017115025.1 Nostoc sp. NOS(2021) | reverse complement strand
GGCGTGTGGGGTGCAATGACTATGGGAATCACAACTAATTACCCGGACATGATATCAATAGATAATTTAAGCATTTATGCAAGAGGTCTATTGTGCCCCATTCGGGACAAGTTAAGACAATATTACTTTTATCAAAACAGAATTCAGGAGTCAGTAGTCAGAATTCAGCAGGACTTACGCAAACAATAGCCGAAAAGAATGATTTTCTTCTTAGGGGCAATTCATGAATTGCCCCTGAGCGCGTGTAGTTTTGTGTAAGTCCTATTCAGAGCTAACCCCAAAATTGTGTTTTACACCCCCATATTCGACAAGATTTTAAGTACCAAGTGAGCCGGCGTGAAAAAATCAACCTATGTGAAAAAACTTAAAATCAGCAAACAGCTTGTAAATCGGTCATTTCAACCTTTTTATAAAACTAAATATACATCTGTTTTTCCGTGCCGTTTCATGGGTGGTAACGGCGATTCTGCTATTAATCTTTTTTCTCTGTTCACTAAAAAATTATCTTTACAAAAACTTTATTAAAATTTAGCGACTATTTTCGTAATTTATAAATAGGATTTGTATTCTAATCTGTATCTACAGAAGCAATATACAAAACCTTGCTGTAGAAAACATCATTTACGCGATGTGCAACTTTCTCTCAAACTAACCCCCAGCCCCTTCCCTGGTATGGAAGGGGAGCAAAAATCAAAGCCTCTCTCCCTATGGGGGAAAGGTTTTGAAGCGGGGTTTCAAGAATAAGTTGCACATCACGTTGATTTGTTAAAATTCAATTCCTTCACATTAAATAAAAAACCAAATGTGAGATGTTTTTTATAACAAGGTTATCTACTACAGCTACAAGTAAAAATTAGCTTTTGCATCTCTCTACTTATTTCTATTTTGATTAGAGAGCAGTGCCAAATTATGCATCAAATAGAAGGCATTCGTATGTCGAAAAAACTAGCCAATTGTACGTATATGTCCGACTACTCAACGAAAATTGAAACAAAATATGCAAATGTGATTAACAGTAAGTATTTAACATCATTTCAGCGGAAACTACTGTTAGGAAGTTTGGAAAAAAGTTTACCTGAATCTTACCGACATCGGATTGAAATCATGTTGTTGGCAGATGAGGGAAAAACTCAAACGGAAATTTGTCAAATATTGGGGTGTTGTCCAGCAACAGCACGGCATTGGATGCACATAGCCCGGACGGGGATGGCGCACCAATGGCAAGATTCCCCCATTGGTCGCCCGAAGGCAGTAAATGACGAGTATTTAGAACGTTTGAAAGAACTGATTAGGAGTAGTCCCCGCGATCATGGCTATGGTTTTCGGCGCTGGACAGCAAACTGGCTGGGGAAACATCTGGTAAAAGAATTTGGGATTGAGGTGAGCGATCGCCATATCAAGCGACTGCTCAAACAGATGGGATTATCCACATTAGCAAAACCCAGTAATGCTGAACAAAACAACACTGAACAGGCCCAAGGTTCCAAAATTTTGATCAGTGATCTGAAATCGACAACTATTCCCGATAATTCGAAATTGTTACTTATTAACTTTGCAAAATTAGGAAAAGATGTAGACGTTTATGGCGCAAGATATATCCGCTCAGTTGGTTACTCTGGAACAGTTCAACAATACTCTGGGTTATTCTCTTTCGATAGAGGAATTTCAACACTATCTTCAACAAGTTAAATTTATCAACCCAAAAGTCGGCAAATTCTGGCAAGGAACTGATGCTCAACCAGGAATCTATATTGCGATCGCTGGTAAGGTCAGGTTGCTAGATAGCGCCGATGAGTTAATCGCCACCTTGGAGGTGGGAGACTCATTTGGGGAATTTACCTTGTTTAAGGAGGGTGACTTTAAACCTTATGCAGCCAGAGCTTCAGTCAACTTGCAACTGTGCTTTGTTCCGGGTGAGGTGTTGTGGCCACTAATGGCTAAATATCCCCAAATTCGGGAGCATTTGTGGGCTAAAGCACTGTCTCGTAATCCCCAACAAGTGGACTCAGATAACGCCCCACTACTGCCATCTGACTTAAAACGGCTGGATGAAACGAAGATTTTGCCAACGCTAGCAGTAGAACCACGCGAGAAAAAGATTAGTAAAGCCTATTTTCCCAACTCCACGCAGCGAGTCGGGCATTTATTACAGCGTGTGATTCGGCGCTATCCGTTTTTTGCCCAACAGAGTGGATCGGATTGCGGTGCAGCTTGTTTAGTGATGGTGTCTCGCTATTGGGGGAAAAACTTTAGTGTAAATCGCCTGCGGGATATGGCCAATGTTGACCGCAATGGCTCGTCACTGCGGGGGTTATCGGCGGCGGCGGAAGGCATTGGGTTTAGCACGCGACCTGTGAAAGCGAGTCTTGACCAATTGGCGAAGCAAAAGTTGCCTGCGATCGCCCACTGGGAGGGAAAGCACTACATCGTTGTCTATAAAATCACTCATAAACAGGTGATTGTGGCAGATCCTGGTATTGGTCAACGCACCCTCAGCCACCAGGAATTTAAAGCCAACTGGACTGGTTACACATTGCTGCTGCAACCGACAGCCATGCTCAAGGACACCAAAGAGACTTCTACCCCCTTTTGGCAATTCTTTGAGTTGATGAAGCCTCACTCTTTAGTAATCCTGGAAGTATTTGTCGCTTCCTTATTTATCCAGATATTTGGACTTGTTACTCCCTTATTCACCCAGTTAATTTTAGACCGAGTGGTGGTGCAGCGATCGGAACTCACCTTAACGGCGGTGGGATTAGGATTACTGATTTTTAGTTTATTCCGTGTGGCGATGACGGGGTTGCGGCAATATCTATTAGACCACACGGCGAATAAGCTCGATTTAGCACTGATTGTCGGATTTATTCGCCATACCCTGCGGCTACCCTTGAGTTACTTTGAGTCCCGTTATGTGGGGGATATTATCTCGCGTGTACAGGAAAACCGCAAAATTCAACGTTTCCTCTCCGGTGAAGCGTTGTCCATCCTGTTAGATTTACTCACTGTCTTTATCTATTTAGGATTGATGTTTTGGTACAGCTGGAAAATGGCGTTGTTAGTGTTGGTGATTGTACCGCCTTTTGTCCTGCTGGCATTGATTGCCACACCTTTTTTACAAAAGATTTCTAGAGAAATATTTAATGCTGTTGCTAAGGAAAGCAGCTATCTGATTGAAGCCCTTTCTGGTGTGCGAACAGTTAAATCTACAGCCGTGGAACAGACGGTACGTTGGCATTGGGAAGAGTTATTAAGCAAAGAAATAAAAACTAACTTTTCCGGGCAAATTATCAGCAATCGCCTGCAAATATTCAGCAACACAATTGAAGCAGTGGCAACTACCCTCTTGCTGTGGTTTGGGGCGTACCAAGTGATTCACAACCAACTAACCATTGGGCAATTGGTAGCATTTAATATGTTGCTGGCAACTATTATTACACCTTTCCAACGATTAATAGTTTTGTGGAATCAATTGCAAGAAGTGGTGATTGCAGTGGAACGCATTAATGATGTGTTGGATGCGGAACCAGAAGAGGATTTGCAGCAGCAGGCGCGGCAATCTTTACCACCCATTCAAGGTAACATTCGCTTTGACAACGTGACGTTTCGCTATCACCCGGAAAGCGATATCAATGTTTTAGAAAATCTCAGTTTTGAAGTACATAGCGGGCAAATGGTTGCCCTGGTGGGACGTAGTGGTTCGGGGAAAACCACGATTTCTAAGCTGGTTTTGGGGTTATATCCCCCCACAGATGGCAAAGTTTTGATTGATGGGCAGGATATTACTAGTCTCTCGTTGCGTTCTCTACGCGAGCAGGTTGGGGTAGTTGACCAAGATACCTTTTTGTTTGGCGGAACGATTCGGGAAAATATTAGCTTGGCACATCCTGGGGCAACTTTGGCAGAGATTATTGAGGCGGCGCGATTGGCGGGTGCTGATGAGTTTATTAAAAAGTTACCTATGGGTTATGAAAGCCAGATTGGTGAAGGAGGGGGGATGTTATCTGGAGGACAGCGACAAAGAATTGCGATCGCTAAGGCGTTGTTAGGCAATCCCAAGCTGTTGATTTTGGATGAAGCGACTTCCCATCTGGATGCAGAGTCAGAAAGGATTATTCAGACGAATTTAAACACAATTCTTCAGGGCAGAACCACCTTAATAATCGCCCATCGCCTTTCAACTGTGCGGAATGCAGATTTGATTTTGGTGCTGGATCGCGGCATCTTAATTGAGAGTGGGACTCACCAAGAGTTGATGGCGAAGCGAGGACATTATTTTTATCTCAATCATCAGCAGTTGGATGTTGCGGGGTGAAAGAAGAGGACAAGGAGGAAGCTTTTCTTGTCTCCCCACTCCCAATACGGTTGTCTCGTTCCCAGGCGGAGACTGGGAATGCCTAATTGGAGGGCTGCCGCCTCTTGATTTGCGGCAGAGCCGCAATGAGTAGCATTTCCAGCCAGAGGCTAGAAACGAGGTTTGAAAAGGGTTTTAGCTTAAGTTGACACCAATGTTTCTTCTCTCCCACTCTCAAAATCCTAAATTGATATCAGGAAAAATCATGCCAAACACATTGAATGGAAAGGTTCAAACCCAAATTTATGAGGTAGAACCGGGTGAGGAAACTTTAAGGGAGCAAACACCAGCTAAATCAACTGATGATTGGGCTTACGTGACCAAGGATTTACTTGATAGCTTGCCCCAAGTTTGGACAAGGGGATTGCTATATTTTTTAGTGGTGTTTGTGTCGATCATTTTACCTTGGGCGATGCTATCTAAGGTGGATGAAACGGGGACGGCAAGAGGGCGGCTTGAGCCAAAGGGAAAGACAGTTAAACTGGATAGTCCTGTGGCAGGTACTGTTGCCGAAATTCGGGTAAAGGAAGGTGATTCAGTTAAAGCTGGGCAGACTTTATTGGTGTTGGAATCGGAATTAGTTAAGGCGGAATTAGGGCAGGCACAGGATAAGTTAGAGGGACAATTAAATCGACTTTCTCAGTTAAATTCATCTAAAAGTCAGTTAGTTGTATCTTTGACAACTCAACAGCAACAAAATCAATCTCAACAGTTAGAAAAGCAGTCTCAAGTTGATCAAGCACAACAGAATCTGAATGCTCTTAAGAATTCCTATGATTTACAAAAAGACGAAAAATTGGCTCAAGTCAATCAAGCACGGCAAACTCTTGAGCATAGTCAAACTGCTAATAAGTTAATAAACAGTATTTTGGTGAGTAGCGAACGAGAAGTCAAACGCTATCGTAGTCTTTGGCAGTCAGGCGTTATTTCAGAAACTTATGTTGTGGAGAAGCAAGACATAGCTAAAGACAAGGAACAGTTATATGAACAAAATAAATCAGATATTCAGCAGGCTAAACTACGTTTGGTAGAACAACAGAGTAGTTATGAGCGGACTATTCGGCAAGCAAATGCAGATATTGAACAGGCACAGTTGCGACTTAAAGAACAACAAAGGAGTTATCAGACTTTAATTCGTTCTGGTAAACTGGCTGGGCTACAAATTGAAGAACAACAAAAGAATTTGGAGACAGAAATTACTACGCTTCAGGCAGAAATTGCTCAAAATAAGAGTCAGATTGTCTCGTTAAAATTTCAGTTGGGACAACGAAAGTTAAGAGCCACTGTGAATGGTAAAGTATTTCAGTTACCGATACAACGGGCTGGGTCTGTAGTGCAGCCAGGAACTATGATTGCAGAGATTTCACCCCAAGGTTCGCCTTTAATAATTCGGGCACAAATGGCAACAAATGAGAGTGGTTTTTTGCGAAAAGGTTTGCCAGTAAAGTTAAAGTTTGATGCTTATCCGTTTCAGGATTATGGCGTGGTGGAAGGAGAATTGTTACAAATTTCTCCTACTACCATAGAGGTGGAAACACCTAATGGTAAGGTAGCAGCTTATGAGTTGGAAATTGCCCTAAAACAAAATTGTATTCGCTCGGCTAATAAATGTATTGCCCTGCATCCTGGGGATACGGCAACGGCAGAGGTAATTGTGCGCCAGCGTCGGATTATTGATTTTCTGCTTGATCCATTTAAGCAGTTGCAGCAGGGCGGTGTGAAATTATAGAGCGATCGATCGCATTATATATTCCTAAACCTAACCACCTAACCGGGCGGAAAGCTCCCCTCTCAGCGAAAAACATTTAATGTCGTCTATCTACTTAGGAAAAACATCATGTTACAAACTATCACTATTACCAACGAAGATATTCTTTCTGAAGTCAAGCTATCTTGCAAAATTCCTGAGTTTGTTGAGGGGATTGTTACCCGCAAGGTTATTGAAAATGTTGCAGTTCAGGTGGGGATCAAAGTAGAGACAGAGGAACTTCAGATCGCAGCAGACCAAATCCGGTTAATCAACAAACTCAATAGTGCTGATGATACCTGGGCGTGGTTGGAAAAACATAGTCTTTCTATAGATGATTATGAAGAAATTGTCTACACCACCGTCATTTCTGGGAAGTTAGCCGCTCATTTATTTGCAGATAAAGTTGAACCCTATTTCTTGCAACACCAGATAGATTATGCCGGTGTGGTCATGTATGAGGTTTTTCTGGATGATGAAGACTTGGCGATAGAACTCTTTTATGCAATTAAGCAAGGTGAAATGAGTTTTTATGATGTTGCTCACAAATACATCCAGGATGCGGAATTACGTCGCAAAGGGGGATATCGGGGGATAGTGCGTCGCCAAGAGCTAAAGCCGGAAATTTCTGCTGCTGTCTTTGCTGCCAAGCCTCTCCAACTTCTCAAACCTATAGTGACATCTTCGGGGGTACATCTGATTTTGGTAGAGGAGATTATTCAAGGGGAATTGGATAATGCCTTATACCAAAAAATTGCTTCAAATTTGTTTTCTGAATGGCTAAAGGAACAGATTTCTAAAGTTGATATTGTTAAGCAATTATAGCGGTTCTCGCTTGAGTAGGTACTGAACCCTACCCCCAACCCCCTCCCCGAAAGCCTACGGTGTATACACAAGTCGAATTACCCCCCTTAATC
>NZ_JABXKM010000333.1 GCF_017115025.1 Nostoc sp. NOS(2021) | reverse complement strand
CCCAATGCCCAATGCCCAATGCCCAATGCCCAATGCCCAATGCCCCATGCCCAATCAATATAGATAGGTAAACCTAGATGATTAAGTTGATTAGTATTTTTCTTAGTCTGTTACTTATATTTGGCTGGGGTACTCCAGTCATGGCACAATCTCAACCGCCCATTACTCAAGAACAGTTAAAACAAGGTGATGAGTGGGCAAATCAAGCGTTTACAGCGACGAATCAAGGTGATTTTGCGACGGCTGAAACTTACTGGACAAAGATTATTGAGCAATTTCCTACCAATGCGGGGGCGTGGAGTAACCGGGGAAATTCGCGGGTGAGTCAGAACAAATTGCCAGAGGCGCTGGCAGATTATAACAAAGCCATAGAACTAGCGCCGAATGTCACCGATCCATATTTGAATCGGGGGGCGGCCTTGGAAGGGTTGAGAAAATGGGACGATGCGATCGCAGATTATAATCATGTCTTAGAACTCGATCCTAATGATGCGATGGCGTATAATAATCGCGGTAATGCCACAGCTGGTTTAGGGAAATGGTCAGATGCGATCGCAGATTACAAAAAATCTAATCAGATAGCTCCGAATTTTGCCTTCGCCCGTGCTAACTACGCCCTCGCTCTTTATGAAACAGGTCAAAAAGAGCAAGCAATCCGCGAGATGCGAAATATTGTCCGTAAATATCCCAAGTTTGCTGATGTGCGTGCTGCCCTCACAGCCGCCTACTGGGTAAATGGAGAACAAGGCGAAGCCGAAAGTAACTGGGTAGCAGCCTATGGACTGGATAGCCGTTATAAGGATATCGACTGGGTAACAAATATCCGCCGTTGGCCGCCCAGCCTAGTTACAGCTTTAGATAAGTTCTTGAAAATCAAATAGAGGCATTGATCATGACTCATTTTGGCATCATCTGTCCTGGTGCAACAACTGGCCCCCTCAACACTATGCTTCCCTTGGGGCAGGAACTTCAACGGCGTGGGCATCGCGTCACCCTCTTTGGAACACACGATTGTCAACCTAAAGCACTGGCAGCAGGAATAGAATTCCAACCAATTGGTGAAAAAGATTCTCCCCCTGGCTCAACAGCAGAATCCTTTGCCAAGTTGGGGCAACTGCGGGGATTAGCTGCATTTCGACATACTATTGAACTGCTAAAGCATATTTCATCTGTGACACTCCAAGAGGCTCCAGCATCAATGAAAGCAGCAGGCGTAGAAGCGTTACTAGTAAACCAAAGTTCAGTAGAGGGAGGGACAATTGCAGAGTTTCTCGAAATTCCTTTCATCACTGTATGCAGCGCTGTGGTAATTAATGAAGAACCTAGCATTCCTCCTTTTTTCACAACTTGGAAGTATAGCCCATCTGGGTGGGCACGCTTACGTAACCAAATAGGTTACACGTTAGTTAATAGCATTGTTAAACCAGTTGAAGATTTGATTAATGAATATCGTCGAGAGTGGAAATTAGCCCTCTACTCTAATCTTAAAGATAGCTACTCTCCACTGGCTCAAATAAGTAATGCACCTGCTGAGTTTGAATTTCCCAGAGAAGAATTAGCTCCTTGGTTCCATTTCACCGGAAGCTACCATACTTCAGCCAATCGAATCCCTGTTTCTTTCCCCGATGAAAAATTGACGGGGAAACCGTTAATTTACGCTTCGATGGGAACATTGCAAAATCGTTTGATTTGGGTTTTTGAGACTATTGCTTCAGCTTGTGAAGATTTGGATGCTCAGTTAGTGATTTCTCTGGGAGGTTCTGCTAAACCAGAATCACTGCCAGACTTGGCAGGAAATCCTTTAGTCGTTGAGTATGCACCTCAATTAGAAGTGCTAGAAAAAGCCACCCTCATGATTACTCATGCGGGAATGAATACAACAATGGAATGTGTGAAAAAAGGAGTGCCAATGGTGGCGATTCCAGTTGCCAATGACCAGCCAGGAGTAGCAGCGCGTATCGCTTGGACAGGGGCGGGTGAGCTTGTCCCCTTAAAGAAACTGAATGTTTCCAGGTTGCGAAATGCTGTAAGGCGGGTGTTGACAGAAGAATCTTATAAACAGAATGCCCTCAGATTACAAGCAGCTACTCACGCTGCTGGAGGGGTAAGTCGAGCCGCCGATATTATTGAGCAGGCGGTATCTACAGGTAAGCCTGTCTTGGCTGAAACACAACAGTAAATAATGAAATATTGTGCATATATAGCAATCCGATTTGATTCCTGAATCACTCGTAGAGAGAAGGAACTCTTAACAGGGAAGAAGAAATAAAGGTGTAGTGAGTTTTTTTAAAAAATCAAATAGGAGTCCTATATTTTATTTATGCCAACTTTAATTCCAGAAAATACGCTTCCTAATGGCATGAAAATATTTTGCATTCGCAAAGAGGAAGTACCGATTATTTATGGGCAAATCCAGGAGTATTTCCAATTCGGGATTGAGTTACACGAAGGTGACACCGTATTTGATGTGGGTGCGAATATTGGTTTATTCACATTATGGGTATTTCATCTGTGTAAAACAAATGTGAATGTTTATGCATTCGAGCCTATTCCTGCCATTTTTGATGTTCTACAAGCTAATGCCCAACGCTTTGAACCAGAACAAATAAAAGTGTTTCCCTGTGGACTTTCACAGGAATCTAAAACAATGAAGTTTGCTTACTATCCTAACGCTACAGCATTGTCTAGTGCTTATCCTGATGGTTCAAAGCAGCAACGAGATAAGTTTAAGAATGCTATTCTACGCAATAATCTCAAAGATGCACCAAGTCAAGTCCGTTGGCTTCGTTGGTTGCCGTCGTTTTTGCGATCGCTTATTCTCGATAACAAGTTGGAGAAAGTTTTTCAAATGGAACAAGTCACTTGCCAATTGAGAACTGTATCAGAGATTATCGGCGAGTATAATGTTCAGCAAATTGACTTGCTGAAAGTGGATGTGGAGCGAAGTGAGTTAGATGTGCTTTTAGGTATTCAAGAGCAAGATTGGCCGAAGATTAAGCAAGTCGTTGTAGAAGTACACGATTTGGATAATCGAGTTAAAAGAATTACAGAGCTACTAAAAAAATACGGTTTGAGCAAGGTTTCAGTGAAGCAAGAACCCTTTAAAGAGGGTTCCGACACTTTCAACTTATATGCCTTACGGGAGTCATCTAAGGAATTCTAAAACTCTTTAAACGGAGCTAGAGCTAGTCTGAAGGATAGGCTGATTTTGAGGACGCTTCCCCTTCACCACCATCTTCACACCACCGGCTGGGCTAAATAGCAAACCCTTACGCACTGGCTGCACTGGTTTACTATCAGCGAGTTCCATTTGCCAGTGAGACAGCACTGTTGTCAACACAAGTTTCATCTCAAACAAGGCAAATGCCATACCAATACAGCGACGGTTCCCGCCACCAAAAGGTAAATATTCATAGGGGGAAAATTGCCGTTCCAGAAAACGCTCTGGCTTAAATTGTTTCGACTCAGGATATAAATCTTCTCGATGATGGGTCAAATAAATAGAGGGAGTTAGCAAAGTCCCAGGCTCAAAGTTGTATTCCCCAATTTGTAGCGGTGATTTGACTAGTCGATTTAGTCCCGATATCGCCACTGGGTAAAGGCGTAGCGTCTCAGAACAGACAGCATTCAAATAAGGCAATCGGAAAATAGCGTTTGGATCTGGTTGTTCACCCAAGTTATCTAGTTCTTGCAGCAGTTTTTCACGCACCTGCGGCAGATGATGAATCCAGTACAGCGCCCATGATAAGGAAGTTGCAGTAGTTTCGTGACCCGCCACTAATAGGGTCATCAGCTCATCACGTAATTCCAAGTCTGTCATCGGCTCTCCCGCTTCATCACGAGCAGCCATCATCAAAGATAGAATATCAGTTCGAGATGAATCGGGTTGTGCTTTGCGATCTTGAATCTCGGCGTAGATAAGTTGATCAATTTGCTGCCGTAAACGCAAGTATTTTCCCCAGTGACTCCAGGCTCCTAAATCCTGTTGCATTGATGGGAAAATAAGCAGAATTGTTCTAATTATAGGGAATTTGGGATTCAGGATTGCAATCAGGAGTTCCTTGAGTTTCTCGTAACGTGGCCCATCTTCTAAACCAAATACAGCCTTCAAAATTACTTGGAAAGAGATTGCTTGCATAGATGGCAGAATTGAAAAGGATTCCCCAACTTGCCATTGACTAATCACTTGCTCTGTGATCTTACGGGTTAACTCACCATAAGCTAGCATTCGTTCCCCATGTAAGGGTGGTGTCAACAGCTTTCGTTGTCGCTGATGAGGCTTTCCTTCCAGCGCTAGTAGTGATTGCCGTCCTAATAAAGGCGCTTGAACCCCTGCTCGTGAGCCAGAGTCCAACTTTTTTGGATCTGTAGAAAAAATCTGCTGAATCGCCTGGGGATTGCTAATGAAAACTTGAGGAGCAAAATTTTGTCCGAGCTGAAGGGTGAAGATATCACCATAGCGTTTAGCACAGTCTTCGATGTATTCTAAGGGATTAGTCAGCCACTGATACATCTGTACCCAAGGGTGAGTTTCAGGGCCATTAGGCAGTTTAAGTGCAGACATTTTGATTAATCTCCCAATCATTAAAGCAAGATTGTTATCAGCCAGTTATTTATGCACCTGTAGCTTGATTTATCTTAGAACACAGATCGGGGAGATCAACTCACCAATTTTTGAATCTGCCTTGGGGTCAATTCCTGAATATTATTCAAAACTACTGCTGCTCCTGCTTTCTGTAGTGTCTCACCATAGGCATCACCACGCGCTGCTGTTTCCTGGACATGGGGCGGTAAAACTCCTACACCAATCCATGTCCGGTCTGGATTCAAATCTCGCGCTTTTTCTACAGTATACATATCTGCTACCGTATCTCCCACATACACTATTATTGATGTTTTGTCAAAATCATTCTCTAGTAAGCGAACTGTGGCGAAAAGTCCAGTGGGGTCAGGTTTACCTGGTGCATCTTCCATTGCAATCAACACCGGAGATTGTAAGCCCAGGCGTTTTTCTAATACATAGTTAGCGGAAGCACGAGTTGCACCGCTAAAAAATCCCCAAGCAATCCCCGCTTGGGTAAGTTGTTCTAAGTAGCTAGATTGTAATAATAAGGGTTCATTACAGATATACCCAGTAAAATTATTTGGGTCTGGGCCTCGGTAGCGGGATTGAAAAAAAGCAACGATCGCATCATAATCGAGTTGCAGTTGCTCGCGGGTCTGTTCTTGGGTTTCAAAGTAGCGATAAATTAATTCCTGTGATGCTTCCCAATCGTTATTCCACACACCTTCAGACTTCAGTTGGTCAATATCTAGTGGGGTTGGCCGATATGCTTGGGTAGTGAAATATTCTACAGTATCTGCGATCGCACGGCGATAGGAACCGCTAACATCGCGCACAACGCCATCAATATCGAAAACAACAATCGCTTTTGCAGAAGTTGGTTGAGTCATGGGGTAAAGAGCAAAAGAGTTTTACATCATCATAAGGAACTTGCAATTTTGTGTACCGAATGATCACTTAATTAAATCATCAGCACTTACACTTTCATTGGGTAATAACTATGGTGATAATGTTAATTTTAGAGGGTACGGTTTTGCGCCTTCTTCATGGAGGGGTAACAGACGTAGGATGTACGGGGGTGATTTCCCCAGCATAACGGTTAAAATCTTCTACATTAAAGTCAAGATGTGGGTTAGCCCATGCACCAACATAGCTGCTGTCAGCCGTGCATCGTGAACATTGACCCCTTTTACTTTATACTGCATTACAAGCCGCTCCCACTCGTCGTAAATGCTTGCTGTATCCCTCAAAACAGTAAAGAAAGCTTTCAGCCGGATGATTTCTTCTCCGGCTTCTTCGGCAGTGTGACCCAGCCCATTTTTATTAGTTGGACGGGTATACACGTTCCAAAACTCGATGAGATTCTGCGGTACGATGCAGAGCGTTTGCCCCTGGTTCCGTAGCCAAGAAATTGCATTGGTAGCATCATCGTACATTGGGTGGTTAGAGTCTACGCTCCTCAGCAGGATATTTGTATCGAACAGATAAGCCACTACTGCCTCTCGTCCTCATACATACTTTCCCGACTAACCGCATAATCTGAAAGGGGAGGTGTATCATGACGGTGACTTGCAGCCCATTCCCGGAAAGCTGTTACCCACTCCTCTGCTGTTGCAGTTTCATGGAAAGGAGGTTTTTGTTGTTTATTTACTAGTTGCCACAACAAGCTGTCCATATATGGTTTAACCTGCTTTGGAGAAATATTGGTGATGCTTGCCAATACCCGAACTATATTCTCTAACTCGTCTTGATGTTGTTCCTGCAAGTTTTGTAGGTGCTGATAAATCAAAGGGTTCTGGGTAGTGCTTTCATCGGTATCTGCATTCATAAGTGTCCTTGGAGTATCCATGCGAGAGCGTGAGATTATGACTCAGGTAAAAAATCAGAGTCGAGGACTTGCTCTAGTGTAAAAGGAGATTGTTCAGGGAAGGTAGCGATCGCTAATCCAGTTTCAATTACAGCCAGTCGTCTAGCGGCTTGATAGCTTTCATCGAAAACCTGATCAAAGTAAGGCTTCAAGCTTGGACTTTCCTTGAGTGCTTTTTGGACTCGCCTACGGTGTTCTAAAATTGTATATTGCCAACTTTTTGAGCGCCTTTCAGTTTGAATTTGGTATTTGAGCAGATGCATCAGCAACACTTCCAGATTGCTCTCCAATGCCCGCTTTTCACTTCTGCCCATCGTTTCAATTTCTTCAATCAGGTTGTCTAAGTCCAGTTGGGTGAAATTTTTTTGCTTGAGCAGTTCTGCTGTGGTTTGAATCCACAGGTAAAAGTCTTGCTCATATAAATCTGAACTAGATGTTGTTTGAGATTGTGGCAGTTGGGCAGTCACGTCGCTTCGCTCCGAATTCAAAATTCAAAATTAACACCAAAATCTTCTAGATCACGCGATGTGCGACTTATTCTTGGAACCCCTCTCCAAACCTCTCCCCGAAGCGGCTATCCATTAGTCACATCTTTCTTAACATTGCGGAAAAGAAGTCAGGGAGAGG
>NZ_JABXKM010000145.1 GCF_017115025.1 Nostoc sp. NOS(2021) | reverse complement strand
AGAGACTGGGAACGAGACAATCTCTAAAAGCTGGTTATAGACTGGCTTTTACGTTTAGTTGACACATATGCACAGAGGTGCGCCCCTACATTTATCCCAACTGATTTGAAATCATGCTGACATCAACGGCTAACTTTTTGCCCAACTTGAGCAACTGAAGACACTGATTATCTCCTTGGTTAGCAAGGTTAATGACACACACCGGCGCTATCTGACTGTGCAGACAACTAAAATATAGTTCTTGCGATCGCTGTAGGGAAATGTCAATATTTAGTTGATCCCCGACATCAATCAATCTCTCCAATAGTTGGATATCTGCATTAAAACTACCATTGGCATCGTGCAACAATTGCCAGAGCGATCGCGCTATTAATTGCTCTAACATCTGCTTACCATCGGGAATATTCAGCCGACAACGCAGATGTTTTGCTTCCGTAGCGATCGCCTCTAATTCTAATATGTGATTCCAACTCTTTTGGGGATCAGCGATCTCTTGCTCAAGCGATCGCAATGTCATCAAACAGCGATGCCCTAAAGCAATATCTGCTGCCACCTGCAATTCTTGCGGTACTGCTATTTCATCGCGATGAAACGCCATCAGCACACCATAATTATCGCGGTAGGCTTGGGTATACAACTGTCCTAAACGTGTCAGTGTTTCCTGACTAAGCAGCCCCATAATCCGGTGGCGTTCTTCAGCAAATAGATTTTGCAAGCTGAAAGCTTCTTCTCCAAATAGCTGTGTCATCACCAAAATAGTATGAGCCGCACTAGCTTGTTGCAGTGCCCGAAACAGCTTTTCTTTTAATTGGCTGTAGTCACGCCGCCCAGTAAATTGTTGAATGCAGCAGTGGAAATCCCAGCCTCCCAAATGCAGAACCGCAAATACCAAATGCTCACTTTCCCAAGTAATCTCTGATACCAGCTTTAAATTTCCGACAGCCAGAGTTAGCGATCCCATCCGTTGCAGTTGGTAATCTAGCTCATTGGCAGCGTAGCAATAAACCCGCTTATGGTAACGCCCAGACTGTTTATCAGCAGCATCTTTTCTCGGCAGGGAATTGTGCGTCTCTGCTGGTTTGTGATTGCTAAACAGGGAAGTAATGGCGTAATGGGCTGCTACTTGCTTAAAGCCAAGCTGGGCAGTTAGCACCAGTTGCCGATAAATTTCCGCACCGTGTTTGAAGTCATCCACATTACTGGGGGCTAAACCAAGACGTTTGACGAAGCCTTTTTCCAACTGCACACCTGCCACATCCCCTGCCAATTCCAAAGCACGGGCGGCGTAGCGCAGAATTTGTGTCCCTTCTGGACGGGAAATTTCTTCAAAAAACCAACCGCAACTAGTGAACATCAACAAAGCGTGACGCTGCATTTCCAATAGGCGCAGAGCGTCTACTTGTTCGGCTGCGGTTAGTTTGTGGGTTTGATGACGGGAGAGAAAACGGTTGACATTGGTAGCAGAGCGATCGCGCATTACTTGAATATATTCATCTCGTGCTAGCCAGGGATCACGAAATAACTGTCTGCCATGTTCCTCATACACCTCAGTTAGCTGATCCCGCAGCCAATTTAGGGCATCACGTAAGGGACGACGCCATTTCTGATGCCAAACACCGCCCTCTCCACCGCAACCACAGTCATCTTCCCATCTGCCGACACCGTGAGCGCAACTCCAGGCTGTGACTGATTTCAATTCCACTTCCCAACTAGGAGAATTTAAGCTGAGGTAGTGGGCGAAGTTCGTCACCGTCCAACCTTGTTGGGGAAACTCTTTGGTAAAGGCGTAGGCTAAAGTTTTCTCAGTTCCCTTTTTGTGGTGTCCAAAGGTTTCCCCATCCGTAGCCACAGAAATCAACTGTGCTGGACGATGATCCCCACGTACTGCTGAACCGATACGTCCGGTAAAGTGACTGGAATTATAAACAACATCACTAAAACCCATGTCCCGCGATATCGGGCCATCGTAGAAGAAGATATCAATGTAGGGTAATTCTTCTGTACTACTTTCCTTGGGGCTAGTGGCGATCGCACTCAGAGGTGAAGATGAAGTATCTAGTGTGGGCTGCAAATAACAACGATAGGGACGGGTGGAATCAATCTGACTACCACCGACTTCGATCCATTCAGGATGGGGATGATCTTGAGTGGGGAGGGGACGACAACGCAGCGCCTGAGAGGGTGCAAGGATAATGAAGCGAATACCCTCAGTAACAAGAGCTTTTAGGGTGGCATAGTCTACAGCAGTTTCTGCTAGCCACATACCTTCGGGATCGCGTCCAAAGCGGGAGCGGAAGTCTTCTTTACCCCAGCGAATTTGGGTATATTTGTCGCGTTCGTTCGCCAGAGGCATGATGATGTGATTGTATACTTGCGCGATCGCATTGCCGTGACCATGCAAGCGATCGCTACTCTTCGTATCCGCCTCTAAAATTCGCTGATAAACCTCCACATCGTAGCGTTCTAGCCACGACATCAGCGTTGGCCCAATATTAAAACTAAAATACTCATAATTGTTGACGATCCCCACCACTTCGCCTTGGTCATTTAAGACTCTGGCAAAAGCATTTGGGCGATAGCATTCCCAATGAATCCGCTCATTCCAGTCATGGAAAGGTGCAGCGCTCGGTTGGCGTTCAATTGCGTCCAGATAAGGGTTTTCCCTTGGTGGCTGGTAAAAATGACCATGCACCGTCACATAAACACCATTAGCCTTTCTCAGGGGATCGGTTTCTTTGGTGTTATTGGGATCTGAATGTAATGTTAACGTTGAGCCAGAGCTAGCTGGCATTTCAGCAGCAGAAGTCATGTATATTTATCCAAAACAAAAAACTTGCAGTTGCACCGAAAACGTTGTGCGTAAACCTTTCTACAATGGTTTTCACACAAAATCCGCTATAAACAACAACTATGGAATCCAACCAAATTTTCGACAAAGTGGTTTTATTGTAGGGGGAAATCTGCGTTATCGCACAGCCCTTTCCCTGAAGGCTCAAAGTAATTAGCCATTGAACAAAGCCTCAGTTAAGGGTTTTCTCTTCTTGGGCGCCAATCAAAATTTTAATTGTCTTTATAATTTATTAAACCCCATTTCTGGTGTATAATTTTGGCTCAAATTCATACTTTTGCAACAAAAGATTACAAAAACTCATTATATCGCAATCTTATTTTACACAACATCCGCAGCAGTGAACTGAAAACAGTACAATTTCTGAATTAGTCTATAGACGGTTGAGAGTATCCTATGGAAGTGCTGAGTACTGAGTTGTAGGGGCAATTCTTGAATTGCCCCTACAACTCTCCGATAAGATACCCTCAACTTAAGACAACAAATGTCAACCAAAAACATTATTCTTTTCGTTTTATTGCTGTTTATCCCGGTTTCTCTAGCAGCCCACTTTCTGGAGTGGGGAGAATTGATAGTTTTCATTACAGCTGGATTAGCGATTCTACCCTTAGCAGCTTGGATGGGTACAGCCACAGAAGAAATTGCTGTCGTAGTAGGGCCATCATTGGGGGGCTTGTTAAACGCCACCTTTGGCAATGCTACAGAACTAATCATCGCCCTAATAGCCCTGAACGCTGGGTTAATAGATGTAGTCAAAGCCAGTATCACGGGATCGATTATTAGCAACTTACTACTGGTGATGGGTTTTTCCATGCTTTTGGGAGGACTGCGCTACAAAGAACAGACATTTCAGCCAATTGTGGCGCGGGTGAATGCTGCTTCGATGAATTTGGCGGTGATTGCCATTTTGATGCCAACGGCGATGAATTACACTTCTCAAGGAATTAACCAACAAACACTGCAAAATCTTTCCATTGCTGTTGCTGTAGTTTTAATCTTGGTTTATGCCCTAACGCTGATATTTTCGATGAAAACCCACTCCTATTTATATGATGTGGGTGTAGCGGAGATAGAAGCAGAGGAAATCCCTCACGCTAAACCAAATATGGCGTTGTGGGTTGGCGTGCTGCTAGTATGTACCTTGCTAGTGGCAATTGAGTCAGAAATGCTGGTCGATTCTTTACAAGTAGCCACATCTCAGCTAGGTTTGACGACGCTGTTTACAGGGGTGATTTTGGTTCCGATCGTCGGTAACGCGGCTGAACACGCCACAGCAGTCACCGTGGCGATGAAAGATAAGATGGATCTTTCCCTTTCGGTAGCTGTGGGATCAAGTATGCAGATTGCCCTATTTGTCGCGCCCGTGTTAGTTATAGCAGGGCGGATATTGGGTAAACCAATGGATTTGGATTTCAAACCTTTTGAATTAGTAGCTGTGGTTGTGTCAGTGTTGATTGCAAACAGTATTAGTTCCGATGGTAGATCCAATTGGCTGGAAGGCACTTTGTTATTAGCTGCCTATACAGTATTGGGGTTCGCCTTCTACTTCCATCCAGTTATGGATGCTGTGGGGTAGTTAGCAGTGAGTAGGCGTAGCCCGTCGTAGACATCGCTCTTGATTAATTTTAGATTTTAGATTCTTTTGGTTCATGTCAGACTAACGTCCCGCTACGAGTTTTTACCCCTTGTGGGTGACACAAATCCAAAATCCAAAATTTAAAATCCAAAATCTGTTGATTACACCCTTTTACCTGGGACAGGAGAAAATAGAGACATATAAGAGCGATCGCCTGTATGAGCTACTGCCTTAATCCCCATTGTCCCAAGCCGGAAAATCCTAATGATGTCAAGTTTTGCCGGACTTGCGGTTCCAAGTTACTCCTCAAAGAACGTTATCGTGCTATCAAACCAATCGGACAAGGTGGTTTTGGCAAAACCTTCTTAGCTGTGGATGAGGATAAACCCTCAAAACCACACTGCGTGATTAAGCAATTTTATCCCCAATCCCAAGGCACTAACACTCTTGCAAAAGCCGTAGAGTTATTTAACCAAGAAGCGGTGCAGTTAGATGAATTGGGCAAACATCCCCAAATTCCCGAACTACTGGCATATTTTACCCAAGAAGATCGGCAGTATCTTGTACAAGAATTTATCGACGGGCAAAACTTAGCCCAGGAATTAGCACATCAAGGTGCTTTTAGTGAAACGCAAATCTGGCAATTACTAAATGATTTATTATCAGTATTACAATTTTGTCATGCCAGACACGTAATTCACCGCGATATTAAGCCAGAAAATATTATTCGCGAGAGCGATACCTACGGCAAGGGCAAAGCCCAACGCAAACTAGTATTAGTAGATTTTGGGGCTGCTAAATCTGCCACTGGCGCTGCCTTAAATCAAACTGGTACTAGTATTGGTAGCCCAGAATATGTTGCACCTGAACAAATGAGAGGTAGGGCTGTTTTCGCCAGCGATATTTACAGTTTGGGTGCTACTTGTATTAATTTATTAACAGTGCGATCGCCCTTCGATTCCTATGATACCAACAACGGTACATGGGTTTGGCAGCAATACTTGCAAACTCCCATTAGTAATCAGTTAAGTCGCATTCTTAACAAGATGCTAGAAAGTATCCCAATTCGGCGTTATCAAACAGTAGATGAAGTTCTCAAAGACTTAAATCAACACTCGCAAGTAGCAGCCACGCCAGCGATAGCACCAAAACCTATCCCTCAATCGCCACCAAATTCTCCACCCACTTTTGTATCGAAATCTCCTAGTCAAGTTGAGAAAGAATTAGAGGAAATGAAAACCCAATTTTTGGGTAGCAGCAAACCTCAACCAAATAAAATACAGCCACCAAATCCAATATCTCAGGCTTCTATTAAAAGCAAAATAGATGAAGAATTAGAAGAATTAAAAGCTAAATATCTTGGGAAAAATAACACACCAAATCAATGAAAAAGCCAGATATTAAAAGCCTCTATTACATCACACATATTGAAAATCTACCCTCGATACTTCAAAGAGGTATATTATCCCACAAAAAAGTTGAGGAGTTGGGAGTTTCATATACACCAATTTACGATAGTGGAATTGTTAGCAAACGTAAAGACAAGTCTACACCTGCAAAGAGTAGTTTGTGGGAGTACGCTAACTTATACTTTCAGCCACGTAACCCAATGATGTATCGGGTGGTTAATGAAAAAGACAAAAGAGACATTGCTGTTATTGGAGTCAAACCCGATGTACTCGCAGCAGCAGGAGGACTAATTACAGATGGAAATGCTGCCAGTGACCCAACTCAATTTTTTGCTATTAAGGAAGGAAGAGAAATACTTCAGAAACAATGGAAAATTAATCAAAATGAGTGGTGGAATGATCTTGATGGTTCTAAACGAAAAATAATGGCTGAGTGCTTGGTTCCTAAGCAAATCAGCCCAGAACTTGTTCATTCAATTTTTGTAGCAGACTATAAGGCTAAAGAGCGAGTCGAAACAATTATCGGTTCAGCTAAAATACCTGTTGTTACTGAACCAAATATGTTTTTCCAACCCATATCTGCCAGCCGTATTGGGACTAATATTTCCTTGATTGATGGGGATATGTTTTTTTCAAATATGCAAACTTTGACGATTAGTGTTAATCTTCAAGGCATAATGGGCAAAGGATTAGCATCACGGGCAAAATATCAGTTTCCTGACGTATATGTAGTTTATCAAGATGCTTGCCGGAATAAACAGCTGACTGCGACAAAACCCTATCTCTATAAACGTGAAGCTTCTTTAGACCAAGAACTAGCTGATCTTAGCCTTCCTCTTGTCACCTCCAATGCTGTAAAGTGGTTCTTGTCGTTTGCTACTAAAAGACAATGGCGAGACAACTCCCGTTTAGAGGACATTGAAGGTGGCTTAGACTGGGTTAGAAACAATTGTCATGAAATTGGTATTCAGTCTTTAGCAATGCCAGCTTTGGGTTGTGGTTTAGGCAACTTAAATTGGCAGGAAGTAGGACCGCTAATGTGTCGTTATTTGCATAATATAGGAATTCCGGTTGCAATTTATCTTCCACGGGAACATCAAATTGATTCCAAATACTTAACTAATGATTACTTGCTGAATCATTCTTGATTTGCAGGTTAGTATAATCGCTTAACTTGAAAATATAGCAACGGACAAGGCGATTAGGACGCTGTGCGAAGCACATCTTCCATAGCAT
>NZ_JABXKM010000151.1 GCF_017115025.1 Nostoc sp. NOS(2021) | reverse complement strand
GGACTGGGGACTGGGGACTGGGTTGAAAGTCTGTTCGTATATAGATTTTATCATCAGTTAATGTCCCCTTCTTGTCCGTTGCTATAAGTATTCTACCAAAATTGATATAACTGGTAACTGCATACATCCGCTCACCATCGCATTTATCACCTGTAAGTGTTGGTTAACTGGAATAGATAGCGATCGCTACCAAGTACTTGCGAATTCCAGTGCTATTGAAGGAAAAATTTAACTTAATCTTATCCTGATATTGATTTGTTCTTGGTTGTGCCAAGACTTTTAATACAATATATTTTATTTAATCAGGATTAAAAAATCCGATTTAATTTTTGAAAAGCTTGACCCCTGGTAGCTTGGGGTGATGTAAATCAGAGCTTCAGTATACTTAACAAGATTCATACCAGATTTTTAAGAGTTCTATGTGATATTGTCAAAGCAGGTTTAAGTATTCAGCCTTTTTTTTTGGTATCGGACTCACTAAATCAGGATAAACTCTATGTATCGATTCCAGATCAGTGCATACACTCAAAGGGGCGAATCCATTGGTCTTGTCGGTTCTACTCCAGAGTTGGGACTGTGGGACATCACCAAATGTGTCCACCTGCTTACAAGTGGCGATCGCTATCCTTTATGGTGGACAGACATAGAAATTGACATTCAGCCGTCTTTGGAGTCAGACGATTGCCAGAGAGTTGAATATAAATACGTGCGTTTCGATGCAAACGGCAACGCCCGATGGGAGAGCTTATTAAGTACAAACCGCTGGATTCCGATTGACCCTAACGATCATTCCAGCAGGATTATTGTGGATGATGGCGCATTCGGCTATTTACAACCTTACCCTTTTGGATACATTGAGGAGCCTGCTGTCAGGATGCCCGTGGAGTCAGGGGCACAGAGGCTGAAAATCGTTGTCATTGGCAGTTCCGTCGCATTAGGTCATAAAGCCTGGTTTTTGAGAGGTTGGGTCTGGTTGTTGGCACAGGCTTTACAGCAAAAATATGGGCATAAACTCGTGAATGTCTCGGAAGTGGGGGCGAATGTCAGCAGAACGATCGCTCGATTTGGCTCAGTTGTCACCCCAGAACAGCCGGATGTCGTGATCATTGCCCTGTCTCTGGGCAACGAAGGGTTAGCCTACTGTCCCCCTCACCAACGGCGGGCTGTACAGCGACGGTTTGAAAGTGGCTTGCAGCAGCTGGTGAAAATGACGCGCGACATCGGAGCAATTCCGATTCTGGGCGGAGTCTATCCCAATGGCAATTATTCCCTGGAACATTACTGGCTGATACGAGACACACACAAGCGAATGCTAAGTTGGGGCGTAACTGTACTGGATTGGTTGGCAGCCGTGGATGATGGGCAAGGACGATGGAAAGCGGGGACATCCTTCGACCCGGCTCACCCGAACACGGTTGGTCACAGCCTGATGTATCAGCAGATCAACCAGCACCTATTTGAGATCGATAAAGACGAATTAGCAAAAGAAAAACAACGCTTCCGGCAAACGAATGAATCCCCCATCTACTTTGACAATGCGGGCTTTCATATCTCTGTCTGTATCGAAGAAAAGCGTTTACGGATCATTAATCCATCACAATACAGCTACACGATCGCTCCCTATTGGCAGGAACTGCAAACTGCACTGCAAAGTCAGGCCGGATTGATACCAGGTATTTACATTGCGAAGTACACCCAGGCAGTGACGCTTCCCTTTTTTGCCGTGCAGGAGGATGGTGCGATCGCAACTACAGTAAACATCCCCCCTGGTGCCGACCTAGAATATAGCACCGCCTTCAATCTTTTTTCGCCGAACAACGTTTTGTTCTATGACGGGGATCTGGGGATTTTGCAAGCGAGTGAACACCACCTCTGGGTGATCAACGAATCAGACAACGAGTACAACATCCAGCCGATGTGGCAGGAGGTTTGTTTAGCACTTAAAGCCATGCCATCGGGTGTCTATGAAGATCCGCTTCATCCCGACATTCCTTTTCGCACCATGATGATTGGTAACAATGGGCTAGAAAGCCGCGTGAAAGCACCACCTAAGTCTGCGGTGTTTTTCCAATACAAATGCAAGTTATCGGATATCAGCCGTGTAGCCATTCTTCCCCTTGGCGATCGCTGTGCCGTCCGCATGATGTTATATAAGATGGAATATGATGGCCCGGCCTTTCCATTTGATTTAACGCGTGCGACTAATATTGCAGATGTTGCGGATGCGATCGAAAACGGTTTTGATGATATGTGGAACCCTGCCTTCCTGCACTACAGTCCCGATGCAGGCAGAATCTACCACAGTAAGTGGTCGGGTTTGTCCTTTGCCCATGAAGTTGAGGAGACAGACGACCCAACCAGCGATATGTCTCCCGTCCATGAACGGATGCGCCTTCGGTACACGGCACGCTCTGAAAGGTTTTGGTACGCATTGCGACACTGTGACCAAGTGCTTTTCGTCCGTACAGGAATTAGCGATCGCGGTGGTGTGATTGATCTGCTCAACAAGCTGCAAAAACAATGCCAGGGGAAGCCATTTCATCTCTTGCTTCTTTCTCCCCAAAGCGATGATCAGTTTTTAGACCTTCCCAATGTGCTGCATTACAATGTCGAGTTTAATCCCGATCGCATGTATGACGATTTGGGACACTGGATGTACTGCACAGAGGTGATGCGAGGAATTCTGGAATCCCTTGGGGTGTCTAGCAAAAACCTCTTTTGGTGTCCACCCAAACCTCCAAAGGGGTGGGAAACTAGGTAGGAGCGATGCCTGCGGCAGACTGCACCAACGCTTTTCGACTTTCGATATAATGCGGCTTACAAACATAACTACGACTAGAGAAGCAATTATAGATATTGGGCTTCCTCTAATTTTTTCCTGTTATGCAACACCCTACGGGAAAATCTTTCTTAAACTTCACACTATACTTCACACTATGGCCTTACGATAGATGTAAAGAACGATGATGCACAATCTCTCTAGAAGCCTCGCAAAGGATGTAGAAAGTGGTCAATACCAATCCATTCATTGCACAGCCACCCAAGGAAGTGCCGTTACAAAACGCGCCACTAATTCGAGTTATCGCGCAAGTAATCTTTCCTTGCATTCTTTCGATGGAAGATAAGGAATTTGTTCGTGTATTCCAAGAAGCGATTAGGGAAAATTATCCTTATCTACAGCCTGAGCAAACTCAGGGCTTCGTTTTTAGCCCTCAAGGTGTTGTACCAACTGTGCCTCAAATAACTTGGCGATTTGTGGACAAAACAGAAACTTGGCGAGTCTCATTAGCACCCAATTTTTTGGCACTTGAGACAACTGTTTACTCAAGTCGCAGTGATTTTCTGGAACGTCTAGAAAGCTTACTTATCGCTCTTAAAAAAAGTTTTCATCCTAATATTGACATTATTGAGCGATTCGGTATGCGATACATCGACAGACTTGTTGGACAAAATATAGATGATCTATCATCACTGGTAAAACCTGAGATAGCTGGCATTGCAACTGCTGGATTCAGAGAATATATTCATCAAAATATTAATCAATCTTTGTTCATCATCCCCGATGGAGGGGAACAAATCATTGCGAGGTGGGGACTCGTTCCCGCTGATACAACTTTTGATCCTGCGGCGATTGAACCTTTTGCTGAGTCTAGCTGGATACTGGATCTAGATATGTCTCTCTCAAAGAAACGAGATTTCAGTGTTGAAGCTTTGATGAATGAAGCAAAACAATTTTCTGAAAGAATTTATACCTTCTTTCGATGGGCAGTGACTGATGAGTTTTTGCGGCGCTTTGGAGGTGAATTATGAGTAATTTGCTAGACAGAAAACTTGAATTATTACCGGAGACTTCTGCGCTTGGAGCTATGCGGAAATCTCCCGTAAATCGCTTTCCCTCTATAATTTTAATGGCTCCTAATAGCACTGCTAATTCTATAGCAACTAACAGGAATATTTTGGCTCCTTTAGAGATGACAACGAGTGGGCTGACTCTACCATCAACTAGTTCTCCACAATTAACACAGAAGGCTCTTAGCGAACTGAGAAGATTGAGTGGATTAACGTGGGATCAACTTGCTAAACTCTTCAATGTCTCACGCAGAAGCCTTCATTTTTGGGCAAGTGGGCAACCGTTATCCCGCTTTAATGAGGAGCATCTTAATCGACTCTTAGGTGCTATTCAATACATTGATCGAGGAAGTGCAAGTCTCAATCGCAGTCTATTACTGAAACCTGGCAGTAATGGTAGTCCACTTTTTGACTTAATGGTTGTAGGTAAATACGAAGAATTCAAGCAGATTATTGGTTCCGGTAATGCACCTCAAAGACCACAGTTAAGTCCTTTGTCTGAAGATACACGTGCAGCACGTAGACCACAGAATCCAGCAGAGCTGGTTGACGCTCTCCAAGATCCAATCCATCTTGAAGTTGGACAATCCAGACCTGCTAGAGCAGTAAGGAGTCGAAAAAATCGTAGTGGTCAATGAGCGTGATGTTTGGATTAAGAAAGTAGACACCACTCTTAAGAAGTGGTGTCAGGGTGATTGTGTGCTTGGAGAACACTGGTTTGTCCATCGCTTTAATCCTCAACACCCTTTGACATCTGATTCTGCTGATGTTGCAGAATCAGAAACAGACCTTGTGGAATCCGATGTTAAGGGTTTTGTTGTGGTTACACAGACATGCGATATTGTACGCTCTTGCGTTGATCGTCCATTCATAGAGGTGGTACCTCTGGTGGAGGTTAATGAGCAACTTTTGTCTGAAATTCAGCGAAGTAGGCGACCTCAATTTGCTTATGTTCCAGGAGTTGCAAAATTTAATCTTGTTGCTGACCTTGATCGTGGGATGACATTAGAGAAGGCTGTTATTGCAGAATGGGAGCGCAACCCAGGATGCCGCAACGATCAAGAGATTAGAGCATTTGGGCAAGCATTAACACGAAAACGTGCTCGATTTGCTTTCCCTGAGGACTTCAACGACTTTGCTAAAAAGCTTCAAAACCGTCTGCGAGATAAGCATGATAAATCTAACACTGAAGGAGAAGCACTTCGCGCCTTACGCGAAATTAGAGTGCGTGCAGAACCTTCATGGAATAGCTCTGAAATTCGACTAATATTTTGGTTTATTCGAGACGAGGAACAGAATCAATTTGAGGGAATAGGATGGCAGCAATTTCTCAAACAGTGGTTGAAATTCATCCCTGAATCTGGACGATTCCAAGCTGTAGAGGGTTCGGTAGTAGCTCTGGAAGACATGACAGCGAAGGAGTATATTGAGAGTGATCCACTTGATTTGGATCACTTGTCATACTAATGTGCATAATTTTACATTTCCTTTATCTACAAACTTTGTGATTGGCGATCGCCCCTGTCACGTTTCACGCTAATTATCGCCGATTCTGCACTTTTTGTTGTATAAGTTTAAGGAGTTACGAGCTTTGAAACTCCAAGTCTAATTAGGCGTTGACGATCGCTATCAGCAAAATAGCTCAACCACTGTCGGCTTGGTAACTTTCCCCATCGCGTTGCGTGGTAATTCTTCAACTAGCAGAATTTGGGTTGGCACCTTATAGACAGCCAATCGCTCTTTTGCCCAACTTCTGAAAGCTGCTAATGTTAAAGGTTGTGACCCTTGCAATACTAACGCCGCACATACCCGTTCACCCCACTCTAAATCAGCAACCCCAACCACTGCACATTCCTGAATATCTGGATGCGATCGCAATACTTCTTCAATTTCTAAAGCTGAAACTTTATACCCTCCGGTTTTAATGATATCTACACTCATCCGTCCCAGAATGCGGTAGTTACCGTTCTCAACTACGGCGGTATCTCCAGTACAAAACCAGCCATCTTGGAAGGCTTTGGCAGTTGCTTGGGGGTTTTGCCAATATTCTAGAAACACTCCGGGGCCTTTAACTTGGATTTCTCCTGGTGTTCCTGCTGGGACTAACTCCCCGCTTTCATCCACTAATCTTACTTCAACTTGAGGCAGAGGCTTCCCCACATATCCAGACAACCGTTCACCGTGTAAAGGGTTCGATAGCGCCATGCCAATTTCCGTCATCCCATAGCGCTCCAGCAGAAAATGGGCGCTGATGGTCTGCCACTTTTCTAAAACTTGAACTGGTAACGCTGCCGAGCCAGAAACCATCAGGCGCATTTTAGCACAGCCTGCTGACATACTTTTTTGGCGTTCCCTAGAGGTAGTTTCCCAAGCAGCAATTAGCTTCACATAAATTGTCGGTACTGCCATAAATAGGGTTAAGTCACCGTCACAAATTCGGTTCCAAACGGTTTCGGCATCAAACTTGCTCAACATCTGACACTCCGCCCCAGCCCATAAAGCACAGGTTAATATGTTGACAATTCCATGAATATGATGTAATGGCAGGATATGTAAAATGCGATCGCTAGATGTCCATTCCCAAGCGGTGATTAAGCTAGTCACTTGCGCTTGAATATTCTGATGGGTTGTAACCACACCCTTTGGTTTACCTGTTGTACCGCTCGTGTAGAGAATTAAGGCGCGTCTAGTGATATCTACCTCTGGGAGGCGACCAACATTATATGGGAGCGTTTCTGAGGTGAGGATAAATCGCAAATTGTGTTCAGTAGCGATCGCTCCCAATATACCCTCAAAATTGGGATGAGCAATAATAATCGATGCTCCACAATTTGTAATAACATACTCCAATTCTGGTCGCGGGTGGGAAATACACAGAGGTACAGCTATGCCACCAGCCCGCCAAATCCCCCATTGAGTGGCGACATACTCAAACCCCGGCGGGATAAGAAAGGCAACTCGCTGCTCCTGTAAATCTTGTGCATTTTTAAGAAGACTTGTTGCTATTTGACTGGAAGTGTGCAGCAAATCCCGATAGGTAAATGCTCCGTCCGTTGTCGCAATCGCCGTTTTCTCGTTGTATTCTTCAGCACGAATAATCAATGGGAGATTCACGTTTATTTACCGATTTAGGTTGATTCAGCCTACTTATTGAAAGTATATATAGCAATCCTATTTGATTTGTAAACACCGACAGGCTCAGATCCCCGACTTCTTCAAGGATGCTGCTGGCGAATTAGGGGTCTAACCCATACTAGGTTAGACCCCCGATAAGT
>NZ_JABXKM010000105.1 GCF_017115025.1 Nostoc sp. NOS(2021) | reverse complement strand
CGCAGAGCAATCCCAAGCTCCGCTCCTGAATTCTGACTTCTGAATTCTTCTTCAATATTTTACTTTGGTCAAGATGTGCTCGTTTGGCAGCGTTTCTACTTTTGCTGTTTTTAAGCCAAGCCCACAACTGTAATCAGTATATCGATCAACTTAATGGCGATAAACGGCGCAATCACCCCACCTAAGCCATAAATTAAGATATTGCGTTGGAGTAGCTGATTAGCTGTCAGCGGTCTAAATCGCACACCCTTCAATGCCAAGGGAATCAAAGCGGGAATAATCAAAGCGTTGTAAATCAGCGCCGATAGTACAGCAGATTTAGGGCTAGTCAAATTCATAATATTCAGGCTTTGCAGGTTAGCAGCGACAAATATCACTGGGATAATTGCAAAGTATTTAGCAATATCATTAGCGATAGAAAATGTAGTCAATGCCCCGCGAGTAATCAACAATTGTTTGCCAATGCTAATGATATCGATCAGCTTTGTGGGATCGGAGTCCAAATCTACCATGTTGGCGGCTTCTTTTGCGGCTTGCGTCCCTGTATTCATCGCGACGCCGACGTTAGCTTGGGCTAATGCTAGAGCATCGTTAGTCGCATCTCCAGTCATGGCAACCAGTTTGCCTGCTGCTTGTTCCTTTTTAATGACGCTGATTTTGTCTTCTGGTGTGGCTTCGGCAATGAAGTCATCCACCCCAGCTTCTTTGGCAATGACAGAAGCTGTAATTCGATTGTCTCCAGTCAACATGATAGTATGCACTCCCATCCGGCGCAGTTGCTCAAAGCGATCGCGGATACCTGGTTTCACAATATCTTTGAGATAAACAATCCCATAGATTTCGTTATCTAGGCTGACTGCTAGGGGTGTACCTCCCAGGCGAGAAACTCGTTCGTAGGCAGCATCCAATTCTGGCGTATCGCGTCCGTTCCGGGAACGGACAAATCCCTTAATGGCTTCTACTGCCCCCTTCCTGGCCTCATACCCACCGGGCAAGTTAGTGCCACTCATACGTGTTTTGGCAGAAAAATCGACTCCTTCTGCCTGACTGGAGTCAAAATCAAACCGTGCTACTAACTTTTCTGCTAGTCGGACAATGGATTTACCTTCTGGTGTATTGTCAAAGACACTAGCCGCCCACGCAACATTAGCAATTTCCGACATTGAATGACCGTTGATGGGAATAAACTCTTCCGCCAAACGGTTGCCGAGGGTAATTGTACCTGTCTTGTCGAGAACTAAAGTGTTGACATCACCACAGGCTTCGACTGCTCGTCCGGAAGTGGCAATGACGTTAAATTGGGCAACTCGATCCATACCAGCAATGCCGATGGTACTTAGTAAGCCGCCAATAGTCGTAGGAATCAATGCCACTAACAGGGCAATCAAAATTGGGATGCTGACTGGACTGTTGACATAGTAAGCAAGTGCTGGGAGAGTTACCACGACTAACAAAAACACTAAGCTCAGAACTGCCAGCAATACCGTTAGGGTAATTTCATTGGCTGTTTTACTGCGTTCTGCCCCTTCTAAGGAGGCAATCATCCGGTCAATGAAACCTTTGCCTGGGTCAGATGTGATGCGGATAATTAGTTCATCTGAGATAATCCGCGTCCCACCAGTGACGAAACTAGTCACGTCGGAGCCTGATTCTTTTAATACTGGTGCGGATTCCCCAGTAATTGCCGATTCGTCTACCGAGGCGACACCCATGATTACTTCGCCATCGGCGGGGATGATATCGCCAGCAACGACGTAGATGGTATCGCCCTGTTTGAGACTGGTGGATGAAACTTCACTAATTGTGCCGTCGGAAGCAAGTTTTTTAGTGATCGCCTCTGATTTTGTTGATCGCAAGGCATTGGCTTGGGCTTTACCCCGCACTTCTGCCAGTGCTTCGGCAAAATTGGCAAACCAAACTGTAAAGAATAAAATCCCTGACAACAAGCTGTTGAAAAGTTGCGGGTTCTTTTGCAGGGCTGGGCCAAATAGGTTGGGATCAATTGTTAGCAATAGGGTGATGATTGTCCCCACCCAAACCACAAACATCACTGGGTTTTTGATTGCATACTTAGGGTTGAGCTTGATAAAAGCATCTCTAATTGCCCTTAAGTACAGCCACTTAGTACTTGCCCTCGCCTTTTTACGTGCTTGGCGGCGATCGCCAGGACGAGAATTTGGGCGTCTAGCTTTGAAGTTAGTTGCCACTTGATTCAATAAATAAAGTTAGGAGTTAAAAGTTAGAAGTTAGGAGTTAGAAGTAGCGCTGTCAAGGTCAGTCTTGTATTCATTACTAGCTCTGAACTCGGCACTTGAGCCTCTGAACTCGGAAGTTGAGCCTCTGAACTCGGAAGTTGAGCCTCTGAACTCGGAAGTTGAACCTCTGAACTCGGAAGTTGAACCTCTGAACTCGGAAGTTGAGCCTCTGAACTCGGAAGTTGAACCTCTGAACTCGGAAGTTTCAAAATTCTAAAAGAATAAGTGAAGATTTTGTTTGAACGAATATGAAATTCAAGCTACATATCACCTTAACAGGGCTAGAGTTAGGAGTTATTAGGAACTTCCAATAAAAAATAGTCCAACCTGTAGGGTGCGTTAGTAACGCACCCTACGAAACCGGATAATTTATTTTTTAGTATTCTCTTAATTCCAAACTTATAACTCATAACTTTTCTAACTGCCAGATGCTAGTTTCAAACCCTCAGCTATGGGGCCTAAAGCCAGAACGGGAAAGAAAGTCAACACTCCCAAAACCAGTGTCACTCCAGCCGTGATACCAGTAAATACCAGAGAATCAGTTCTCAGAGTACCAGAGGTTTCTTGTACTTGTTGTTTGCGAGACATGCCGTCAGCGAACAGCAAGATGGCAATCATCGGAATGTAGCGTCCTGCGATTAAGCTAACTAAAGTACTCAAGTTCCACCACAGGGTATTATCCCTCAATCCCTCTAAGCCGGAGCCATTATTTGCGGCTGCTGAGGCGTATTCATAAACTACTTGAGAAATACCGTGATAGCCAGGGTTGCTAATTCCAGATAGGGAGATGGGATAAGCCAATGCGATCGCACTGGGAATCAAAACTAGAATTGGGTGAATCAACAGCACCACACCGGCGAGGACGATTTCCCGCTTTTCAATTTTGCGTCCTAAAAACTCTGGGGTACGTCCTGCCATTAGTCCAGTTAGGAACACTGTGAGAATTAAGTAAATAAATAAGTAAGCTGTTCCAGTTCCCTGACCGCCCCAGATCACCCGAATAAACAAGTTGAAGAGAGTCGAAAATATTCCTTGCGGCATCAAAGAATCGTGCATTCCATTCACCGCACCAGACATAGTAGCGGTAGTCATTACTGCCCAAAATGCCGTTTGTGCCCAGCCAAATCGAACTTCTTTCCCCTCTAAATTGGGCTGTTCTAATCCAAAGGTGTTATTAACCAGGGGATTTCCTTGCAGTTCTCCCACGGCTGTTACCCCCACCAGAACGACAAAAATCACAAACACCATCCAAAAAAGCAACCAAGCTTGTTTGATGTTGTTGGCAAATATACCGTAAGTGTAAATCAAGGCTGCTGGTATAGAAATCATGGCGATCATTTCTATCAAGTTAGAAGCGCCATTGGGATTTTCAAAGGGGTGAGCTGAGTTTACGCCAAAAAAGCCTCCGCCGTTTTCGCCCAAAAGTTTGATCATTTCAAAGGATGCCACCGGGCCTCTGGCAAGATATTGCGTCCCGCCTTCTAAGGTTCTCACATCCATAGTCTTAGCTAATGTTTGTGGTACACCTGCTATAAGCAAGGCGATCGCTCCAATAATCGAAATCGGTAGCAATATTCGCGTAATTCCCCGGACGAGATCGACGTAAAAGTTTCCTAGTCTTCTACCCGTCAACCCGCGAATAAAGGCAATTCCCACAGATAAACCGGTGGCTGCGGAGGTGAACATCAAAAAGCCTAAAGCCGCTACCTGGCTAAAATAGCTTAAGGTTGTCTCACCAGCATAGTGTTGCTGGTCGGTATTCGTCACAAATGAAATCGTTGTATGCAGCAATATATCCCAGCTGGGCGCACCGAAGCCGTTAGGATTCCAGGGTAAGAGTCTCTGAAAATATATCAGCAAATACACGGAAATACCCATGATCATGTTGCTGTACAGTGTAGCCCGGATATACTGCCAAGCCGTCATATCATCTTTTCTGCGAACACCCGCTAGTACGAACATACTTCGCTCTATGGGGTTCATTAAAAAATCAAGCAGTGTTCTTTCTCCCAAGAAGACACGCGCTATGTATCTTCCCAATAGCGGAGTGATTGCTATGACGATACACAGCGTTAAGCCTATTTGCAAAAAACCTTGTCCCATATATTTCGCGATCAATTAAATTTAAGTGCTAGCAAGCCAATTCTGAGAAATAACAGATTAACCGTTGGAGTATTTGATTTCAAGGGATTTTCTGAGGATGCACTAATCTCTGTTGGCTGCTGTGGGAAACTTGTATGCCTTTAAAATACTCGATGTCTAATGCCACATTTTCATAGCTGACATTCGCACTTCCCCTTAAACAACAAGTTTCTAGATATGGACTCAGTTGGGTACTCGCTGCGACTTCTAATTCAATGGCTTGTTTGTTCATTAGTTATTGGTAACTCTATCTTCGTACAATATTTTAGCGATCGCCTGAATATGTTTTTAAAGAGCTTGCTTTTGTTCTGGGGTCTTCGGTAGGTAAATACACTCATCTTACCTATCCTGACTGATTTTCGCCTTCTTTGCAAAAAACTGTAATGCTCCCACCGAATGGCACTAATATTTCAGCAAATCCATTATCTACAGGGCTTTTGGGTGTGGGGTGTAGTAAGTTAAAGATTTATTCATATTGGTACTTATTTCTATTTGTGTTTATTCTTCCCTACCCCTTACACCCAGTCCAGGCAAGGGTTTCACTTTTTACTTTTTCTTAGTGCCATTCCTTACTTGACTTTTAAGACAGTCCCTACCGGGGATTGTGATCGGGCTAATATATTTGTATGAGTTAATTTTCAATAGTGAAGGTTTACAACGAATTTTACAGGTAAAAAATGTTTAGTAAAGTAGAAGAAACTTTGATAAATTCTGGTAAATAAAAACCAAATTATTGTTGTTGAAAATCTCAACGTCAAGGTAATGGTACGCAACCGTAAACTATCAAAATTAATATCAGAAATGACGATGTTAGGTCGATTATTGACTATGAAAGAAGCTATAAATAAGCGTGGGGAGACATATGGGCTAATAGCGATCGCCTTTGCTATCGTGATAGCACTGGAATATTTGACACCACCTGAGTACGTATTTGGCTACCTCTACACAGGGACGATTTTGTTAGCAGATTATCGATTGAATCGGGGAGCAGTATTGGGGATCACTGTTGCAGCTACAGGATTAACATTGTTGAATTTGTTTGTTCCCGGAGGAGAATTGATTAATCCTCCAACGTTGGCAAATAGGTTGATTGCAGTGTTGGCGTTGGTGGTAACGGGTTGGTTAAGCGATCGCAACCACCGCAATGAAGAAGCGATCGCTTATACCCAAGCACAATTACGCTCCCAAGAACAACTAGCTATCATGCGTGAAGATTTTGTATCTACCCTAACGCATGATTTGAAAACACCCCTATTAGGAGCAATTGAAACGCTGAAATATTTTCAAAATGAGCAATTTGGTGAAATCACGCCAATGCAAGCAAAAGTTTTACAAACAATGGCTCGTAGTCATCGGAGTACACTGCAATTAGTCCAAACTCTTTTAGATGTGTACCGCAATGATGCCGAAGGGCTGAAACTACAGATATCACCTGTTAACCTGGTGACAGTGGCGGAGGAGATCATCGCTACCCTGACTGAACTAGCGAGAACACGTCAGGTTTATATTTCTCTGCACTATGGCGAATCAGATTTTCGGAGCTTTCTCTGGGTAAATGGCGATTCTTTGCAACTTGGGCGAGTCTTCACCAATCTCCTGAGTAATGGCATTAACCATACCCCCCGTGGCGGTAAAGTGGAAGTAGTATTTGAAGGTTATTCTAGCGATCAAGTGGTAAAAATACTCGATACTGGTTCCGGCATTACCGAAAAAGAGTTACCCCACTTATTTGAAAGGTTTTATCAAGGACATAGCGATCGCCATGTCTCAGGATCTGGACTAGGGCTTTATTTGACCAGGCAAATTATAGTTGCTCATAGGGGTACAATTTGGGCAGAGAATCGCTCACCACGGGGCGCACTGTTTGGTTTCCGACTCCCAGCTTGTCCACCACCGGGGAGTTGAGAAATCAATTCAAAATTCAAAATGACGCTCGCAGACTCGCTAACAAAATTCAAAATTGTACCCTTACAGGGAAGCAAGCTACGCGCAGCGTCTCGTAGAGAAGAAAAAGACAGCCAAAGATGAGGGAAATGAATTTATAACCAATGCCCAATGCCCAATACCCAATGCCCAATGCCCAATGCCCAATACCCAATACCCAATGCCCAATGCCCAATTACAAATGACAAAAATCTTGCTGGTTGAAGATGATGAATTATTTCGGCTTGGTCTGCGGATGCGGTTGCAACAAGAAACTAGTTTGGAGATTGTCGCAGAGGCAGAAGATGGGGAACAAGCTGTAGAATTAGCAAATAGCTATCCCCTGGATTTGGTCTTGCTGGATATAGGTTTACCGGGGATTGGCGGGATTGAGGCTTGTCGCCAGATTAAGCAGAAGCACCCAACTTTACCAATTCTGGTTTTAACGTCTCGTTCTGAAAAACCCTTGATTTCACGGTTAATTGCCGCCGGGGCGCAAGGTTACTGTCTTAAAGGTATTCCTGCTGAGTCTCTGATATTGGCAGTGCGATCGGTTGCAGCGGGGGCTTCTTGGTGGGATCAAACGGCAACAACAGAAATTAGAGCAGCTTTTGAGGGAAATTCCCTGGCGGTGCTGCCTACAAAAACTGAGGAACCCTTAGGAAATCCCTTAACGAAGCGGGAGCAAGAAATTTTGGCACTGGTGGCAGCCGGCAAAAGCAATCAAGAAATTGCTGAGATTCTCTACATTGCCCCTGGTACAGTGCGGGTTCATGTCCATGCTATTTTACAGAAACTAGAAGTACGCGATCGCACTCAAGCCGCAGTCTTAGCTATCCAAAAAGGATTGGTAGCACCAGAATTGTTGATTAATTAGATAAAACATTTAGATAAAACATTCAAACGCCAGCAGTGGAATAATTACAGTCAATTACAATACTAGTAATTATACTGCGATCGCAGGCAGTGATATATAGCAGGGGACTGGGGACTGGGGACTGGGGACTGGGTTGAAAGTCTGTTTGTATATAGGTTTT
>NZ_JABXKM010000207.1 GCF_017115025.1 Nostoc sp. NOS(2021) | reverse complement strand
CCCCATGCCCAATGCCCCATGCCCAATGCCAATGTTTCTAACTTTCTCCTTCTTGCTGAGTTTGTAGAGATGCCGAGAAATAGCCATTAATCCAATTCAGTAAGGGCACTAATGACACCAGCATACAAGCAGAGTAGAGGTCACCACCCCAACCCTCATGCAGCCATTTAAAAGCCGCTTCTTGACCTGTGCCGTGAAAGAAAGTCAGTAAAGTATTACGAATGATATTGGCACTAATACTAATTACCACAGCAATAGATAAAAACGATATGGTTGTGCGGCGTGAAGATAAAGCATCTGTCCAATAAAGCAGCATCAAGCCTACGTAGAGAGTAGTAAACAACATTTTCAGCCCTGCACAATAGGGGGCAACTTCCACAATCCGTCCTCCCACGTAGAGATTTGCCTCAGACACGGTTACTTCCATACCAAATTGATTCAGTATGAAGCCTGCTGTGCCAGCGATGAAGCTTTGGAGAGGCAAGGTATAGGGAGCAATGAGATAGGGTACTGCTGTTGGGGTTGCCAAAAATACTAGTAGCAGGGCGAATCCTTGCGATCGCAAACCTGTTATTCCCTTAAACCACAAGCATAATCCTGCCAATATAACAGGCAAGGAAAGGTTAACCCACTCTGTAACACCGCTAAGATAAAAAACTGCCCCTAATAACAAGAAAACAGCGCCCAAAGGATGGCTGGTATCTGGCAAACGTTTCCACTTTTTCCGGTTTATCCAGCCCAGATAAGCAGCAAATGGTAAACCTATAATTCCGTGGCTGAAATATTCGTGTTCTGTACTGATATTTTTGTGCAGCCAACCATCCAACCAGTGTAGCAATATAGGAGCATAAAGCAGCAGCAAAACGCCTAAAATGGCTAGATTTAATAAGCCTGATGCGTTTATGTTTTTAACCTGTTGCCGGAGTGCCATGATTTTCAGTAGTTCAAAAACTTTGGGTATTAGTCATTAGTCATTAGTCATTAGTCATTAGTCATTAGCAAAGAATAAAGAACAAATGACAGTCTTATTAAAGAGGGAACAGGGAACAGGTAACTCTTAACAGGGGGGTAACAGAAAGGGGGATTGATACCCCACCTGAAACATGCCACAAAAAGAAGTGGGGGTCTCTTACTCCCGGATAGGGAACAGGAAATAGGAAAAACTGTTAAGAGTTCTCTATTAACAGTTCCCTTCTTCGATGAAAAAATAGGCATGAATTAACTTCAGGCTACCACGCTGCTAAGGTCAGCAGGGGAGGGCTTATCTGCCTTATAACTGGTTGATACTGCATGAGCGATCGCTGCTACAACTTCTTTGATTTGGCTACTGCTCAAACCAGGATACATCGGTAATGATAATATCTGCTTTGACAGTTTTTCGGCTTGGGGAAAATCTCCAAGCTGATAGCCTAACTTGGTGAATGCTGGCTGGAGATGACAAGGAATTGGGTAGTGAATGCCAGTTTGAATTCCCACTGCTGTGAGTTTTTCCTCAAGTTGCTGGCGTTGTATTGGGCAAGAATCATCTACTTTAATCACATAAAGATGATAAACGTGTCCTGTACCACTTTGGTTTTCCATAGGGATAATGCCAGCAGTTGCCAATGGCGCTAGTTCGTCATCATACTGCTGGGCAATAGTCAAGCGATCGCGATTCCATTGTGGCAAATATGGTAGTTTCTGGTGCAATATGGCTGCTTGCAAAGTGTCCAAGCGGCTATTCGTACCTGATTCAGTATGAAAATACTTTTGGGATGCACCATAATTTCGCAAGCGCCTCATCTTCTGGGCGACATCTGAATCTCGTGTGAGTAACATTCCTCCATCCCCAAATGCTCCCAAATTTTTGCTGGGATAGAAACTAAAAGCTGCTGCTATTCCGACTGAGCCAGCGTGATATCCGTCTCTTTGGGCGAGGTGTGCTTGGGCGGCATCTTCAAAAATTAGTAGTTTGTAGGTATCGGCAAAGTTCAATAACTGGCGTGGTGATACCATCTGACCATAGAGATGCACAGGGATAATTGCTTTGGTATGAGGCGTAATTGCCTTTGCTGCGGACTCTAAGTCAATTAAAGCTGTTTGGCGATCGCAATCTACCAGAACTGGCTTGGCACCAGCACGTAGCACCCCAATCAAGGTTGCGACAAATGTGTTTGCTGGTAAAATCACTTCATCGCCAGCACCAATATTACACGCTTGCAATCCCAGAGCGATCGCATCTGTTCCTGATGCCACACCAACTCCATATTCTGCCCCAGAGACTGCCGCAAATGCTGCTTCAAAATCTGAGAGCGCTTGCCCTAAAATAAAATCTCCCCGTTCCAATACAGATTGGATTGCATCTTGCAATTGCGTTTGAATTGGTTCGTGTTGTAACTTCAGGTCTACAAAAGGAACTCTAATAGTCATTTTATTCATTACCAGTTGTCCTCAAAAAAATATTTACTCGTATGGAAAAAATAGAAAAGCCTGCACAATTTTCAGTGTGAAATTGTAATAGGTTCAATCTATCGGATGAAGAGTTATAGAAACTATCTAGGATTGTCAGCGATCGGTGCTAGCTGTTATCAGTAAAAATGTCTACAAAAATTACATAAATATAATTATTCTAAGTAAATTTACGTTGGATATTGCGATCAGAATTTTCCCTTCTGGACATCAGAAATGACAGACCTTTGGTATTGTCTCCTTAGCGTTAGGTTACCCTGACTGAATCCAAATCTAACGCAGTCTGCTTGCAAAATCTCAAGCAATAAAGACTACACCAGTGCTAAACAGAGAACATTCAGCACCAGTAACTAGTAACTGCTAAAGACCGTATTGCCGACTTAATGGAAGGGGTAAAAAATTTTTGCCCCAAATTTGTTTGTCAGAGGCGAAATTAGGGAATGCTTAAAGATAGCAATTGATAACCTAGAGATAGGACTTATATCAATTACAGTATCGAGAAATTATTAAGGTAATAGTGGCAATGGTAGAGCCTGAAAACAAATTATTTGCCCTAAAGGATGGTTGGGATTCTCCTGAAACTAGAGAACAACAACGCCTCAAAGCTTTGTCAGATTTAGGTTTGCGGCAAGCAGAAACGATTCCGGTTTTTGAAGAAGCCACTCAAACTGCTGCCCACTTTTTGGAAGCACCAATTTCCATATTGGGATTTGTGGATCAAGAACGCCACTGGTTTAAGTCGGCGGTGGGCTTATCTCGGCTGGGACTAATGAATCATTTGGCACAAAGCCGTCAACTATCACGCCGGGAATCTTTTTGTACTCAGGTAGTAGAGAGTTTTCAAGCATTTGTAATTAATGATACACATAAGCTGACAGACCCAGTACTTGCTAGCAGCAAATTAGTGCAGGATTATGGTATTCGTGCTTACTTAGGAGCGCCACTGATTGATGCTGAGGGAAATTGTTTGGGTGCATTGGCGGTGATGGATTTAGTGCCGCGCAATTTTACAAACCGAGACATTGAGTTTTTACAAATCATCGCTCGTTGGAGCATGAGTGAATTTGAACGTAACCGACTCCTACAAGGAAAATTTGAATCAAGGACTCCCAAGATAGCTCCGATATTTTCACTCAATGACGAACGTAAGCCTGAGATTAAAATCACCCCAGACACTAAAGATAGCGACTCTGTTTCTACCAAGCAACTGAAACTGGAACTTTTGGGTCAGCTAACTCAGGAGTTACGCACGCCCTTAACATCTGTACTTGGGATGGCTAGTGTTTTAGGACGTGAGATTTATGGGCCTTTGACGACTAAGCAGAGAGAATATTTGGAAATTATCCAACACAGTGGTCGGTACTTACTTTCCTTAGTAAACGAAATTACCGAACTAGGAACTATGGATGAAAACTCTACTGTGCTGAATGTAGCTCCTGTGGATATCGAAATGCTATGCCAACAAGCTATCAATACCCTAGAAGAAGTGGCAAATCGCCGCGAGCAAGATATTCGCCTCTCTATAGAACCGGGACGCAATCGCATTTTGCCTTTAGATAAAGACAAGGTGCGGCAAATCCTCTATCACCTGGTTTTCAGTGTGATTCAACTTGCGGCTACAGGTAGCGTTGTTCGCATTCATGTCTCTTACAAGGAAGATACGCTCAACATTACTATTTGGGTTTCCCATCCTTGGCTAGGGGACGGCATAACTGAGGTTGATCCCTACTTCCGTCTCAATTCTTTATCGCTGCTAGAACTGACAGGTGAGGTAGCAACTTATAATACTCGTGCAGAAAGCCAAGAGCAACCAAATACTTCATCAGTCGCAGTGGACAATTCAAAAAACTTGAGTGATTCCCACTCAAAATTCTTTGCTAGTAGTTCAGGTATAAATTTAGCTAAATCACATGGAAGTCTTTCTCGTGAAAGCTTGGGTCTATTGCTAAGTTGTCAACTGGCAGAGTTGCACGGTGGACAAATTTTGATTCAAGGTTCGCCAGAATCAGGATATCGTTATGTGCTTTCTTTGCCACTGCAACTGGCGACTCCCTCACAAGGAATCAGCGATGTTTGATCACAATCTATAGGGAACATCTTACAGGTGATAGAGGATGATAACTGGGGAGTAGGATTGGGAAAGACGTATTTTCTATCTATTTGTTGTGTACTAAGTAGATGAGGGACTGTTTTGACTTAGTATTGGCTGAAGTGGTTTTAGATTAAAGGTAGTAGCTGATGGCTATGAATAAGAATGCCATCACTAAGAAAGCAATCTCCGTTATTACCTTTTTATAGCCATAGGCATTATGATCAATTCCAAGTTCTGCGTCGGCAGGCTAATTGATCGCAATGTTTTTTATGAATTTAGTCTGGCAACGATTTACTTTATCATCTTTACCGCTCAAAGAATATCTTGCTACCAGTTACGTACATCGTTCTCTGGTCGGACTGTTGAGTTCTTGGCGGCAAACCAGCATCTTACTCCAGTGGGGAGATGCGATCGCAGCTGCTTTACTCAGCTTAATATATGCCCTTGCACCTTTTGCTTCGAGTACATTGGTGGGCTTTTTGCTGGTGGCTTGTGTGGGATTTTGGCTGTTGTTGACTTTATCTGATGAAGTCACACCAGCAAATGTCTCGTCAGTCACTCCCATTCACCTGCTGGTATTGCTCTACTGGGGAATTGCTGTAGTCGCGACAGCATTATCACCAGTGAAAAAGGCGGCACTTAACGACTTGGGAACGTTGACCTTGTATTTGCTATTATTTGCCCTTTGTGCCAGGGTATTGAGGTCGCCTCGCCTCCGCTCTTGGATTATCATCCTTTACCTCCACGTATCGTTAATTGTCAGTGTTTATGGATTGCGACAATGGTTTTTTGGAGCCACAGCACTGGCAACTTGGGTTGACCCAGAATCTCCGATGTCTAAGACTACAAGAGTCTACAGTTATTTAGGCAATCCCAACTTATTGGCTGGATACCTCCTACCAGGAGTAATTTTTAGCTTAGTGGCAATTTTTGCATGGCAAAGCTGGCCCAAAAAAGCTTTGGCATTAACGATGTTAATTGTCAATACTTCCTGCCTGATCCTAACTTTTAGTCGTGGCGGTTGGATTGGGTTAGTAGTGGCAGTTTTGACTGTGATGGCATTGCTAGTTTATTGGAAAAGCGTGGAAATGCCTCGTTTTTGGCGTACTTGGTCGCTACCGATTGTCTTGGGAGGTTTGATCGGGGTATTGGTGCTAGCAGTGATATTTGTAGAGCCAGTTCGCTTGCGGGTGTTCAGTATTTTTGCTGACCGTAAAGATAGCAGTAATAATTTTCGCCGAAATGTGTGGGATGCTGTCTTCGAGATGATTCGCGATCGCCCGATTTTCGGCATTGGCCCCGGTCACAGCTCTTTTAATAAAGTTTATCCCCTCTACCAACACCCTCGTTACACTGCTTTGAGTGCCTATTCAATTTTGTTTGAGGTGACTGTAGAAACTGGCTTTGTTGGTTTAGCCTGCTTTCTCTGGCTAATAATTGTCACATTTAATACGGCATTTATGCAAGTGCGACGATTGCGACAATTCAGAAGTGTAGAGGGATTTTGGTTAATTGGAGCGATCGCTATTTTGTTGGGTATGCTAGCTCACGGCACCGTAGATACTGTCTGGTATCGTCCTGAAGTCAATACCCTCTGGTGGCTCATAGTTGCCTTAATTGCCAGTTACTGGACACCTTTAGCTCAAAACCAGACAAATTCATCTAACTCAGAACCAACAGTAAAGTAACATGAGTAAGTTGTCAGTTGTTTTTCTACTGAACAACTGACAACTTTTGAATGAGTAAATTGTCTAGTCTCTGTAGGTAGTGGCATTTGGGGTATTAGGGTCGCGATAAGCGGTCGTTTGGTGATCACGCTTTTTACCAGCCAAACCAGCCAGACCCAATAGACCAATTAATCCTAGCCAACCCCAATTAAAATCGTTGCGCTCATAAGTGGTCGTTGTTGGAGCAGTAGTGGCTCTAGTGTCAGTAGTCGTCTGAGCTTGTGCGGATAGAGTTAAAGGTAAAATTCCCATACTCAAGGTGAGAACGCCAGCGCCAACAGCTGTAATGAAATTACTCTTCATAAGTGTGAAAATTCCTCATTGCCATCCGAAGTTACTCACCAGTGTATCAAGTCCCAACCTTAGCAGAATCAATCTGTGGCTATAAACTAGGCATTTTCATAACTCACACCGTGGATAGACAACATGGTTTTCACAGCAATCCGTTTCTCACTCTGGTGTCATAGTTTGGCGACACTGACCCTTAATAGTTTTTCATTGCCCGTTGAATGTCACGCTGGTCTTGGCGTCGTTTCAGGTCTTCTCGCTTATCGTGGAGCTTTTTACCTTTGCCAAGGGCGATACTCACTTTTACCCAGCCTCGTTTGAGATACATTTTCAAAGGGATTAAAGTTAAACCCTGCTGTTCTACTTTGCCAATTAGCTTGCGGAGTTCTTGGCGATGCAGCAACAGCTTGCGTGTACGCCGTGGTTCATGATTGAAATATTGTCCACTAGCGGTATAAGGCGATATATGCACATTGATCAACCATGCTTCACCATTACGAAGCAAAGCATAGCCATCTTGGAGATTGACTTTACCCGCACGAATCGACTTCACCTCAGTTCCTGTCAATTCAATTCCAGCTTCGTAAGTTTCCAGAATTTCATACAAATAACGGGCTTGACGGTTGTCGCTAATAACTTTGTAACCTTCGTTCTTGTCGCTCATTGATAATTTTGTGTGCTTTAAATGTACCTAAAAAATTATTTGGATTGTCTTCTGAATTATAGGGCGTATCTTATAACCGCTATAAATGCTGAACTGTATATAGCTTTTCCTAATCAAATGAGCTACATCTTAGCCCCCTCCTCGCCTGCGGGGAGGGGGTTGGG
>NZ_JABXKM010000299.1 GCF_017115025.1 Nostoc sp. NOS(2021) | reverse complement strand
CCCCAGTCCCCAGTCCCCTGAATAGCCAATCTCAATGCCAACCATAAGTAGAAGTTCTCATCTCGCTTCAGGGTGGTCAAACCATCCAAGGATATACTAGGCATGGGAATTGGCAACAAATCTTCAATCAGGCGCGATCGCAGCAAAAATTATAAATGGGTGAATTTACAGGTATTAATTTAACTAATAGTTGTAACTCACCATGACTCGATGTCTTAAAGAGCGGAAACATGAATTCAGGAATTGACCTCCAAGGAACTTTTATTGAATCCCTCCGGGATTTAGGTATACCAGCAGGAACCGCCAAAGCGATTTGGATGCCCCTGCCAATGATACTGATGCTAATTGGGGCAACAGTGGGGGTATTAGTTGCTACTTGGCTAGAACGGAAAATTTCTGCCTCAGCACAGCAGCGAATTGGGCCAGAATACCAGGGGCCTTTTGGGTTGCTGGTGCCTGTAGCGGATGGTTTGAAGTTGGTATTTAAAGAAGATATAGTACCAGCTAAGTCTGATCCCTGGCTGTTTACCCTCGGCCCAATTATTGTTGTAATTCCGGTGTTTCTGTCGTTCCTGATTGTGCCCTTTGGGCAGAATATCGTAATTAGCAATGTGGGCATGGGCGTATTCTTGTGGATTGCCTTGTCAAGCATTCAACCCATTGGCTTGCTGATGGCTGGCTACGCATCTAATAACAAATACTCCCTCTTAGGGGGCTTGCGGGCAGCAGCGCAATCTATTAGTTATGAAATTCCTTTGGCGCTGGCGGTGTTAGCGATCGCTATGATGTCTAACAGCCTCAGCACCGTTGATATTGTCAATCAACAATCTGGCTACGGCATCCTGGGCTGGAACATTTGGCGACAACCAATCGGTTTTTTGATCTTTTGGATCGCCGCCCTAGCTGAATGCGAACGATTACCCTTTGACTTACCCGAAGCGGAAGAAGAAATCGTCGCCGGATATCAGACTGAATACTCAGGTATGAAATTCGGTCTGTTCTACCTGGGTTCCTACGTCAACTTGATCCTTTCTTCCTTACTAGTAGCAATTCTCTACCTGGGCGGTTGGGACTTTCCCCTTCCCCTCAACCTCATCGCTGGTTGGGTGGGAGTCAGTGAAGTAAATCCCGTATTCCAGATAATAACTGCGGCTTTGGGTATCATTATGACCGTGTTCAAAGCCTATTTACTAGTGTTTGTCGCCATCCTGTTGCGCTGGACAGTGCCACGGGTACGGATTGACCAACTGTTAGATTTAGGATGGAAGTTTTTGTTGCCAGTTGGTTTGGTTAATCTTTTATTAACCGCCGCGCTGAAACTAGCCTTTCCCTTCGCCTTCGGCGGGTAAGCCAATTTTAGATTTTAGATTTTAGATATTAGATTAAATCTGAAATCTAAAATCCAAAATCCAAAATCCAAAAGAGAGAGACACAAAATGCTAAAGTTCCTAAAACAAGTTGGTGATTACGCCAAAGAAACGGTACAAGCTGCGCGATACATTGGTCAGGGGCTTTCTGTCACCTTCGATCATATGCGGCGGCGTCCGATTACCGTACAGTACCCTTACGAGAAACTGATTCTTGGCGAACGGTTTCGCGGTAGGATTCACTTTGAATTTGATAAGTGTATCGCCTGCGAAGTTTGTGTTCGCGTTTGTCCGATTAACCTACCTGTAGTCGATTGGGAATTCGACAAAGCCAGCAAAAAGAAAAAACTCAACCACTACAGCATTGACTTTGGAGTTTGTATCTTTTGCGGTAATTGTGTGGAATTTTGCCCCACTAACTGTCTATCCATGACAGAAGAATATGAGCTTGCCACTTACGATCGCCATGAATTGAACTATGACAGCGTAGCACTGGGTCGTCTGCCCTATAAGGTAACAGATGACCCAATGGTTACACCACTACGCGAACTAGTTTACCTACCCAAGGGCGTCCTCGAACCGCATGGAGTGCCCGCAGATGCGCCGCGTGCAGGTGCGCGTCCAGAAGACCTGGTGGAACAAACGGAAAAATAAATGTCATTTGTCCTTTTCCTCGTGACCAATGACCATGCAAATTTTAGATTTTAGATTGAAAGAAAAATCTAAAATCCGCAATCTAAAATCCAAAATTGATTGACTAAGGACAAAAAACAGTGAATCTAGCGGAAGGAGTACAGTTTGTATCGCTTGGCATACTGGGCGTGATGATGATTGGGGCAGCTATTGGTGTGGTGCTGTTCTCCAACATCGTCTATTCTGCCTTTATGCTGGGGGGTGTGTTCATCAGCATAGCGGGAATCTACCTGTTGCTAAATGCTGATTTTGTTGCAGCTGCACAAATACTAATTTATGTTGGGGCGATTAACGTGTTGATTTTGTTTGCCATTATGTTGGTGAACAAACGGCAGGATTTTGTACCATTTCCTAACTCTTGGGTGCGGAAAGTACTAACGGGTATAGTCAGTGTAGGATTGTTTGGCCTTTTAAGTACGATGGTGCTAGCTACTCCTTGGGCCTACTCAACTGCTCCTGTGGTGGGTGGTGAAAGTTCTATAGTTTTGATAGGAGAACATTTCTTCACTGACTTTTTATTGCCTTTTGAACTGGCTTCCATTTTGCTGCTGATAGCGATGGTAGGAGCAATTATTTTGGCACGTCGCGAGTATTTGCCAGACCAACTAACGCCATCCGATTTGCGGCAAACTGTTTTGACTTTGCAAGAACGCCCCAGAGAACTGGTATCAACAACCAGCGAAACAAAAGAGTAAGATTTGCGACTTCATTCGCAGATAAACAGCCAGATTTTTTGAGGAGGAATACCCAGATTCATGCAACTCCAGTACTTTTTATTACTAGCAGCAGCTTTATTCTGCATCGGCATCTACGGCTTAATTACCAGCCGCAACGCTGTGCGGGTGCTGATGTCAATTGAGTTATTGCTCAATGCTGTTAATCTGAATTTAATGGCATTTTCCAACTTCCTCGACTCAACATTAATTAAGGGTCAGGTTTTCACAGTATTTGTGATCACCGTGGCGGCGGCCGAGGCGGCGGTGGGTTTAGCGATCGTGCTTGCCATTTATCGCAACCGCGATACCGTCGATATGGAGCAGTTTAATCTCCTGAAGTGGTAATTGTGCGTGCAACTCAAGCAGGTAATCATTGCTTATAAAGCGCGGGATGCCCGGAGTAAAGAATGGGCAGAAATCTGTGCTAAACAACTAGAAAGTCGCCAGTGCCAGGTGTTGATGGGGCCTAGCGGGCCGAAAGACAACCCTTATCCAGTCTTTTTGGCTTCGGCGGCTCAACCAATCGATCTCGCTTTGGTACTTGGTGGTGATGGTACTGTTTTAACTGGTGCCAGACATTTAGCCCCAGCTGGCATCCCAATTCTGGGAGTGAATGTGGGAGGTCATCTGGGGTTTTTAACTGAGTCAGTGGAAGAGTTTCAGGATACGGAGAAAGTTTGGGATCGGCTGTTTGAGGATCGTTATGCTATCCAACGGCGGATGATGTTACAAGCTGCGGTGTATGAGGGTCATGGGTCTAATTTAGAATCAGTCAGTGAGCGTTACCTGGCTTTGAATGAATTTTGTGTCAAACCCGCCTCCGCTGATCGAATGATTACCTCAATTCTGGAAATGGAAATCGACGGTGAGGTAGTCGATCAATACGTCGGGGATGGGTTAATCATTGCTACTCCCACAGGTTCTACTGGTTACACCGTTTCTGCCAATGGGCCAATTATGCACGATGGTATGGAGGCGATTACCATCACTCCTATTTGTGCAATGAGCCTTTCTAGTCGCCCCCTCGTTTTACCCCCTGGTTCTGTGGTGAGTATTTGGCCTTTGGGGGATTACGATCTGAGTACCAAGCTGTGGACAGATGGAGTTTTAGGGACTTCAATTTGGCCGGGACACCGCGTTGATGTGCGGATGGCAGATTGTCGGGCTAAATTTATTATTTTGCGCGAGAACAATTCCTACTATCAGACGCTGCGGGAGAAGTTGCTTTGGGCAGGAACAAGGGTTCACTACAACAATAATCATCGTAATTGATTAAGTCCTGTTAGAGTGCATTTACCGCAGATTGCGTAGGCGTAGCCCGCCGTAGGCATCGCCCCAAGCATCACAACCAAAATTATCCAAGCCCCTGGATTCATCCGGGGGCTTTCTGCCCTGATTTTGACTTTGTTTGCTGATACCGTTTCACTTTAATAATCATACAAATACGTTGCTAGGGGCACAGCAATGCTGTGCCCCTACGATAAATATGTATCAGGGTTTGTGTGAATTGGTATGACTTGTATTTATAGCGTAGATCAAAGGAAAATTTTGTATCTTATTGCCAGATTTTTTAGGAATTAATGTCCATAATAAAAGCACTCTACCCCTAATTCAAGAGAGTAAAATAAGCTTTCTTGAGGTTCTTTTATCGAAAACCGTCTCAATTACGCTTCGACACATTAAGGCATAATGTGAGCTATTTGTATAGTGCCTAAATCCTAGTATGATATTTTCGCAAATCTAAGTAGAAAGATAGATGGAAGTTTCTGGACGCAACATTAATTACTCACTGAATCTTCCCACTATTGAAGATTTTCCCGTCCTTCAAACTGAAAAATATATCCTACGGCTGGCGTCAACTGAAGCAGAATTAGAATCAATTTTTCGGTTGCGCTTTGAAGTTTTTAATCTTGAACTAGGCTTAGGATTCTCTGCTTCTAACTTTACCCAGATGGATATAGATAAGTTTGATGCGGTTTGCCATCATTTAATCCTGATCTCCAAACAAACGGGTAAAACGATTGGAACTTATCGGATGCAAACCTATACAATGGCTTCTAAAAGACTAGGCTTTGATGCTGCCGATATATTTAATCTTAATGCGATTCCTAATTCTGTGCTTCAGGCATCGGTTGAAGTTGGGCGTGCATGTATAGCTAAAGAATACCGCAACATTCAGGCACTTTTACTACTATGGAAAGGGCTAGCAAATTATCTCATCTGGAGTAGAAACCAATATTTTTTTGGCTGTGCATCATTACTAACACAATGTCCTTGGCAAGCTACTTACGCTTATGATTATTTTCAGCAGAATGGCTTGATGCATCCAAGTATTTTAGTTTATCCAAATTCACAATCTTGTCTAAAAATGCCTCAAAATTCTCCAGATCCATATAATTTTGAAATTCCTAAAATTTTGCAGGCATACTTGAATATTGGAGCTAAAATATGCAGTGTTCCAGCTATTGATACGCAGTTTAAGACTATTGATTTTTTAACTATATCTAATAGTAAAGACTTTGCTAGATGGCGCTACCAAATTTTGTAAAAATTCTCTTTTGTTCTAATAAGCTCAGTCGTAGCTACAGGAACAAAGTCCGTGTGGTGCGCTCTTGCTAGCGCACCACACGGACTGTAAGAATAGAAATATTTATGATATCTTACTCCACATCTGCATCTTGGCTGTAAAACTAAGGTCAGTTTTGCCGTATTTGATACAACCTTGTGCAATTGTTTTCAGACTTAATAGAAGAGAGGTATTTATTGTCAATATTTCAAATCAGATGACTCTCACTTAAAGTATGTTGGCGATGTCTGATGAACAGGTTCAGATATAATTACTAGCGATGTCTATGACGGGCGTAGCTGCCGCACTTCATCCAGTGCGCCTGCCTGACTGGATTATTTTAGACAACTTCTTGGGAAAACTACTTATGCGCCATCTCAAATTTGCTCCGAGTTGGTTGCGATTTTTAATTATTTTCTTATTGGCGATGGGTATATTGTTTCGCTTTTTTAACCTTGATGGCAAAGTTTACTGGCATGATGAAACTTATACCTCATTGCGGATTTCTGGTTACACGATTAATCAAGCAAAACAGCAACTTTTTAATAATCGTGTCATTGGCAGAGAAAATTTTGCCCAGTTTCAAGGTGCAAATCCAGAAAAAAGCTTAAATGCCACAATTATGACTTTGGCAAAAGAAGATCCTCAGCATCCACCGTTGTATTACGTAATAGCCAGATTGTGGATGGAAATCTTTGGAAATTCGGTGACGGCGATTAGAAGTTTATCTGCCTTCATTAGTTTGCTGGTTTTCCCTTGTGTTTATTGGCTATGCCGAGAATTATTTAATGTGCCATTATCGGTTCCTGGTGTAGCGATCGCACTCATGGCAATTTCTCCAATTCACCTAGTTTATGCTCAAGAAGCACAAGAATATATTCTCTGGTTAGTCACCATATTACTATCCAGTGCGTCTCTGCTGCGAGCAATGCGGCTGGAATCACAAGATAAAGATGAGCTAGTAAAAGAACGACAACGATCAGATTTATTTGCTATCTGGAGCATTTATGCAGTAACTTTAGCCATCAGTCTTTATACATTTCTTTGGAGTGGATTTGTAGCAGTTGCTCACGGAATTTATGTAATGAGCACCGCCAAATTTCAGTTAACTCAAACTGTCAGAACTTACGTGCTAACATCACTGGTAGCTTTTTTAGCCTTCATGCCTTGGATCACAATTGTGTTGGGTGACTTTTTTCAATTTTTGATTTCAGCAGATAAGACAACAATGCAGTCATCTTTGATACCTGTATTGCCATTTTTATTAATGCTGTTAAGCCGGATTTTTTTTGATATAGATATTAGCTTGGACAATCCTCTGAATTATTTGATTACACCAATTTTTTTTACTTTGGTAGGATATTCAATTTATTTTATTTGTAGAACAACTAACTATAAAGTCTGGTTTTTTATCATCACATTGATTGTAGTACCAGCACTACCCCTAATAGTGCCAAGTTTAATTGCTGGGGGCATACAATCATCTACCGAAGCATATTTAATACCATCTTATTTAGGAATCCAAGTGACTGTTGCTTACCTACTAGCTACGCAACTATATAATGGGAGTGTGTCACGCCGGAGCCTTTGGCACATAATCATGGCATTAGTGATTATTTGTGGTCTGATTTCTTCTAAGGTGAATTCCCAGGCAGAAACTTGGTGGAATAAGGGTATGAGCTATGACAATTCACAAGTTGCCCAAATCATCAATCAAACGACTCGCCCACTTTTGATTAGTGATGCTTTGGGCAATAATTATGGGAATGTCTTTTCTCTGAGCTATCTTTTGGAACCAAAAGTGCGATTTCTGTTGGTGAACAACCAAAAAATTCCCAAAATTCCTAATGTGTTTACTGATGTGTTTTTATTCAATCCTTCAGACACTTGGCGCGAAAAAATCGAAAAAAAGTATAAATTAAAGACAGATATTGTTTACAGTGATAACTATTATTCGGTCTGGAAATTGGCTAAATCTCCTAAGTTGCGCTAACGTAATATCCCATCTAATAATAAGTTATTTGCCAGTTTCTAGTGTGGTAATCTAGGGGCACAGCAATGCTCATTGGTGTCAACTTAACGTAAAAACGAGTCTATAACCAGCTTTTAGAGATTGTCTCGTTCCTAGTCTCTGACTCTTAATGCCTAATGGGAGGGCTGCCGCCTGTTGACTTGCGGCAGAGCCGCA
>NZ_JABXKM010000245.1 GCF_017115025.1 Nostoc sp. NOS(2021) | reverse complement strand
ATTCTAAAACTGGTTACCTTGAGGGGTCTTACCCTCAATTCGCCAGCAGTATCCTTCAAGAAGTCGGGGATCTGAACACCACTAACCTCTCAAAACTTTTGGGACAGACCACTACTTTCTGTCTCAACCTTATCAAAGCTGGTAGTTGTGTCAAGATTAATTTGAGGAATTAAGGCTTGTGACACAATGTTAGGACAATTATTAGACGGACGTTACCAAGTCCTCCAGATATTAGGTGGAGGTGGATTCGGTCAAACCTACATAGCCCAAGATACCCATCGGCCAGGTTTCCCAAAATGCGTTGTCAAACACCTTAAGCCCGTCACTCGTAGCCCTGAATTTCTCGAAACTGCCAGACGGCTATTTACTAGTGAGGCAGAAACACTAGAACAACTGGGTACCCATGACCAGATTCCTCGGCTTTTAGCCTATTTTGAAGACAATCAAGAATTCTTCTTGGTGCAAGAGTTCATTGAAGGGCATACTCTGAAAGCAGAACTGTTCCCCAATAAACCTTGGACAGAAGAGAAAGTAATTGAACTGCTCCAACAGGTGTTGGGTATTCTGCAATTTATTCACAGCCACAACGTTATCCATCGAGATATCAAGCCGGACAATATAATCAGGCGGCAACAAGACGGCAAGTTAGTGTTGATTGACTTTGGTGCTGTCAAACAAGTCCAAACTCAACTGCTCACAATTGCAGGACACACGGGGGCTACTATTATCATTGGCACCCCAGGATATATGTCTACAGAACAGGGGCAAGGTAAGCCCCGCCCCAACAGCGATATTTATTCCTTGGGGATTATTTGTATTCAATCGCTGACGGGGTTACATCCGATAAACTTTGAGGAAGACCCAGATACAGGAGAAATTTCTTGGCAGCATCAGGCTAACGTCAGTTCTGAGTTGGCATCTGTGCTATCTAAGATGGTGCTACACCACTTTAAACAGCGCTATCAGTCTGCGGCTGAAGTTCTACAGGTGCTTAAGCATTTGGATACTAAAGTAGAAGCGCAATCACTTCAACCACCATCTTCTACACAACCGCCTCAAGCCTCACTTTCTCAACAAAACTCAATTGGATATTCGCCTGCTTCTATCCTGTCTCCAGAAAATTACAACCGCTTAGAAAAAATTCTCTTGGAATTTGTCGGCCCCGTGGCCTCAAGATTACTACGACAAGTTGCAGCATCAGCGCCCAATTGCGAAGAATTAATTAGTCAATTGGCCCTTCATCTTCGAGAAAATCAACAAATTGATTTTAAGAAGAAAACAATGTTTCTACTAGAGAAACCGACTCTCCTACAGGAACTTACTGTTAAGTCGGAAATAAAGTCAAATAATTTATCAAGTCAAGAGCCTCAACTAATCAGCGATAGCTTTGTGCATCAGTGTGAGCGGGAATTAGCTGATTTTCTTGGCCCAATAGCTAAGTTTCTAGTCCAAAAAGCTGTTAAATCTTCTGGGCAAATTTCTCGTGCAGAATTTGTGAAAATTTTAGCAGCACAAATTCCCGAACCTCAAAAAGCTTTGCAATTTCAGCAGCGTCTACTTTCTTGATTGTCCACATAAGTAGCTGGGCGTAAATAAATTAAAGTTTGTAGTAAGGACTTTAGTCGAATGGCACTAAGAAAAGGCCAAAGACTTATGTCACCTCGTTCCCAGCCTGGAGGCTGGGAACGAATTCTGAGGGGCTGCTGCCTCTGGTCAAGAAAGAGAAGGCGGCAGCCCTCCGGGAATGGGTTCCCAGCCTGGAGGCTGGGAACCAGTCAAAAATCCAAAATCTAAAATTGTGTCAGCTTTCGCTATTCAGCATCTCCAGAGCTATTTTTAAGCTAGCTTTCATCCGATTAAATGCTTCTGCTAACCCGCCAATTTCATCATTAGAGCTTTCTTCAAAATCAGCACCCATATCACCAACGCTAACTTTTTGGGCGATTTTCTCTATTCTTCTGATGCGCTGAATCACATATTTTGTGATTAAGAAGTTAATTAATAAAACTACGATCGCAAAGATAGTAATTAAAAGTCCCATTATCAATGTCCAAGTCCGTTTGGCATTGGCAAAAATATCTTCAGAAGGAACAGAGATTATCTGGGCAGAAACAATCTGATTGAGTTGCCAGCCAAAACCATTTTCCGAGCCATAATTTACCAACTGACTCTTAGGAGCCTGATCTGGTGTAGAATGACATCGCAGACATTGCGCTTGTGTAATCTTTAGTGGTCGCGCAATGTAAAATACTTCGTTTTCTGACAAGTTACGATAGCCTGTAATTTCTAGAGTCTTGGGTTCGTTGCGAAAACGCTCTACAAGTTGAGTTTCAAAATTATCAGCTTTATCCGCTAAATTAGTTGGATTAAGTGTTGCATCTTTATGAAAAAAGTTTTTATATTCAGGCTTTTTCCGAAAATTCTCAAAAACCTCTTTAGAGGAAAAAGTTGGTACTACTTCAGGCATGAACGTTGGGTTAGTATATAGTCTAGGTTCTAATAGAGGATCTATACGATTTTGTGTATAATCTCTAACTGCGTTCACCATTTGGATGAGAATCTGTGCTTGAGAAGCCACTTCATTTTGCGCTCTCCCTTGAAGTACACTGGATAAGGCAACGCCACTTCCCACAATACTGGCTATGAAAACTAATATTAAAAGTAAGTTAAATTTAGCACCTATTTTTAAGTTTTTTAACGTAATGTTGTTTAACATAACCTAAGTAACGAAGGTGGTATCTGAGTTTCTCTAATATTTATTTATACCTGTTAGAAAGCATTTCAACAATATTTAAATAAATATTAATTTTTTGCTGTAATATAACCTATTTAGGCAGTAGTCAAATTTATCTAAATTAGTCCTGAAAGCCAAGTTATTTTCTTAACCATAATTAGTGATGTTTGTGCGATTTCCTCGTCGTTTATTTCTGTTTCATCTGCTAGGTTTTACATTTGCTGCCTGCCAACCACGAAAGGAGTTTGAGGGCACGTTAACTGTTGGTGTGATCAACTATGGTGGAGGCGAACAAATAATTAACCAATATGCTAAATTCAATAGTTACTTGGGTGAAAAGACAAATGCATATATTCAGCTAGAGCCTGCTTTTAATGAAAATAGAGCGGTTGAGCGCCTTGAGGCTCGTGCTTGGTCATTGGTATTTGCTCCACCGGGTTTAGCGGCGATCGCGATCGCACGCTACCAATATGTTCCCCTATTTCCTTTAATAGGTATTAGTAATTTGCGTTCAATTTTCGTTGTTCGCAAAGACAATCCGATAACCGACTTGAAACAGCTACAAGGTCAAACAGTGGCTTTAGGCCAGTTAGGTTCAGCAACAGGATATTATTTTCCACTTTACAATCTTTTTGGTACAACACTGGCAGAGATACTGTTTGCACCCACACCCAAAGCAGCGCTGGAATTGGTCGCACAAGGAAAAGCGATCGTCTGTGCTGTTTCGGAGGCTGAATTGAGTCTTTACGGTTCACAGTTGGGCCCAACCGAATTCCGCATACTATTTAAAGACCCTCACTATGTACCATTAGGTGTGGTTTTGATTGGGCCTGATGTAGAACGTAACCGTCAAGAGTTTATCCGCAAAGTGATGAGTGATTCTCCTTCAGGTTTAGCTCAAGAAGTGGGTTATGTACCCAATGGACAAGTACCAGATTACAAATACATGATTTCTCTGGTTGATCGGGTAAGCTCGATTAGTTCCAAGTTGCAAAGTAAACCTGTTCGTTTATTTTAATTAAAGCAATAACAATACTTTCAGCCTTTGTTCTCTCTAAAATGCTCATCTAATGCTCAAATACCCGACTTTCAGCATTTAAACATGGATAATATGTATAAAAATATACTCATTAATGGATTCACAAAAAAAGACCCTTTAAAGGGTCTTGCGGTACTGATTAAAGAATTAACTTATTTACTCAATAATCCAAGTGCTAACTCTAGATACATTTTTGCTTTATGCAAAGCTAACAGCTTCTCTTGAGTGTACCTATCTGGGTAATTCATGATTCTCCCTTCCATCGTAATTTTGATGAGCGCTGCTTGCTCATCAGTAGGAGCATTTATCTCATCTATAGCGTTACTCAGTGCTTGCATAAAAGCAAAGGTAGGAGGTTTTAACCCTTTACCTGCCTCGAATTGAGATAACGCCATTCGAGGGAATACCATCAAGGATGTAATCCATGAGGTCTTGTACCCTTTATTCCCAGTTGGTTTGATGCCGTAGCGTAAGCATAGCTCACTGAGTTCTTTGATGGTTTTGATTTCTAACTCGGAACGCGTAAACATAAAATAGAGTTACCTCTTGTAAAAGTGGTATCGGTGAGCTACAAGTTTTCCAGACAATATGCTCACCGATTTAAAACTCTAATCGATTGCTATCAATCGATTCAACCTATATTTACATCTCTCAACAATGCCTAACCCTAGAGGAACTCCTGAAAATTTAGAACCGGGAAAAAGAAAAGGTGATGAACCATTGACAGAGCAAGTTAATTTGCGTGTCACCAAGACAATGAAAGAAGAATTGTCAACTAAGGATGATCCACCAGAATTTTGTCGCCAAGCTATCCAAGAAAAACTAGATAAGGACAAAAAGAAATAATTCCAAAAAACTCTAAATATAAAAAGCTCCATACTTATCAGGGACTTCTTATCAACGTTAAAGATAAAAGGAACGCATGGATATAACATCAATCATTACTGAAATTTTAAGTGATGCAGATAAGGCGGCGATAACAATTTTAGTTAAAGCCCTCTTTGAAAAAGAAATAATAACGATAGGCAATTTTACAAAAAAGAAACGTGATAACTTGATCGATGCAGTAAAAAGGCTTATAAAAAAACCAACTTTAAAAGATATAAAACCTGAAGAATTGATAGACAAAATAGAAGATATTGAACCGCAAACATTACAACCTATATTAGAAGGTGTACTTATAGGAGATCAAAACGAAGTAATTAGACAGAAATGGATTAATTTATTGGAATCAGCAATATTGGGACATCAAATTCATCCTAGATACATAGAGACGTTAAGACTTTTAAATGGTATAGATGCCAATGTTTTGGAATTTATGTATGATTCTCGTAAAAGAGGAAACCGATTAACTAACTCTGAAATTGTAATAGCCTTACAACAGAGAAAAATAGAAAATGTTACGGAAGAAATGGTAAAAGACAGTTTATATAATTTAGCCGAGATAGGATTATGTGATGTAAATAACTTACAAGGAAAACCAAGATATTCAGACATGGACAGCCAAAACATATACATTAGCCATTTCGGGGGCAAATTTTTATATATGGTTGGCGAAAAAAGTTCTGATTAACAGGTTTAAAATACGGTTTGCAATTTGAGAGCGTCAATGGAGCGACTCTCAAGAATGAATTGAATAAGTAAAACTAATTTTTCTTGAAAGCCAGAGATCCCCGACTTCGCAAAGAAGTCGGGGATCTTGTTTCTCACGAATGATTTAGGAGTGCTATAGTTCGATTTTTGGTAAGTAATATTATCTTGCTCAAAAAAACAATTTGAATCGTGCTAGCTGATTTTGAATCGTCCCTGTGAGGATTTTATTCAGTTCTATGGTGTCTTGGAATTGCAAAATTTGCTGTGTCGGTAAGTCGAAGGGAAATTGCCCTTCCAAGTCTGGGCGTTGCATGTGCGCTAATAGAATCTGTTCAGACCGCTTACTTTGGATGGCATAGCCAATCTCAATACAGACATTGGGACTGGGAATTAATTGAGGGGTTTCTTTACCATCAATACTAGCAATGGCTGTGGTGTCAGCGATGAATAGCAAACTCTTACGGATTTTTCGCATGATCGTGCGGTTAATTCGGAGAGTAGCACCACTGGGGCGAGAGGATTCTACTAATGTTAAAGGAAGGCGCGATCGCAAGTTTAAACTGTCCAAACTTTTTCGCAGTTCTTCTCTGAGAACATTTGTCGCTGCGGCATACTCCGTTTGATAGGATAAAAAAATCGTTGGATCTAACTGAGCCAACACCGCCTGCTTCGTGAAATAAATTTCATGACTAATTAAGTCAATGTTAGAAACGCAATAGCCACCACTACCTTCAATATAAAATTCAATATTTTCCCCTTCCAAATAACGCCCAAACCAAGTTGATTTCTTAACTTCGTCACTTTCTTCCAAAAAGTCTGCTCGCAATGCTGATTTCAGCAGGCTTTTTTTGCTTAAGCGAATGTCTGGCGGACGTTTTTCCAGTTCTGGAATCGGTTCGTAATCCTGTAGATACCACGCTCTAAGCGCAATTATTGACATAAGGCGCTATTTAAACTATTTCTCAGCTATTCAACTTCGTATAATCTTACACCAAGAGGAGGCCCTATTTCAGACTTTTCTTTAAACACAACAATAGCCAAACTTTTAAAATCATCAAAGCCTGAAACGACCTATTTTGGTAAAAGCATACCATGATTAATTTGTAGACTAGAGGGTGAGCCATAATGAACGAAGCCCAAACCTGCGCCGAACTTATTGATTAACAACCACCGAAGAGTTTGACTTATGCTGATCCAGAAGATTGTCCAAGAACTGCAAGATATCCCCGAAGACAAACTAGCAGAACTTTATGACCTAATTCACTACTTTCGACTAGGTTTAAGTCAAGAACGTACACAACCCCGCACCCCTGGTTTATTGAAAGGACAACTCGGCGATGCTTTCTTTGAACCACTGCCAGCAGAGGAACTCCAGCAATGGGAATGAGCTACCTCATCGACACCCATATCCTGCTGTGGTGGCTCTTTGATGACCCAAAACTCCACACTGACTGCCGAGACCATCATTCGCAACCCCGATCATCGCATCATTGTCAGCAGTGCTTCCGCTTGGGAAATTGCCACCAAATACCGCATCGGCAAACTACCCGAAGCCAAACAACTCGTTGAGCAATATTCACAGATATTGCATCAGACTAAATTTATCGAACTTGCCATCACCACAGCCCATGCGCTCAGAGCGGGAAGCCTACTGATTGCCCACCGAGATCCCTTTGATCGCATGATCATGGCTCAGGCTGAAGTGGAAGGCTTGCCTGTTATCACCTACGACGCAGCCTTCCAGACTGGACTGATTCAGGTAATTGCCGACCTCAAGTAAAGACTTTGAACGAAGCCGAAACCCGCGCCGAACTAATCGACCCCGCACTCAAAGCCGCAGGATGGGACATCATCTAGTTAACTTTTTTGGCTGGAGGCTTGACGGGAATCTCAATCCAGAACTCTGTACCTTTGCCAGGTTCTGAAATGCACTCCATTATTCCCCCATGTTTTTCGACAATAATCTGATAGCTAATTGACAGTCCCAGTCCTGTACCCTTGCCTACAGGTTTGGTAGTATAAAACGGGTCAAAAATTCGCTTTTTCACCTCTTCAGTCATTCCAGATCCATTGTCAATAATCCGAATCAACAGACGAGAGTTGTCTACTGAGAGTTTAGTGGAAATGCGGATAGTGGGCACTTGTACTGAGCGTTCCCGAAGTATTAGGCATAGGTTATACTCATTGTCCCCCTTGTCCTCTGTGATCATTTCCTCATTCCCC
>NZ_JABXKM010000048.1 GCF_017115025.1 Nostoc sp. NOS(2021) | reverse complement strand
TGTTTGTATATAGGTTTTATCATCAGTTAATGTCCTAACCTTCTTGTCCGTTGCTATAAGTCCAGACACAGAATAGATTGGTTGAAATTTTCAAGTACTTAACTGAGGCGAGTTGAACATTTATGCAATTTTAAATTCGCCTCTTGAGTTCCCCTAACAAAGGAGAAATTGCCGCCACAACGCTCAACTAGTATTATTACTTGTTTGTATAATTGGAAACTCAAATAACTGCTTATGTCTGAACAATATCGTTTTGAAACCCTGCAAGTTCATGCTGGACAAGAGCCGGCTCCCGGAACTAATGCCCGCGCTGTACCAATTTACCAAACGACTTCTTACGTTTTTGATGACGCCGACCACGGAGCGCGGTTGTTTGCTCTCCAGGAATTTGGTAACATTTACACCCGGATCATGAACCCGACGACGGATGTATTTGAAAAGCGGATTGCTGCCTTAGAAGGGGGTGTAGCAGCATTAGCAACCGCTAGTGGTCAGGCGGCGCAATTCTTGGCAATCAGTACTATAGCTCAGGCTGGGGATAATATTGTTTCCACTAGTTTTCTGTATGGCGGAACATATAACCAATTTAAAGTAGCTCTACCACGATTGGGTATTAACGTCAAGTTTGTCGAGGGAGATGAGCCAGAAAGTTTCCGTCAGGCGATCGACGATCGCACCAAAGCCCTATATGTTGAAACCATTGGCAATCCTCAATTCAACATTCCCGACTTTGCGGCTTTAGCTGAGATTGCCCACGAAAACGGCATTCCTTTAATTGTGGATAATACCTTCGGTGCTGGTGGGTATCTAGCTCGACCCATTGAATATGGTGCAGACATTGTAGTGGAATCTGCAACTAAATGGATTGGTGGGCATGGTACTTCTATTGGTGGCGTAATTGTCGATTCTGGTAAATTTGACTGGGGTAACGGCAAATTTCCCCTGTTTACTGAGCCATCACCCGGTTATCATGGGCTGAATTTCCAAGAAGTGTTTGGCCCTAGTGGATCATTTGGCAACATTGCCTTTATTATTCGCGCCAGGGTAGAAGGGTTACGAGATTTTGGCCCGTCCTTGAGTCCATTTAACGCCTTTCTTTTACTGCAAGGATTAGAGACACTCTCCCTACGTGTAGATCGGCATGTGAGCAATGCCCTAGAATTGGCTCAGTGGTTAGAGCAGCAAGAACAAGTATTATGGGTTAATTATCCGGGACTTCCTAATCACCCTGCTCATGAACGAGCGAAGAAATATCTCCGGCATGGCTTTGGGGGAGTTTTAAACTTTGGCATCAAAGGTGGACTAGAAGCAGGTAAAGCTTTTATTAATCATGTGAAATTGGCGAGTCATTTAGCAAATGTTGGTGATGCTAAAACCCTCGTTATTCATCCCGCTTCCACAACCCATCAACAGCTAAGTGATGACGAACAACTTTCAGCAGGAGTGACACCCGATTTGGTGCGGGTATCAGTGGGAATTGAACATATCGACGATATTAAAGAGGATTTTGAGCAGGCATTCCAGCAAGTTAGGATTTAGTTTTCAATAAATTGGGCATGGGGCATTGGGCAATTCAATTTTAGATTTTGGTGAAGCAGCGCGGTCTTGGGGGTTTCCCCCATGAGTGACTGCTGAACCCGAAGGGATTGACGATAGCGCCACGGAGAGCGAGTCCGCGTACCACTTCGTGGAAGCAAGCTACGCCTTGGTCTCGTAAAGAGCGTCTTTTGGATTAAATTTCAATTCTTTAATCCAAAATCTAAAATCTAAAATCTAAAATCTAAAATTCTTACTCCCCTGCTCCCCCACTCCCCACTCCTAGATAAGCTAAAACACATCTTGCATATTGCAATTTTCTAAATATCTTGTGGGGTGGGCATCTTGCCCGCCCTAATTATGCAACTTCAATGCCGATTAGCTTATGATCTACTCAAACTTCATCTCACCGCAAACCCAGTTTTACCAGCTTACGGTGCCATTTCAACTTGAATGTGGCGAAACATTAACTGGGGTTCAGATTGCTTATCGCACCTGGGGACAGTTAAATGCTCAAGGCAATAATGGGGTACTGATTTGTCATGCCTTGACTGGTTCGGCTGACGCAGATGATTGGTGGGAACCTTTGTTTGGTTCAGGGAAAGCCTTCAACCCAGAACGCGATTTTATTTTATGCAGCAACATCTTAGGAAGTTGTTACGGCACAACTGGGCCAACTACTATCAACCCAATAACGGGAAACCCTTATGGTGTATCCTTCCCTAAGATTACAATCCGAGATATGGTTCACCTGCAAGCTGCACTACTAGAATACCTGGGTGTTCAATCTCTGCGGTTAGTAATTGGCGGATCACTCGGTGGAATGCAAGCACTGGAGTGGGCATTATTGTATCCAGAAAAAGTGAAAGGAATTGCACCTATCGCCGTTTCTGGAAGACATTCTGCTTGGTGTATTGGATTAAGTGAAGCCCAAAGACAGGCAATTTATGCCGATCCAAAGTGGAAATCCGGGAACTACACGCTGGATGCGCCCCCAAATCAAGGATTAGCAGTTGCGCGGATGATGGCAATGAGTACTTACCGTTCCTGGGATAGTTTTACAATCCGCTTTGGACGGCAGTATGATGCATCTGAGCAGTTTACTATAGCCAGTTATTTACAGCATCAGGGTCAAAAGCTAACAGAACGATTTGATGCTAACACTTACATCATCCTCACCCACGCAATGGATCGCCACGATGTTGCACGCGATCGCACAAGTCCTAATTTGTCAGATTATGAATATATTCTGCAAAGCATCCAGCAACCGACTTTAGTTGTCGCAATTGATTCTGACATCCTCTATCCTCCAGTAGAACAACAAGAATTGGCAAATTTAATCCCTAATGCTCAACTGGCCTGGCTGAAGTCAACCCACGGACATGATGCATTTTTAATTGACATGGCTGCATTGAATGAAATAGTGATCTCTTTTCGGCAAAGTTTAGATTTCCCAGCCTCTTAACTCGATGGATTGAGATAAAAGCTTGGTGTTTCGAGTTCTGAGCATGAACTTCCGAGTTCTGAGCATGAAGTTCCGAGATAAGAGCTTGGTGTTTCGAGTTCTGAGCATGAACTTCCGAGATAAGAGCTTGGTGTTTCGAGTTCTGAGCATGAACTTCCGAGTTCTGAGCATGAAGTTTCGAGTTCTGAGCTTCAACGATGAGGCTTAGAGGTGGAATGATGAAGTTAAAAAGGCGATCGCACTTGAAATGAATAGTGCGATCGCACAAAATCAACCCATCAAAGCAGACTTTTTTTGTATAACTGCATTCAGAATTGGTGTATATCGAGAGAATTTCTGGAGTGGCGACAGTCGCGGGAGTTGAGATTTTGCGACAGCGCCAACTGACAGATAGTGTAGCAGATTTACAGTGGATATCTGAGCGCGTTGAGGGACATGTATTTTTGTTAACCCAACTGGCGGCCGAAGTACGGCTTAAAACCTTGCAACTCTTGGAGATGCTACCGCGAACGGGGCTAATTCTGTCTTTTCTATTAAGAGTTCCCGCCCCTTCGGGGCGTGGTTAAAGACAGATTTATGAAACTTGTATATCTTGCAGCTTTGCCACCATTTCTGCACGCGCCGAAACCTTCAACTTCCGAAACATCCTTTTCAAAGCTTGTTTGACGGAATTTTGCGTAATCCAAAGTTTTTCCCCAATTTCCGCGTTCGTTAACCCCTGCGCTACCAAGTCGGCAATTTCTAACTCACGCGCTGTTAAAGGATTTACTATCAGTGAAGTGGATATTTTTGGTTTTGTCCGTAGAGTCGCCATCTTTGCTGACAAATGAATGCATAAGGCGCTCAAGTCAGCTAAATCGTTGCCATTAAAAGCAGGATTTCCCTTGTCACGAGCTAAGTTAAACGTTCCGACAAGACGACCATTGCAAACAATTGGCCCAGTCATTACGTGTTCATGATCGGAACGTGAGCAAAAATGCTTCCAGTCTCCTGGTGATAAGAATAACTGCTCATGGGCGGGAGCATGACGCTCAACCACGTAACGCCCGACTGGATTGCTTTCTAAACATACTGCCGGAATACTCTGAAGATCAATCTCAGTGGTTGTCTGCTCATTTAGGAAATAAATACCCCAATTTTGAACGCCAAAATGCTCACCAATTTTATCCGTGAGAGCTAGTCTTAATTCTTGCTCATTCTGGACATTGGCGATCGCATGAAATACGGCGTGGAGAGAATTAGCCATAAGTGTACCCAGTTGGGGACTATCCAAGCCTCAACAATTACTTCTATGCTAATACCAATAAAACTAAAACGCTAATTTACAGTAGCGACTAGGAGAAGCACATGACAGTTACACAACTCTCTGCTCAGGAACTTTTCCGGGCTGCTTATGAAAACCGCTATACTTGGGAGAAGAATTTCCCCGGTTATACTGCAAATATTACCTTTAAGCATGATGATCAAGTGTTTACAGGCAAAGTTATCATCAACGCCAATCTCAAAGCGGAAGTTTTGGATGTAGATGACGAGTCAGCCAAGCAAGCAATTCATGGTCAAGCTTGGGAAATAGCAATTCACCGCATCCGCCGCAGCTTTGAAGACACCCACAGCGCCAATACGTTTAGCTATGGTAAAACTGACGAAACTGGTGCGGTTGAGCTTTTAATGGGTGGTAAGGCTGAGGGCGATAAATACAAAGTCCGCAATAATGAAGTCTGCCATGTTCATCGTCTAATCCACGGTACTTTTGTGACAATTGACACCTTCAGCAGTCACGACACCGGGTCAGGCTACTTGTCCCATACCTATGACTCTGTGTACCATGACCCCAAAACTGGGGAACAAAAGGGCGGTAGAAGTGAATTTACCGATGAGTATGAAAAAGTTGGTGACTATTTCATCCTAAATCGTCGGGAGATTCGCACCGAGACAGCAGGACAAGTATCTATTCAGGAATTTGTCTTCTCTGACATTAAATTGTTGGAACCTGTTGCTGCTTAAGCGGTATTTTGCATTATAAATAGAAGCGATCGCTCTTTAGTTGAAAGGAGCGATCGCTTTTATTTTTTGGCGTTCAGAACACGAAGTTTCGAGTTCTGAGTTAGAATGATGAACTTCAAAAGGCAAGAATCAGAAATCACACTAATGCAACTGAGTGTAAACGTGACCAACAAAGGCGATCGCTTCAGATATAATCAACATATAAAAAGTAAACTCCTACTATTTAGCAGATAGTAAACAAAATGACACAACTATCTTCTAATCACACACCGCGTCGAGGAAGAGTATTTCCAGAACGTCAACTATCACCTGAAGAAAAAGCACGGCGTAAAGCTGAAGATGAGGTATTTTATCAGCGTTGTCGAGTAGTATTTGACAGAGTTAAACCAGAGTTAATCAAAGAACACTATGATTGGTTCATAGTCATTGAGCCTGATAGTGGAGACTATTTTATAGATTCAAATGAGGATGTTGCTAGAACAAAGGCTCGTGAAAAATATTCTGATAAAATGCGCCTCATCATGCGCCTCAATGAGAGAGGAACTTGTGGCAGAATATGATTTTTGGAGAATTTAATAGTCAAGGTGAGTTAATCTTTGAAATTGGTTTGGTTACATCTGATGAAGATGTTATGCCAGTTAATGCACTTCTAGATACGGGATTCACTGGTTGGCTAGCACTTGATAACCAAGATGCTCTGAGTTTAGGTGGATTCTTAACATAAATGAACAACGAGATATGCAAACAGCATGGGGAGAAGCACGGTTTAATCTTTATCAGGGAACTATGCTTTTAGATGGAGAAGAGTTCACTATGGAAGTTCTCGGTGGAGATGATCTGGATAACATTCTTTTGGGTGTGCGTTGGTTACAGACAAAACGACTAGTGGCAGATTTTCCAGCAACAGTGTTGACGTTGGGGTAAAGGCGATCGCTTTATTGTTATAGGACTTATATCATGTCCGCTAAATCACTTACGATATGTCATTGCGAGCGCAACGAAGTGAAGCGAAGCAATCGCAAAGGTTTTGGGATTGCTTCACTACGCTAACGCTTCGTTCGCAATGACAAGTGTTTAACCGGACATGATATTACGCACAAGAGATCCCCCAACCCCCTTAAAAAGTTGACTCTTTAGATTCCCCCCTTTTTAAGGGGGGTTAGGGGGGATCGAGGTTTTAAGTTTTTAGTGCGTAAGTCCTGTGTTAGTTTGAGGATCGCTTTCTCTCTATATTATCGATTTAAAATTCTGTTGCGTAGACACACAGCCGCTTGTCGTCAGACATCGCTTTGATTTTTTGACGTTTTGAGTGATGAAGTTTTAACTGGAGTTTAGATTAAAGACAAGCGCTTGGAAAATAACACCTGTAGAGTTCCAGGTAAAAAACTGACATTTTTATTTTGAAATTGCGGTGTCTGTTACTACTATAAATAAACTCTAAGATAAGATCACAAATGGTTGTTGGCAGCGACAATTATTTACCTATCGCTGCAATTTTGATTCAGTTTATCTAAGATTTTAAACTTGTATCTTTTGCTTTGGATCTGCCAACTTTTTCTTGAGTGCTAAACCCAGAGTCGCAGTTAGTAATAGTCCGCAAACATAGTTGGGTTCGGGTACTGATTTGGTGGGGCTAGTAAAGCCATACTTATCCAAAATTTGCTGTCCTTTCGGTGACAAAATATAATCTGCTAGTTTCTGTGCATTCGGGTCAGCATTTTTGATAACTGTTAAACCAAATGGCGCTGCAACAGACAAATAATCTGGTAGCCCAACTACTTGCAGACTCGGATCAATTTTTTGCGATGCGATCGCGCCAGTATAGTAAGTTAAGAAAACATCTGCTTGCTTAGTGTTGTCTAGAAAATACACTAAGCTGTCCTGTCCTGATGGGACTATTGGCGAATTCCTTCCACCTGTTAATCGCAAGGCTTTACTATTGAGGGTATCAAAACTACCAGGATTTTTTGAATTAGCTTGAGTAAATATCTGTTGAGTGTAGTCTCCAAGAGGATCTGATACAGGTGTTGAGGTTGCCAACTTGATGTTGGGATTTAGAAGTAATCTAACACCTGATTTGGTGTAATTTTTGTCTGGGAATACTTTGAGGAAAATACCGCTACAATCTGATTTTGAGTAAATTCCACTGGCTGACTGCTCAACCCCTTAATGTAGAGTTTTTGGGGATTTCCAATATCTGCACTAGCAAAGACATCAGCAGTCGGCTGTCCAAGTTGGAGTTCTGTTTCTATTGCTTGCTCTCTAATCCCTGATGGCCCAAATACTGTATTCGTTTCTATTCCTGTTTCTTGGGTGAAGTTTTGGCTTACTTCCGTTAGTGCATTTCTTAAACTACCTGCTGCATATAAGTTGAGATTAGCGGCAAAAGCTTGATTTGGTATCAGAACACTAAAGGCACAAGCTGCCAAAGAACCTGTCAAAAAATATTTTTTCATCTGTTTGCTAAAATCTCCAAGTTTTTGGGTATTTTCTCCTCAAGGTTAAGACTACCAACTTAGTTGGAAAAATGTCAATTACTTTCTATAGCAATACGCTTGGTGTTAGCGCCAAAAACCCTTCATCTGCGTAGGTTGGGTGGAGGAACGAAACCCAACATTTTCGTGG
>NZ_JABXKM010000128.1 GCF_017115025.1 Nostoc sp. NOS(2021) | reverse complement strand
GATAAGGGAGAAATAATCAATGCCCATGCTCTATGCCCCATGCCCCATACCCAATCCCTTCATGTTGGTAAATGGAAGACGTTTAAAGCTAGAGAAATTAGGCTGAGGAACGTTAAAAAACCAATTGTATCTAACATTGTTGTTACTAACGGCCCGCTAACTAGTGCAGGGTCAAGTTTCAAGCGTTTCAAAGCCATTGGCAGTAAAGTACCGAGTGTAACAGCCACAATTGTATTAGTTGCCATTACCATTCCGGCAATTAAAGCCACCCATCGCTCTTGGGGTCGCGCCCAAATTAAGGAAAGCAGGATCATGGTGGTGGCTAAAGCTAGGGCTGTACCTAAACCAGCTAGAAGTTCTTTGCGGAGAATTTTTAGAGTATCTTTGGGTGTTACCTCGCCCACCCCCAAGCCGCGGATTGTTACCGTTAATGATTGAATACCAACAGTACCACCAGTGTTAGAAAAAATCGGCATGATCACTGCTAGAACCGGCACTGCGGCAATTACAGATTGAAAAGGCGCGATCGCACTGGCTGCACCAATATACAAGGCCATGATGCCCAACAGCCAAGGCAAGCGGTTGCGGATGGTGAGTAGGGGAGAGGATAAAGCGGCTTCATCACCACTCACACCCGCCAGTTTTTGAATATCTTCTGTGGCTTCCTCTTCCAAAATATCCATGACATCATCAATGGTGACAATGCCCACCAATCGGTCTTCTCGGTCAACCACGGGGATAGCGATTAAGTCGTAGCGCTGCATGATTCGCGCCACTTCTTCTTGGGGGGTTTCAGTTGTCACCTTAATGACGCGATCGCTAGCAATATCCTTGATGAAAACATCGGGAAAGGTAAACAGCAATTGGCGCAGTGAAACTACTCTCACCAGCGTCCGGTTATCATCTGTGACGTAGGCATAGTAAATTGTTTCCTTGTCTTCATCCTGACGGCGGATTTTGCTCAAGGCTTCACCTACAGTCAATCCTTGCCGCAACCGGACATATTCGGTTGTCATCACCCGCCCAGCCGTGCCTTCTGGATAGCCGAGAATCGTTGCTGTTGCTTGCCTTTCTTCTGGACTCAGTTCTTGCAATAGCCGTTTGATTACCCCAGCAGGTAGTTCATCAAACAATTCTGCCCGTTCGTCGGGACTCATGGCTTCTACAAGTTGCACTACCTGGACATCATGCAGAGAATTAAGTAGTTCTTCCTGTACCTCTGTGGGCAGATATTCAAATACATCAATTGCCTGACCTTTGTTGAGTAAACGGAATGCGATCGCCCGTTGTTTTTCAGGCAATTGTGTAATGTATTCTCCCACATCCACAGGTTGTAAGCGATTTAAATCCCATTTCAACTGGTTCAAATCGGTACTATCAGTCAGCAAATCACGAATATCTTGTGTGAGCATGATTATCTCCTAAGTCTCCCCCGCGCTGGGAGACTTCCTCGCCAGATCAGAGGAGTTTGATACTGCCATCTTCTGGACTATGGTCCATAAAATTTCAACAATTCAATATCGATATCTAATTCAAGGCATCGCTAGTCATCATCCTAACCTGGAATAGCCCTCTTCAGGAGATACTGAATTTTAGCATTCAGTATGTGTGATATTCCTCACTAACTTAATTGCCCTGATTTTTAGGTAATTTTCGTATAACTTTAAGTAGATTTTAGTACTGCTACAAGCTATGTGTCTTGCCAATCAACGAATTTACTCGCAAACTTTATCGAGTTAAAATATTTACAACCTCATTAGTAGTCTGTTGGTGTCAAGCAACTTCATGCGTAGTCACCTGGGCGACGAAGAATCAGAAATGGGTTAGCAGGTTTCACTTGATATCTGAAGAAACGGCATAAGCTCCGGGTTTAGGCTTACCATAAATTAAGGCATTCTGAAAGTCAAATCCGCCAACGCCACCGTTATCATTCACAGAAATGATCTGGTCATTGAATGCAGACACGGAAGCATTAAAGATACGCTGGACATTGCCCACCCCAGTATTCACACTTAAAGATGGTCTGGTTGATCGCGGTTGCCACTCAAATTGTCCATCAAAGTCATCTGGTTGCAAGTCGGTAAAAAATCCTTTGGGTTCTCTAGCATCTAGACAACGCAAAGCATCCACCCCGCACACTGGACAGATATCTTTTGGTGGTTCCTGATATCCCGGATGTGGTTTATTTAACAGTTTGTATGGGTAGATTACCGCTTGACAGTTATCACAAAGTCCCAAAGATTTATTCTCTTGGGTAAGTGCTGGCACAAGTCCTGATTTCGATTTTATGTTCTTACCTTGGGGATATAACTCGACTACACCACAAGCTGTATGCACAGCTTTATCTTTCACCGTTTGGGAACGAGGGGCAAATTGACTAAGGGCAATATCTAGATTCCGATCAACTACTCCCTCTGTTGGCGGCCATTGGTCGGCGTAGGTAGGAAAGCAGGTATAAAGCGATCGCACCGATATCCTTGATTTTTGGCCGACGGTAGCATTAAATAAAGTTTATTTGGATCTAGTGACAGCGATCGGACTTGTTTGGTTGTGGCTGAAAATGCCGGAAACCAAAGAATTACAATCCCAAGTATAGAAGCAAAACAACACACAGCTAGACCTAATAAGCAATCAGCCCTTCAACAGACATAAGCCAGACATAAGCGATCGCTGTCCTGCTGAAATATGCTATTTCAGCAGGACAGCAATCACAAAACTCTACCGCTTCATACCAAGAGACTTCCTCTACAGGTCGTTTATCCCCTTTAAAGTGTGAGGGTTCGGGGTTCAGTTTCCGGTTGACTTGCGGGAGAGCCGCCACCACTTGCCATTGCGCTTTATTTCTAACTTAGAACTTACTGTAACCGATAATAGTTACCAACATATACGTAATTAAACTGAAATTAGCACTCGTTTATCTAACGTGAACTATCAACAAAAAGAATTCGTTATGCCTTAAGAAAAACCTGACCCTAATCCCCACTGGGCTTCGCTAGCTAGAGAAGGGGAAATTTCAAAGCCTCTGGAGATAGGTATAAACTATCATAAGTAGTGATGAAGATTTGAACAAATATCATGTTTTAGTTTGCGATCGCTAAAATTAAGTAACCAGAAACCTATTTACACGAGATAATAATAAACTCACACTACCCTTGGCTGTTATCCCATCGCCGATTTGTTCTGGCTTGGTTTAGGTAATTCACTTCACAGTCACAGGGTCGAATTTTGCAAGTAGTTCTGAACCAATTTATGAAAACATCTACCGAATTGCTAGCTCGCTTGGAGTATTACTACCAGCAAATCAAAACAATCATTCTGACTCGCCAGAATCCGATTACTGGTTTACTACCTGCGAGTACAGCGATTACAGCCCACGGCGATTATACTGATGCCTGGGTGCGAGACAACGTTTACAGCATTTTGGCAGTTTGGGGTTTAGGACTTGCATACCGCAAGATTGACGACGATGAGGGACGCACTTATGAACTAGAACACAGCGTCATCAAACTGATGCGCGGGTTGTTGTTTGCGATGATGCGACAGGCTCATAAAGTAGAGACATTTAAACATACTCAGTCGCTACTGGATGGACTGCACGCCAAATATAATACCGCGACTGGTGATATTGTTGTTGGTGATGATGAATGGGGACATTTGCAACTGGATGCCACATCTATATTTTTACTGATATTGGCGCAAATGACCGCTGCGGGATTGCAAATAATTTATACTATTGATGAAGTGAATTTCGTCCAAAATTTAGTTTACTACATTGGACGAGCTTACCGCACACCAGATTATGGGATTTGGGAACGTGGTAATAAAATTAATCGTGGTAGTGCTGAGTTAAATGCCAGTTCCGTAGGCATGGCAAAAGCTGCTTTAGAAGCTATCAACGGACTGGATTTGTTTGGTGTGCGTGGTAGTCAAGCATCAGTAATTCATGTGCTACCAGATGAAATTGCCCGCGCCCGGATTACCCTAGAATCCTTATTACCGAGGGAATCTGGTTCCAAAGAAATTGATGCGGCGCTGTTAAGTATTATTAGTTATCCTGCCTTTGCAGTGGAAGATTTGGAGTTACGCGATCGCACCTTTAACGATATTATCAATAAACTCGCAGGTAAATACGGCTGCAAACGGTTTCTGCGTGATGGACACCAAACCGTTTTAGAAGATAATCAACGCTTACATTACGAACCGTGGGAACTCAAACAATTTGAGCATATTGAATGCGAATGGCCGTTATTTTTCACTTATTTAGTTCTAGATGGATTATTTCGCGGCGAGCAAGAGCAAGTTAAAAAATACCAAAATCTTTTAGAATCATTACTTATAGAACAAAATGGTTTGCGTTTATTGCCAGAACTTTATTATGTTCCAGCCGAAAACATAGAAGCAGAAAAATTAGCACCCCAAACGCAACCACGTTTGCCCAATGAAAATATTCCCTTGGTGTGGGCGCAGAGTTTATATCTTCTCAGTGAAATGTTGAGTGAAGGGTTAGTCGCGGTTGGTGATATCGACCCTTTGGGAAGACATTTGTGTGTGGGAAAACAGCGCGAAGCATTGGTACAAATTGCTTTATTAGCAGAAGATGAAGATTTACAGACAAAACTAGAAGTTCACGGAATTGAAGCACAAACACCTACTCAAGTAGAACCGATTCAGGTGAGAAAAGCTGGAGAATTCTCAGATATTTATAACCAAATTGGACATAACGCTAAACTTGGTTTAACTGGGCGTCCAATACGGCGGCTGCGGAGTTTAACAACATCTAGAATCTTTCGGATTCGTGGTGAAACAATTGTATTTTTGCCTTCGTTTTCAGACTCTCAAGAGTTTTACTTAACCCTAGATTACCATTTTCTGCTGGATCAAATTAGAAGCGAACTAGCTTACATTCAAAAATATTGGAACGATTTAGGGCGTCCTACTCTGACTTTAATGTTGACGCATACCATGTTAGAAATCGGTTCGGAAGCATTACTAGAACTGATGCAAGAACTGAAAGATGGTGTTTGTAACGGTGTGCGGGTGAAATTAGGGCGGCTAAATCAGCTAATGCTGACAGCTGGAATCCAAAGAATTGATTTTCTTCCAAATGCAGAATTTTTGCGATCGCCAGTTAAAAATGCTGGGCCACGTTGCTATTATTTAGCTTATCATCCTGAGAAAAATTGGCGCTTAGGAAATACCCAAGAATTTAAAATGGAGTGTGAAACCAACTTGGGGTTATTACTTTCTTATTTGCGCTCATCAGAGAATATCTACGAGCAAATTGAGTTGTTGCAAACTTTAACTCGCTTGCAAGGGATGGAATTTGATACAGGATACGGTGAACCAGGATATCCCGTCACCGTAGCCGATTTACTCGATGAAGTTTATACTAAAGCTGGAGATTTAAGTATTTGGGCAGTGGTACGCCGCGCTGCGGGGTTGCGGCAAATGGTTGATATCAGCCTATCAGATGCAGTGACGAGTATTTTGGTACGGGGTAAGCAAATTGCTGTGGGTAAAGCTTACAGTGAGGCTTCCCTGATTACCGTACCCATGTCCCACAATGAAATTGCCGAGAAAATTAATCATTTTTGTCGTGAGGATATACGCGATCGCGTCCTCACTCAAGAGATTTTAATCTATCTTGGGATCTTAATTCGATCAGAATCCGAACTATTTCAGGGATTACTAACGCTGAGAGTCGGCTATCTCATTTTATTGATAACCAGTGAACTAGCGCGGGAATTGCATGTCACTCAAGATGAAGGATACGATTACTTAATGCAACTTTCACCCTTTGAAGTGAAAATGCGCTTGCGTCAGGTATTAACTGGATATACTGGCATGAGTAACCTGTTACGCCAGCAAGAATCACTGCACGTCAAACAAAAAGAAAGTGATATTGCTTGGGTGGTGTTACCAGCAATAAGAGAAGAAATAGAAGTCCCGCCAGGCGGTTGGCGGCGGTTTCGTCAAGCCGAAGGTGCGACGGGGCGCGTACCAAAAGACTTTTTCAAGCAAGTTTGGCTATTAATGCAACATTGCAAAGGGCTAGTAATTGGCGATAAACTAGAGCGCCGCAATCGTTTAGATAGTGAGATAATGTTGTCGGAAATGACAGCGGGAGAAAGAAATTTTGCTCTGTTAGTTGAGCATTTGTTGAATAAAATCGAAGCTCCAGAATATCGCCAAGTTAATATTGAAGCATTAATCGAATTAGCTACGATCGCAGCTAATAATCCCAACCTGCAAATTGAAGAATATATTGTGTTGGATGTGTTAATTGGTCATGCAGTGCGATTGGCGTGGCTAGAAAACCATAGTCAACGCAGCGATCGCTATGATGAGGATAAGGCTAGTGCGTGGCGATCGTTTTACAACACCTCACCTAGAGATTGTGCTAGTTATATTCTCAAAGCTTTCCGTTTCTTAACCAAATTTGGTGAAGTCAGTACAGCTTAATTTTCGTAAAGCGTGCGTAAGTCCTAAATACGTGTCAGCATTGGTATGTTCCCACGTAGAAGACTTCTGAACTTCTTGCAAAAGGTAAACCATCCGCCAGAAAGAAGTCGAAATTTCACAATAATGCTAAAAAGAATTTAGTATTTTAGTGATCTAAGTTTAGCTTTTATATTTTATGAATCGTTCCGCCTGCCTCATCTTCAATCCAGTTGCGGGTCAGGGTGACCCAGATTTAGAACTGGCAGAAATTCGGGCAATATTAGAGCCAGATATTGACCTAGATATTTATCTCACAACAGAAGAAATCGACGCTGACGAACTGGCCTATGCAGCGGTAGCGAGGGGGGTAGATGCAATCATTGCTTCCGGGGGAGATGGCACCCTCTCAGCGGCGGCGGCGGCTGTAGTGGGTACTGAGATTCCATTTGGCATCATTTCTAGAGGAACAGCAAACGCTTTTGCCACAGCTTTAGGAATTCCTGACACGATCGCAGCTGCGTGTCACACAATTTTACAGGGAGGAATCCGCAGTGTAGACGTAGCCTATTGCAACGATCGCCCAATGGTACTCTTAGCAGGTATTGGCTTTGAAGCTGAAACTGTAGAATTGGCAGACCGAGATGCAAAAAATCGCTTTGGGATGATGGCCTACGTTTTGGCAGGAATCCAGCAATTAAGAAGCTTAAAAAATTTTGATGTTGAAATTGAAACAGAAGACAAAATAATTAAAACTAGTGCCTGTGCAGTAACAGTCGCAAATGCCGCGCCTCCCACTTCCGTTTTAGCTCAGGGGCCAGCAGGTCTGATTTATGATGATGGGTTACTAGATTTAACAATTGTAGCTCCAGCTAACAAGGCAGGAGCGATCGCAGCTACATTTCATCTATTCCAAACGGCTTCTACAGGTAACGCCGTCGAACGGGATGATATTGGCTTCCTGCGAGCCAAACAATTTAAAATTACGACTAACCCACCCCAAAAGGTTGTTCTAGATGGTGAAATAGTGGGCACAACACCAGTAGAAATTAAGTGTGTACCAGCAGGCTTGAGAATTTTTGTGCCATTAGTAGAAGAAGTGGAGCCTATCGAAAAACTAGAAGGACTCCCTAATCTGACTATTGAGATCAAAGACACAGCAGGAGAATGAGGGCATGGGGCATTGGGCATTAGGCATGGGGCATGGGGC
>NZ_JABXKM010000293.1 GCF_017115025.1 Nostoc sp. NOS(2021) | reverse complement strand
TGGCTGCACCTCGCACATACCATATATTATCAGTAGTGGTGCAGTGTTTGAGAATCGAGCGGGTGTCCGAGTCATCTGGGAAATTGCTGGCTAATGCTTGGATGGCTGCACGTCGCACATTTCCATCATCAGCAGTGGCACAGTGTTTGAGAATCGAGCGGGTGTCCGGGTCATCTTTGAAATTGCTGGCTAATGCTTTGATGGCTGCACCTTGCACATTTTCATTATTAGCAGTGGCGAGGTCTTTGAGAAACGAGCGGGTGTCCGGGTCATCTTTGAAATTGCTGACTAATGCTTTGATGGCTGCACGTCGCACATTTCCATCATCAGCAGTGACGCAGTTTTTGAGAAATGAGTGGGTGTCCGGGTCATCTTTGAAATTGCTGGCTAATGCTTGGATGGCTGCACTTCGCACATACTTTTGATTATCAGCAGTGGCGAGGTCTTTGAGAAACGAGCGGATGTCCGGGTCATCTTTGAAATTGCTGACTAATGCTTCGATGGCGGCACCTCGCACATACTTTTGATTATCAGCAGTGGCGCAGTCTTTGAGGCAGTCTAAGGTATCACGGTTATCTTTCCAAATTGCGGCGATTGTTAAAACTGCTTGAATGCGAACTTCCTGAACTAGCTTAGTTTCTTCTGCATTGTCATAGGTGTAATAATACCAGAGGTCATATTTAGTTAAGTCTTTTACCTTGCCAAATAATTTATTAGCCACTGACGCAATTACCGACCGATTTCTCACTTCTGCAAGACACTTAGCCGCTAAAAACAAGTTGAGAAATTTTTCCTCTTCGCCATCTTGCCCCATTAAGTAATCAAGAATTTCACCAACAAATTTCGCATCAATCATTCCGGCAATTAGCCGCAATACCTCATGCCAAGTTTCATCTTGCCAGTGTTTGCCAAAAACTTCAGTTTTGAGATCCTCAATTGAAATACTGCCTTCCTTCTCAAACTGCCAGACAAACTCCCAAGCACAGAAATATTCTAAAAATTTCCGATGCAGAAAGGCATTGCTTGCTATCCAGCCAATCAACCATTCCAGCATAATACTCACGCCTGCGAAGTGCTTGACTACGAGTATATACACTAGCTTGAGAAATCAGATTACTGGGTTTTTAGGGAGTGCTAATCTATGGCGCTTCTGGGTTGAGTTCAATACAGACCTAACCCCCTACCCCTTCCCTACAAGGGAAGGGGAGTAAGATCAAAGCCTCTCTCCTCAGAGGAGAGAGGTTTGGAGAGAGGTCAAAGTGTATTACATCCAAGCGAGAACCGCTATATTCATCCAAAACTTAAGATTATTTGGATTTATGACAAGCGATCGCACAAAAATATGCTTAACACCAACAATAAAATCCCCAGTCTCCATCTGAGTCTTCTAAGTTACAAGCGATCCCGACTGAAGATTTCTTTAGAATAATTAATATACTGTGCATTTAGGAGTAGTTTTATGGTTCTCCAAGTTAACCCCATCCAAAAAGAACCAACTGTTACTTGGGAAGCACTTCCAGCCGACTTCATTTTACCTGACGATCCAGTGGAAAATATTCAACAACCTGCGATCGCTGCTGCGCTTACCGATGCTTTGGGAAGCACAGGACGCATCCAACCCCAGATGTTGATTGGCTCTAATTTTGGACTTGTAGCCACAGTCAACAAAAAAATTGTCGTTAAAGCCCCTGATTGGTTTTACGTACCTCAAGTGCAGTCTGTAGCCGCAAATGTGGTTCGTCGCAGCTATACCCCGAATTTAGAAGGCGCTGCTGTGGCTGTAGTGATGGAATTTCTCTCAGACACAGAAGGGGGAGAACTATCAGTCCGCTCAACTCCACCATACGGTAAACTCTATTATTACGAAAAGATTCTCCAAGTTCCAACCTACGTAACCTACGACCCCTACGAACCAAGCATAGAACTAAGGTGCTTGCAAAATGGACAATATACTTTGCAGCAAGCAGACGCCAATGGACGCTTTTGGATTCCTGAGTTAGAGTTATTTCTCGGAATTTGGCAAGGTGAAAGATTATGTCAAACCATGAATTGGCTGCGCTGGTGGGATAGAGAAGGAAATTTGCTGTTGTGGAGCAGCGAACAAGCCCAACAAGAACGCCAACGCGCTGAACAAGAACACCAACGCGCTGAACAAGAACGCCAACGCGCTGAACAAGAACGCCAACGCGCTGAACAAGAACGCCAACGTGCTGATATATTAGCAGCTAAATTACGTGAGCTAGGTTTTGACCCTGATGCGACGCCGATAGCGTAGCGGTAGCGAGTCCGCGTTCGCTTTTAGCGTCTCGTAGAGAGCGTCATAGCCCGTCGTAGACATCGCATAACCTCAAGGGATGCTGGGAATAATAAATTTGGGACATCAGCACCAAAATTCCATGAAACAGCAAAAAAATCAGTTCAGCCATCTTACTGCGATCGAAAGAAGTTATCTATCATTTCCGGCACAGTTTTTATTAAATCAAAACTTGTTACAAGGCAAAATACTAGACTTTGGTTGTGGATTTGGTAATGATGTGAAAATATTGCGCCAAAAAGGTTGTGATATTACAGGTTATGACCCTTATTATTTTCCAGAATATCCTGATAATAAATTTGATACAATAATTTGCTTTTATGTTTTAAATGTTTTGTTTACTGAAGAACAAACTAATGTTCTTATGGAAGTATCACACTTATTAAAACCAGGAGGCAAAGCTTATTATGCTGTAAGAAGGGATATCAAAAAAGAAGGTTTTCGAGAACATTATGTTCATAAAAAACCTACCTATCAATGTATTGTCAAACTTCCATTTACTTCAGTTTGCTTAGATGAACATCGTGAATTATATGAGTATGTTCACTATAATCATCAGCGAAATTCATCTAATTATTGTATATTCTGTAATCCCAATAAAACTCTCAAACTATTAACTGAATCAGCAACTGCTTATGCTATTTTTGATGGCTATCCTATAAGTAAAGGACATACTCTGATTATTCCCAAACGTCATGTCAGCAGTTATTTTGAACTACCATTGAAAGAGCAATCTGCTTGCTGGTTTATGGTGAACAAAGTACAAGAAATTCTCAGAGCAGAATTTGAACCTGATGGCTTTAATATAGGAATGAATATCAATCGAGCCGCTGGTCAAAATATTATGCACGCCAGTATTCATATCATCCCTCGTTACAAAGGTGATACTGTTGGCGCTAAAAGTGGAATCAGGAACGTTATTCCTAAAAGGCAATAGTTTTTTTTACTGACAGCTTCCACTACCAAACTCGGATTTATAGCAAATACATAAATCTGAAAAACCCAGTTTTTTCGATCTTGTTGAAAATATTGCAAAATATTCAGTTAACCCAGATTATCTGGATCTATTCCCAGCGCTCTTAATTGTTCTGTCAATTGTTGTACCCGTTGTTCTGCAACTTCAGCGCGTTGTGTTTCTTGTTGAGCGCGTTGTGCTTCTTGTTGAGCGCGTTGTGTTTCTTGTTGAGCGCGTTGTGTTTCTTGTTGAGCGCGTTGTGCTTCTTGTTTTATTTGTTCTGCGGGCGTGAGATACCGTTGTCCTTGCTGATCATACCAATACATCCATTCCCGCGTTACGCCGCAATAATTTCCTCTTTCGCAACCAATTCCTAAGCCAATTTCTGTTAGCCAAACGGGGTTTCCCTGTTGCAATTCATATTTACCATTAACTAACTTATGTACTTCCAAATGCGGTTTGCGGCGGCGACGAGAGGAATAAATCACGTAATAAAGTACACCTAAAGCCTCATATTCATCCAATTTAGTAGTGTATTCCTTGCGATAATTTTGGGAAACTACTTCTAGCACGAAAATCGGTACAACATTTTCATCCCACAGCACATAACTGGGACGCAGTTCCTCATCATAAAACCGCTCTACCCCTAAGCTCAAAAACCCATCTGGCACAATGGGTGGTTTATCGGGGTGATAATAAATACCCATATCTATCGCAAACAACCAGTCCATGCGTTCTGCCCAAAGTATCAGCAGGATCGCCTTCAGCAAGCCTGGTATCAATTCTTGCAGTTCATTATCCACAGGCGTTTCATCAGAGTCTGGTAGTTCCTCGGCTGAGGGCAAGTACCTTGGTAAGTTGTACTCTAACATAGACTGGTTTCCCCAAAACTCAAAGGATATTTGGCTCTATTTGGCTCACCAGAATTATAGCGATTTCTGGGCTAGCGATGTCTACGAGACGCTGCGCGAACGCTAACGCTATCGGTGATGCACGTGCATTAACTATGTCATGAGCTTACTACTATATACTTAAGTACTCTACTTGCACAAATTGCCAGCTTTTAACTACATAAGCAATCTTAAATCTGCCGGAATCATGAGCAATAAAATTTATTTGATGCCTAAATTCTAACTGTCACAATCCGATTCTCTTGATGATGCAATGTTTTACTTTGACTAAGGGATACTACTTGTGGTATTGAGAAACAGTCAAGATTCGACAGATATAATAGTTACTAGCTCGTTTGGTGGTTGTGCAGAGTATTGCCTCAGCGAAAGTTGCAGCCCAGTCAAGAATGCAGGCGTTTCTACCCCACCAAGGAAGTTGCTTAAGCCGATAAAATTTTGGTAACTCTTAACTATTAATAAATATATAGGTGCTTAGTGCTATTCATGCTTTATATTTAGCGACAGGGTGGTACAAACAGCCACTCATGTTCAAATACTGAGGAGGCAGTACCCACCAGAAGCCACTCATGCTTCGATACCATCAGCACGCAGCGTAAGTAAAGGTTAAGTTGATATTCAAACGAATAATTTTTGCTGAATTGTGACAGATAAAGACTAAACTAAAAAGTCCTGTGCAGCAAAACCTGTAGCTTTAAATGAAGTAATCATGTCTAAGGTTCTTGTCTCTGATTCCATTGACCAAGCTGGAATTGACATTCTTTCGCAAGTTGCTACCGTCGATGTCAAACTAGGTCTAAAACCAGCAGAACTGATCGAAATTATTGGTGAGTATGACGCGCTGATGATTCGGTCTGGTACGCGCGTCACCCAAGAAATCATTGAAGCCGGCACTCAACTAAAAATCATCGGCCGTGCTGGTGTGGGTGTGGATAATGTGGATGTTCCTGCTGCCACACGCCGGGGAATTGTGGTAGTCAATTCTCCAGAGGGAAATACAATTGCCGCCGCCGAACATGCGCTAGCGATGATTTTGGCTTTGTCTCGCCACATCCCCGATGCTAACGCTTCGGTGAAACGCGGTGCGTGGGATCGCAATAGCTTTATCGGCGCGGAAGTCTACAAAAAAACTCTCGGCGTTGTCGGTTTGGGTAAAATTGGCTCCCATGTTGCCTCTGTAGCTAAGACAATGGGGATGAAACTCCTAGCTTATGACCCTTTTATTTCTACAGACCGAGCCGAACAACTTGGCTGTCAGTTAGTGGAGCTAGATTTACTCTTCCAGCAAGCAGATTATATTACGCTACACATCCCTAAAACCCCAGAAACCACCCACTTAATCAATGCCACAACCCTGGCAAAAATGAAACCCACAGCCCGGATTATCAACTGCGCTCGTGGTGGGATCATTGATGAAGTAGCTTTAGCAGCAGCTCTGAAAGCGGGTACAATAGGGGGCGCAGCCTTGGATGTGTTCGAGTCAGAACCACTGGGTGAATCTGAGTTGCGATCGCTAGGTAAGGAAGTTATCCTCACCCCCCATTTGGGAGCCTCCACTACGGAAGCTCAAGTGAATGTGGCCATTGATGTTGCCGAACAAATTCGGGATGTACTTTTAGGACTACCAGCACGTTCAGCCGTCAACATTCCCGGACTCGGCCCCGATGTGTTGGAAGAACTCAAACCCTACATGGAACTAGCAGAAACTCTAGGTAATCTGGTGGGACAACTAGCTGGCGGACGGGTGGAAACACTCACTGTTCGACTACAAGGCGAACTAGCAACCAACAAAAGTCAGCCTTTGGTTGTAGCTGCCCTGAAAGGATTACTTTACCAAGCTTTGCGGGAACGGGTAAATTACGTAAATGCCAGCATAGAAGCTAAAGAACGCGGAATTCGGGTGATTGAAACCCGCGATGCTTCCATTCGAGACTATGCCGGCACACTGCATCTAGAAGCTACGGGTACTTTAGGTACTCATTCTGTCACAGGCGCTTTGTTGGGTGAGCGGGAAATCCATCTAACTGACGTTGACGGTTTCCCGATTAACGTCCCACCCACTAAATATATGTTGTTTACCCTGCACCGCGATATGCCAGGGATTATCGGCAAACTTGGTTCCCTACTCGGCAGCTTTAATGTGAATATTGCCAGTATGCAAGTAGGTCGTAAAATCGTCCGTGGTGATGCGGTAATGGCTCTGAGTATAGATGACCCCTTACCTGAGGGCATTTTGGATGAGATTATAAAAGTCCCTGGTATTCGGGACGCGTATACGGTAACACTTTAATTTTGGATTTCGGATTTTGGATTTTGGATTGGTAATGGCTAATTGCTCATTGTTTTTCGCATTGGTCATTAACCATTACCAAGTCCCCAATCTAAAATCTAAAATCTAAAATCTAAAATTATATGGCAAACACCTGGTGGGAACTACAGATTTTATGTGAGCCAGACCTAGAAGATTCGATCTTTTGGCGACTGGAAGATTTTGGCTGTCGTGGTACAGCTAGTGAAAACAAAGGAAATTCATCTTTAGTAAGAGCTTACTTGCCGACAATTCAAACACAGCTACTAGATTTGGCAGCGCTGTCGCTGTGGCTGCGTCAAGATGCCCTCTGTGTAGGACTTTCATCTCCCTCCCTGCAATGGCAGTTAATTGATGAGGAAGATTGGGCGACTAGCTGGAAACAATATTGGCATCCGCAGGAAATAGGCGATCGCTTCCTCATCAACCCCGCTTGGCTACCATTACCAGAAACAACGGAACGGTTAGTGATTCGTCTAGACCCTGGTGTAGCATTTGGTACGGGCAACCATGCCACCACTCAGCTATGTTTGGAATCCCTGGAAATGCGGCTGAGTGGAGTTTCTCAGTCGTTTGTGGGTAATAGTGGCAAACATGAACATCTAGTAATTGCGGATATTGGCTGTGGTTCTGGTATCCTTTCCATTGGGGCGCTGCTACTGGGAGCCGAGAAAGTCTATGCAGTGGATACTGACCCTTTGGCGGTGCAATCAACTATCAGTAATGGTGCCCTGAACGACATTAGTCCAGAACGTTTACTACCTGCACTGGGAAGTGTAGACGTTTTGACGAAACTAGTTGAAAACCCAGTGGATGGTATCGTCTGCAATATTTTGGCTAATGTAATTATTGAATTGGTTCCAGAAATGAGTGCGATCGCTAAACCTGAAACTTGGGCTATCTTCAGTGGTATTTTACTGGAACAATCTAAAGCTGTTGCTGACGCTTTAGAAGAAAATGGTTGGGTCGTTGCTACCCTGTGGAAACGAAAAGAATGGTGTTGCTTGAATGTACGGCGTTCTTAACCCAGTAGATGCTAGTACACAATATAACATTAATTAAATTGGCTCGTGGTATAGCGGTTCCAGCCCGATTTTAAGGGCTAGAACCGCTTACTACAAACCTTTAATTATTCTCACGCCCATTTACTTATTAGACTTAAGTATCAATAATCAAGTAATGCTTAAGTGACAATTTATTTCCATATTTCACAGATGATCGCACCCGCGTCTTATACCAATTCTATGTGAGGCTGCGCTTTATTCACGTAGGGGCAATTCATGAATTGCCCCTACAGCGCGGTTTTGGGTAAGTTCTATAGGCGCATCTTCAAAAAAAAATGGTATTACATCACTAAATACAGAGAATTACTATGTAATCCGAGAAACCGAGAGTTAATTCGGTAAGCATCTTTGTTTTTAGTATTTTTAGTCGTCTAGCCACCTAAAGATTGACTTTATAAATGGTCTCTGATTTTATTTTGATCATGGCATTTATTAAGCTATTAAGCATACTAAATCTCCACTATTTTACGACAACCCAACAGCTATTTTCTTCTGGCTGTAATATAGTCTGCGATCGCCATTAGAGGTTGTGCCTGATCTCCAAAATCAACAAGTTCAGCTTTCGCTAAGTCAACTAATTCTTGGCTCTTGCGTTTTGATTCCTCAATACCCCATAAACTGGGATATGTCACTTTCTGTGCCTTTTGGTCTTTGCCTGGAGTTTTACCGAGTTCTTCTTGTGTGCCAATTACATCCAAAACATCATCAATAATTTGAAAAGCTAGACCAATGTATGAAGCATAGCGAGAAAGCTTTTGCAGCACTTCGTTGTCAGCGCCCGCCAGTATTGCACCTGAGAGAACGGAAATTTCTAACAAAGCTCCTGTTTTGTGGGAATGAATAAAGTTAAGGGTTTCTATATTAATATTCTGTAATCCTTCAGATTGCAGATCGACAACTTGACCACCGACTAAACCCGTTGCGGCGATCGCATGAGCCAACTTGGAAATCACTTGCACTAATCGGGAAGCCGGAACTCCTTTAGTTTGAACCGCAATAAACTCAAAGGCATAGGCTAAAAGTGCATCCCCTGCAAGAATAGCGATTGGTTCACCATAAACCTTATGATTGGTTAATTTTCCGCGTCGATAGTCATCGTTATCCATTGCAGGTAAGTCATCATGGATCAGAGAAAAGGTATGAACCATTTCCAGGGCACAGGCAGTGGGCATTGCCATATCTACTGTGCCTCCTGCAAACTCACAGCTAGCTAGACATAGAATTGGGCGCAGGCGTTTTCCCCCAGCCAATAGAGAATACCGCATAGACTCATAGAGTATTTCTGGATAGACAACAGTAATTGAACGTTCAAGCGTTGCTTCAACAAGGTTGCGCCGTTGTGATAGATAGGCTTTTAAATCAAATCTTATAATTTGAGTATTCAGCATCAATAATTCTCCTCAATACTTTTTTCAGTCAGTGGTTGTGACGAAAGACTTTCTCATTTGACGCTGACCTTTGTATACAGTAGACCTCTTGCAAAAGTCAAAAAATCATCAATGTCATTCTGAGCCAAACGTAGTGGAGAGAAGAATCTCACAGATGTTTGGCTCCGCTCAACATGACAATTTAAGCATTTATGCAAGAGGTCTAGTGACTTACTATTTGTCATCAGTGATATATTACTGTCTTCAAGCTTATTTCAAGGACAGCAATTTGTCACGACGGCATTAATTAGTCACTGTACACTTGCCTCAGCGCCCGATTTCGACGTCTTCGAGGATACCGAGTGCGTCGGGGACGAGGACGGCTGCCGAGTAGTAGGCTGTGACGAGGTAAGAAATGATTGCCTTTTCGCTTATACCCATGAATCGGACGGACAAGCTCGGTTGGTATTCGTCCGGGATACCAGTTTGGTGTAGGCCAATTACGCCTTGGTCTTCTTCACCGGTACGGAGTACCAGAATGGAGCTGGTCTGGGTATCAGTGATGGGGATCTTGTTGCAGGGAAAGATCGGTACACCGCGCCAAGCAAGTACCATGCTGCCATCCAGATCGATGTTTTGTGGATAGATGCCGAGGCGGTTACACTCTCGACCGAAGGCGGCAATGGTGCGGGGGTGAGCCAGGAAGAACTTCGACTTCCTGCGTCGACTGAGCAGTTCGTCGAGGTCGTCGGGGGTGGGTGATCCGTTGCGGGTGTAGATACGCTGTTTGAGGTCGGCGTTGTGCAGCAACCCGAATTCACGGTTGTTAATCAATTCGTGTTCTTGACGTTCCCGTAATGCCTCAATGGTCAGCCGCAGTTGTTGTTCGGTCTGGTTCATCGGTTGGTTGTACAGATCCGCTACCCGAGTACGCACCCGCAACACCGTTTGGGCGACGCTCAACTCATATTCCCGAGGTGAGAGTTCGTAATCTACGAAGGTTCCTGGCAACTCAGGCTCCCCAACATGCCCTGAAGTCACCTCAATAGAAGCTTCCCCGTACTCGTTCTGTGCTCCTTCTGGGCGGGTTCTGAAGCGATCAACATGAGCCTGCAACGCCTGTGACTGGTTGAGCAACTCCCGAAACGCCTGTTGTGGTAGTGTCAATATCGTGCAGCGGGTGATCGCCTGGACTGTGAAATCCCAATTGCTCTGGGACTCTTCCAACACCTGACCACCAAAATAGTCGCCGTCAGCTAACACACCCAATATGGTCTGCTCATCATACTTGCCAACGCCAATCTTGTTCACCTTGCCATGAGCAATCAGGAAAAGCTGATTGGCTGGCTGACCTGACTCTACGATCACCTGACCGGGTGCGAACTCCTGCTGAACAAACCGACCCGCCAACGCGCTCAAGACTTCAACCTCGTCAAACCCTCGCAGTAATGGCAACTCACCAAGTTCCTGGGGAATCACCTGCACCTCGGCTCCGGTGTTGGAGAAACTTAACCGCCCATCACCCACTGCATAGCTCAACCGTCGGTTCACTCGATAGGTGCCACCTTTCGTCTCCACCCACGGTAACATCTTCAACAACCACCGAGAGGTAATGCCCTGCATCTGCGGTGCAGATTTGGTCGTTGTCGCCAAATTGCGTGCAGCTGCGGTACTCAAACTCAGTTGAGGTTGTCCACTCTCAACATCCAAATTCGATTCAATAGAATCCGTCATAACCTAACCCTCCACTCTCTAGTTACTAAAAAAAGTGCCCGATCCAATAGGTAAGAAGTTAAGGTTATAACGCTTTTGTCAACAAGTAATGTTGCTTAAAAATATTCCTAAAACCGTGGGAACGAGCCTCATTAAAGCTGATTTTAATACTGGATTTTAAGCGTAATTTCTCATTGACAAAAGCCATTTTGCCCTAATCTTTGACGAATACTTAGCGCCCGATTTCGACATCTTCGAGGATGCCGAGTGCGTCAGGGACTAGGACAGCTGCGGAGTAGTAGGCGGTGACGAGGTAAGAGATAATGGCCTTTTCGCTTATGCCCATAAATCGGACAGACAAACTAGGTTGGTATTCGTCGGGGATACCAGTTTGGTGTAGGCCGATCACCCCTTGTTTTTCCACACCAGTGCGGAGCAAGAGGATAGAACTGGTGCGAGTATTGCTAATGGGGATCTTGTTGCAGGGAAAGATGGGTATACCACGCCAAGCAGGCACCATGTGGCCGCCCAGGTCGATGCTTTGTGGATAGATGCCAAGACGGTTGCACTCCCGAGCGAAGGCGGCAATGCTGCGGGGGTGAGCTAGGAAGAATCCCGGCTCCTTCCATACCGTGGCCAGCAGTTCATCGAAGTCGTCGGGGGTAGGTGGTCCGCTGCGGGTGTAGATGCGCTGTTTGAGGTCGGCGTTGTGCAGCAACCCGAATTGACTGTTGTTGATCAATTCGTGTTCTTGACGTTCTCGCAATGCCTCAATAGTCAGCCGCAGTTGTTGTTCGGTCTGGTTCATCGGTTCGTTGTACAGATCCGCTACCCGAGTACGCACCCGCAACACCGTTTGGGCGACGCTCAACTCATATTCCCGAGGTGAGAGTTCGTAATCTACGAAGGTTCCTGGCAACTCAGGCTCCCCAACATGCCCTGAAGTCACCTCAATAGAAGCTTCCCCGTACTCGTTCTGTGCTCCTTCTGGGCGGGTTCTGAAGCGATCAACATGAGCCTGCAACGCCTGTGACTGGTTGAGCAACTCCCGAAACGCCTGTTGTGGTAGTGTCAATATCGTGCAGCGGGTGATCGCCTGGACTGTGAAATCCCAATTGCTCTGGGACTCTTCCAACACCTGACCACCAAAATAGTCGCCGTCAGCTAACACACCCAATATGGTCTGCTCATCATACTTGCCAACGCCAATCTTGTTCACCTTGCCATGAGCAATCAGGAAAAGCTGATTGGCTGGCTGACCTGACTCTACGATCACCTGACCGGGTGCGAACTCCTGCTGAACAAACCGACCCGCCAACGCGCTCAAGACTTCAACCTCGTCAAACCCTCGCAGTAATGGCAACTCACCAAGTTCCTGGGGAATCACCTGCACCTCGGCTCCGGTGTTGGAGAAACTGAACCGCCCATCACCCACCGCATAGCTCAACCGTCGGTTCACTCGATAGGTGCCACCTTTTGTCTCCACCCACGGTAACAGCTTCAACAACCACCGCGAGGTAATGCCCTGCATCTGCGGCACAGATTTAGTCGTTGTCGCCAAGTTACGCGCCGCTGCGGTACTCAAACTCAGTTGAGGTTGTCCACTCTCAACATCCAAATTCGACTCGATAGATTCAGTCACAACCTAACCCTCCATTCTATAGTTACTAACAGTTACTAACAAAAAGACCCGACCTCACTTGATCGAATACTGACTTTAGGGACTCACATCATCAAAATCTATTCAGCGACAAAAGGAACTGAACCTCATCGACCGAATACTGACCTTGGACTCCCTGCACCGGCCAACGAACCGATACGCGCAGCCGAGGTGCCTAACCCTGTGGGGCCGCCGAACAGCCGCCCTGCTGCCGAATTATTACGCAATTCAAATTCCTTATAGCGGTCCACCGCTATATGCCACTTGAGCACGCCGCACATCCACTGCTGTAGTTTCTCGACGTATCCGTGCAGTTTCTCGCGGGCACTTGCGTCCAGGTCGAAATCGTCGAAAAGGGCAGGCAGTTCGGTGGCGACGATGTGTTCAAACTGGCGCATCCGAGAGGTCATCAGGTCGTTGACGACCTCGACGGCCTGCGGCAGATCGCAGTTGAGGAATTGCTGAACGACCAGCACGCCGTTATTGAGTTCGCCCTCGAATTCTATTTCTTTCTGGTAGGAGAAGATGTCGTTGGTTAAACAGGCGAAGTCGGCGGCCGAATTGTCCAGTCCGCGCATCGGTCGGGTGCGGTATATCTTCGGCGGAATCTCATCGCCCTGAGCTAGTCGGGACAGGCTCATTGTGAGATCCGAGCCAAACGTCTTACGGCGCATCTCAACATAGTCTACCGGGTCTGGAATCCGATTTTGGATCTGGTTGGCGAGCTCCCACAACCAGCTTTCGGTCATGTCCTCGACAGCACGGCGGAACTGACGCCGCGCGTTTGCAGACATGGGGGCAGCTGTGCGAGACCACAGGTCAGCCAAGCCGCGTTCCACCGGGTTAGTTGGTAACGGGATGGGGGTGGAGTCGAGAGGCATAAACGCCGACAGTCGGGCGTTGAACACTTTCGCACCAGCCATATCGCGGGTGTGCCCGTAGAGCGCCGGGAAGTAATCGTCGGCATAGGTTCCCCAGACAAGCCAGCCCGCCGTCAGATTAAGCTCAGTACCGGACGCATTTGGATGGATCAACGCACCGCATAAGGCCACGTCGGCAACATCGAACTTATGGTCATCCCAGATCACGGCATTCCTGATGCCAGGTAGTGAGTCCAGCATCCCCATCTGACGCGCCCATTCCTTGGAATGCTGCCGCGCGGCATCCAGATGGCGATTCAAACCTGTAGAGAACGGCATGTAAAACTTCGGCAGTGTTACTGGCCCCACAGCCTGGTATGGAACATGAGTGAAGCTCTTGAACCTTCTTAAACCAAAGGCGGCGTGTAACGCTCCAATACGCGCAGCCGATGTGCCCAGCCCTGTAGGTCCGCCCAGAAGTAACGTGGGTGTCGAAGAATTGTCCCCTCCCTTGTTCATGTAGCGGCTCGATCGCATGTGCCACTCGTGACCGCCCGACTGCCAATCCTGAAGTCCTTTGATGTATAACAGAACGTTCACGCGAGCCACTGGGTCCAGTCCGTACTCCTCGAAAAGGGGGAGCAGCTCGGTGATGGCGGTGTTATCGAACTGCTGTAGCCGCGAAGTCAGCAGTTCATTGGTGAGGTTGGCTGCCTCCTGCGTACCCACATTCAGGAATCGCTCAAAGACCAATACGCAGTTGGCATTTTCGCCTTCATCCTCTACTTCTCTCTGGTAGGAGAACAGGTCGTTGCGTAGATGCACCCCATCGGCAAATGTGTCTTTCAGTACACGCATCGGCCGAGTTGTGGCGATTTCAGCCGGGATCTCTACAAACACGGCGTGCTCGATGAGATCCGCTGACCAGGGGGCGCCGCCAACCTTGCGGCGCATCTCGATGTACTCGATGGGGTTGGCGACTCGATCCTGGCTGATATTGGAGAGTTCCCACAGAGACTCTTCCAGGAGGTTCTTGGTACTCTCGGAGAACCGGAGTCGCCAGTCCGCAGACTTGGTGAACGCGGTGCGAGACCATAGGTCGGACAAGCCGCGCTCTACTGGGTTGGTGGAAACGGGGGGGGTGTCGGTGGGGTACACCGGCATAAACGCTGGTAGTCGGTCGAGGTACTCCTTTGCCCCAGCCATGTCTCGGCTACGCTTATAAGTCTCAAGGAAGTGATCGTCGAAGAAAAACACCCAAACATACCAGTCGGTCACGAGGTCAAGCTCTGTCCCTGGCGCATCTGGATGGGTATACGAGCAAAGCAAGGCGTAGTCGTGGGCATCGAACGTGCGCTCGTCCCAGATAGCCGAGCTTTGCGCTTCCTTTTCTGAGCCAAGTATCCCTATCTGGTAGGCCCACGCCTTGGAATGCACTCGCGCCGCTTCCAGGTTTGGGTTCAGCCGCGCGGGCCAAGGCATATAAAAATCTGGCAGTTCAAAGGGTTGCATGATCTGCGCTAAACCTCCTGTGGGGTCATCTTGCTGTCTTTATTTCGTGGCTGATCTCAGCACCTTTGCGCTTCAAGAGTATCCTCCCTCGCCAACCGGGCTAGGTTTCCACATCTGGTTTGCTCGTGGTGGCTCGTGTCAAGGCGATAATACAAGATGCTCCTACTCCAAATAACGAGCTATGTACGTTTTATTTGAAGTTCCCTATACCCAAAGATCGGGCATTTGAAAAAGCTGTTTAAGTCATTACTAATTTCCGATGCTGGCAGATGAATTTTTAGCGATTTATTATGGTGCTCTCATAATTTTTCATAGTTGTAGAAAAAAAGCAATACGTAGACTAAAGCAGTTAAATAAACAGTCGAATAATTAATTGAAGAATTAGAGGACAGTTAAGACAGTTAAGCAGATAGTTAAATCAAAAATTGAAGAATTAGAAGACAGTTAAGACAGTTAAGCGGATAGTTAAAAGATTTAAGACAGTTATTAAACAATAATTACTAATTGTTAATTTTTTGCAACTAATGTCGATTAACAGGGAATTTGTTGTCATTAAGGGGTATAGTATTTCAGTCGCCTCAACGTAGACACTAGGCGTTGGAAGGGCAAGGCGAGTGGGAACTTTGGCACACTTGGCTTTGGAACAGGATATCCGCGACTTAGAAACACTAGCAGGATTTGACGTTAGTTTGCCAAAAGAATATGTAAATGAGGCTTTGCAGCTAGCACAGCGATTTGATCAGGTGGCAGAACTGTACTATCGGCTGATTATAGTTCCATGCGATGTCTGCGGCGGGCAAAGCGATCGCACTCAAAAAATTAACTTTCAGCAAATTGTCGATTCTAGTAATAATAGATACATAAAAATAAACTGAGAATTGAGTTGAGAGTTACTAGAGTTGACACAACGGCAGCCTTCTTTAAAAGCAGAAGAGTGATTAAAAAAATAATTGGGAATCCTGATAATATGGAAAAAACACTGAGTAGCCGTGTGCGCTGAAAGATGCAAGCACGGTTCCGAATGGGAGGGGTTGAGCAGTAATGCTCACCTCGACCCTACCGAAAGGCTGTTGTCAATGAAGCCGGAAGCCTACACTCTAGCTTTGCGGGGGTGTAGGTAGTTCACATCCATCTACTTAATTCTAGCTACTTGCCGAAAAACTCCCGTAATTTTTTCTCTGTAGACTAATAAATTTTCCGGTGTATATAGATGCTAGTTTTGGCAAAAATATCCACGAAAACTTCATATAAATAACAAGATATCGACATATGTCTTTGTCATATTTAATTCATAGATTCACTGAAGAAATAGAATGAATAAAATCACATGAACAAGTTTGCTAAAGGTTTAGTTTTAGCTCTAGTAATTGCTACTCCAATAGCTATTGCTGCACCAATCTTTCAAGCTACACCGGCTTCAGCTGCTATTAGACATCATAGACATCATCACAAAAGAATACATCGACATTACGTTAACAAACATCATCAATAATCTCCTGCTGTCAAACACAGCATATTTAATAATGACTTACTCTTACTAGTAATAATTAGTAGTAGCTCGGCAAAAAAAATTATACTTTATTTATCTGCAAAATAAGTAAAGCTGTGTAACCTCGCTGTTGTCCTCAGTCATCAGTGGGGTTTTTCAATATTTGCTTTTATTAATTTGCTCAAAAGGGCGCGCTCGCCTAAAAAGATTTGATATGAAATCAAAACAAAAAAACTGGTTTTACTATACCTCTTATGCCAAATAGTGTTCAAGTGCCAATTTTTGGGTAGCTTTATTCAGATTTCTATGAGTGGTATCAGTTTTCACAATTTGCTGAAATCACATTTCTTTCAACAAACTAATACCATTTCTTTGTGAGGCTGCGCCAAACCCTTTTAACTTCTTTCTTCCTTTGCGTCCTTCTCTTCGAGACACTTCGTGAACGCGTCCTTCGCGGTTCGTTTTTCTTTCTTGTACTTAAATATGCTTTAGCGCATCTTCATACAGAATTGGTATAAGGGAAGATTTTAATACAGAAAGTGAGGTTCTACGTGAAAAAGATGCTGCATCTACGCCCGCCGCAGGCATCGCTAGCATTCTTTAGCTTTTCAACTTGCTCTAAGGAGCGCGATCGCGTCAAAATAAGAGTTAAGACGCTGTAACCTAACTTAACAATGACCCTAATGCAGCTTGAACAATCTCTTTCCCCCCAACCAACACCGCCAAATGAGCGGGGATATGAATATGATTTGGTAATTGTCGGCGGTGGGATTATTGGGTTAACTCTAGCCTCTGCTTTAAAAGATTCTGGCTTGAGTGTCTTGCTGATTGAGGCAACATTTGTATCAGCGGCGGTAGCTAAGGGACAAGCCTATGCAGTTCACATGCTTTCGTCGCTAATTTATCAAGGAATTGGAGTTTGGGACAAAATGTTGCCTCAAATCGCCAAATATTGTCGGGTTCATCTTTCTGATGCCGATTCTCCCCATGTGGTGGAATTTGCCACAGATGATCTAGGTACAGCAGAGTTGGGTTATGTGGCGGAACACCAAGCGCTGTTGCAGCCTTTGCAGGAGTTTGTCCAAAATTGTCCAAATGTGACTTATCTGTGTCCGGCGGAAGTGGTAAATACGCAATATCAGAAGGATATAGTAGCGATAGAGATTAAAATTGGCGATCAGTTACGGACAGTCAAAAGCAAATTACTGATAGCAGCAGATGGGGCGCGATCGCCGATTCGTCAAGCTGCTGGGATCAAAACTCTGGGCTGGAAATATTGGCAGTCTTGCATAGTTGCATTTGTCAAACCCGAAAAACCGCACAACAACACCGCTTACGAAAGATTTTGGTCTAGCGGGCCCTTTGCGATTTTACCTTTACCGGGGAACCGTTGCCGCATTGTCTGGACAGCCCCCCACGAAGAAGCGAAAGCTTTATGTGCTTTAGATGACGAGCAATTTTTAAGAGAATTAACCCGTCGCTATGGTGATCAAATGGGGAAATTGGAATTACTGGGCGATCGCTTTGTATTTCAGGTACAACTCATGCAAAGCGATCGCTATGTTCTCCCGCGACTGGCATTAATTGGTGATGCGGCGCACAATTGCCATCCTGTCGGCGGACAAGGTTTAAATCTGGGTATTCGGGATGCAGCCGCTTTGGCGCAAGTAATTCAAGCAGCGCACCAAGCGGGTAAAGATATTGGCGACATTCAGATTCTTAAAGGTTATGAACGCTGGCGCAAGCTGGAAAACCTGACGATTTTAGGTTTCACCGATTTGTTAGATCGGATGTTTTCTAATAATTTCTTACCTGTGGTGGTGGTGCGTCGCCTGGGTTTATGGCTTTTGCAGCGAGTACCTGTATTAAAGGTGTTTATGCTGAAGTTGATGATCGGTTTGAAGGGGCGGACTCCAGAATTAGCAAAACGATAAACGCTACACGATACCAGCTTGAAAAATCTGATTTGGGGTGAGATTCAATTCGGGAAAAGTTTGGGAAACAATGCGTAGTTTACCGCCGCAGGCATCGCTGCCAGGGTATAAATCATCGTAGTTTTCAGATATTTGTGTCCGAGTAATTTCTGTATAGTGCGGATGTCATAGCCATTTTGCAGTAAATGGGTGGCGAAACTATGACCAAAGGTATGACAACCCACCTTTTTTTGAATACCAGCTTGACGAACCGCTTGTTTTAATGCTTTTTGTAAATTACTTTCATGGCTGCTTTATGTTCCGACCTTAAGAGGTTGTTTGAAAAGTCCTATTGTAGGTATCAAAACGTTCTAGATCCTCCTAAATACCCCGATAAATTCGGGGACTTTGATTCCGGTTCCCCCCTTTTTAATGGGGGAACCGGAATCAAGAAGTGCCTAAAATCACAGCCAAATACTTTTCAAACATTCTCTAAGGAAAAAGGGCATTCTATGTAAAGACAAGCAACGTTGATATCAAGCAGCCACTAAACAGATGATTCAACAAAAATCCTCTATATTCCCTCATGCGCTAAGGCAAATCGGAGGCACCTTTGTTTTGGCGATCGCCTATTATGAAATGGCTGAAATTTCACGGCACCTTGCCTCCACACCCCAGAATGTGACTCCAGTTTGGCCCCCGGATGGAATTGCTGCTGGGGCTGTTCTGTTGTTTGGTAATTGGATCGGGTACGGTGTTTTGCTGGGTTCATTTCTCGCCAACTTCTGGGCGTTCCGAGATCCAACAAGTTTCTTATCCCTAGTGATTTCAACGCTACCAGTTCTGGGAATTGCGATCGGAACAACTCTGGGGACTCTGTTGGGTGCCTTCCTGCTGCGGAAAACTACCAACCTTCACTATCCCTTAGAACGTGTCCGCGACGTGTTCAAATTTTTGATCTTAACCGGCATGGTGGGGCCGATGATCAATGCAACTGTGGGAGTCGCTTGCTTGGCGTTGAGTGGTAAAGTTCCCTGGACAGCGTATGGGACAGTCTGGTTAACCTGGTGGATTTCTAATGTTTCGGGAATTTTTATCGTCACCCCGATTCTGCTTAGTTGGGGGCAATTCATTCAAAAAAAACGACATCCAATCTGGCAATGGTTATCTCTCAGTTCAACTTCAGAGGATTCTGAAAATCTCCCTCATTTTCGACACTCAAGAGCAAACTCACACCGTTTAATATTCTGGTTAATTGTAGAGCCAGTTATCCTGATGGGGTTGGTCATTCTCATCGCCAAAGTTGCTTTTGGTAAGGGATATCACCTGGAGTATATGTTAATTCCGATTTTGATCTGGTCTGCCTTTCGACTAGGGCAACCGGGTGCAACGCTGTTAACTTTTATTGTGGCTGCGATCGCAGTGATCGCAACCGTTAATGGCAAAGGTGGTTTTGTGACTGCGGATCTCAACGAATCTTTGATGCAACTGCAATCGTTTATTGGCGTGATTACACTCACCATTCTTGTACTGACAGCAACGATCGCCGAACGAACACAAGCAGAAAGCAAGCTGCGTTTAGCTTTTGCCGAATTAGCCAGAACCAATGAAACTCTGGAAGTTCGAGTTCAGCAGAGAACTGAAGAATTGAATCAAAAGAATACGACTCTGAAGCAAGCCCTACAAACACTCAAACGCACTCAATTGCAGATGATTCAGAGTGAAAAAATGTCTGCATTGGGACAGATGGTGGCAGGGGTTGCCCATGAAATCAATAACCCGGTTAATTTCATTCATGCCAACTTGACTTATGTTTCTGAGTATATCCAAGGTTTGTTGAGAGCATTGCAAGCTTACCAACAGCACTATCCCAATCCACCTCAAGCCCTGGACACAGAATTGGATAAGCTTGAACTGGACTTTTTACAGGAAGATTTGACCAACATTCTTCAGTCGATGGAAATTGGTACCGAGCGTATCTGTACTATTGTGTTATCGCTGCGGAACTTCTCGCGCTTGGATGAAGCAGGATTGAAAGCGGTAGACATTCATCAAGGGATTGATAGTACCTTGGTGATTTTGCAACATCGATTGCAAGCGACAGCCGATCGCCCACAGATCCAGCTTATTAAAGAGTATGGTCAGTTACCACTGATTGAATGTGATCCTGGCTCCCTTAATCAAGTGTTTATGAATCTTTTGAGCAATGCTGTTGATGCATTAGAAGAATCTAATCAGGGGCGTTTGTTCCAAGACATTTCAGCCAACCCCAATGCCATCTGGATTCAGACTCGTCAAATCGATACAAACCAAGTGATGATTATGATTTCTGACAATGGAATAGGTATTTCAAAAGAGATTCGCTCTAAACTATTTGATCCTTTTTTCAGCACCAAGCCCGTTGGCAAAGGCACTGGTTTGGGTTTGTATATCAGCTATCAAATTGTAACTGAGAAGCATGGCGGTAATCTTTGGTGTGAGTCCACACTTGGGCAAGGCACAAAGTTTGTGATTGAGATTCCTGTAAAAGCTCAGAAGATTGCTTGAGTAAGCACAATATCAGCACGAATGATGAATAGGGCATTGGGCATTGGGCATTATAAGGAGAATTTCGAGAAGCGATGCCTACGTTGGTAACAGAGTTTGCCCTTCGGCAAAGCTCAGGGTATAACACCTGCCCTGAGCTTTGCCGTACCCTTCCCTACGGGACGCCAGGGGCGAACGGGAAGCAAGCTACGTGTAGCGTCTCGTAGAGAAGGGTCAAAGTGCGGGCTTCGCCTACGCATTTATTACTTCCGTGAAGTCGTTTGTTGCTTCTGTGATGCCGTTTGTTACTTCTGTGAGGCCGTTTGTTGCTTCTGTGATGCGGTTTGTTGCTTCCGTGATGCCGTTTGCTATATCGGTGATGCCGTTTGTTGCTTCCGTGATGCCGTTTGCTATATCGGTGATCGCATTTGCTATATCGGCGATCGCATTTGCTATATCGGCGATCGCATTTGCTATATCGGCGATCGCATAGTAGCATTTTGGAAGCGATCGCTTTACTCAGATGTGGTAAGCAAAACGTATTTACGAAAGGAATGTCTGTTTCGCTGTCAATTGAAAGTTTGCCAATATTCCGCAGACCTGCAACATTTGGAGGAACGGGAAAAGATCCTCTTTGGCAAATTGACGACAGCAAAATTACCGGAGATATTAAAGCTGTCCAAGATAGCCCCACTCACGTCAGTATTTTGCCAAGAGCTACAATGCTTTTAGAGAAATACGAAGCAGCGCTGGCAAATACTCAGAATGATTGGGACAAAGTTTAACAGTCTAATTCATTCAACGGGAGAACGGTGATGGCGTGGACGTTTACCTTATCGGCTGAATGTGGAGTAGAGCAAGCCGGAGCAGAGCGATTTGCCCAGCATTTTGATCAAATTTCCTGGGTTCTCTCAAACGGTAAACAGTCCCAATGTCGGACATCAATTTTTCAGGACATTGAGGAGAACTGGTGGTGTCGAGTTTGTCCGAGTGGTATTAGTGAGATTGGAACTGATACACCAGAAAGTGCTTATCTGATGACGGAACTGGGTATTTTGCTGTATCAACGTTTACAGTCTGCTCCACTTTTTCGGTATGCCTTGGTGGGCGTGGAAGTAGATGAGTTTAGAACTTATAGCGAATTGATTGAAGAGTCTTCTACTTTGGCGTTTCCGGGATTGGTTTTAGCTGAAACAGTTTGGCAAGCAGTTGGCTCATCTTCAGCGTTTAGACCATTCAGTTCTAGATATGTTTGGAAACTCTATGAAGGTGAAGTCTATAAACCGCTAATGGCATCGCCAGACTTGAAGAGCAAGCTGAATGAATTGCTGGCTGTGGGGTAAATGCATTCATTGGAGGCGATCGCAGCATAACATCGGTGCGAACCCTGTGAGAAGTGGGTTAAAATCGGCCAAATTTTCTTTAACCAAATTCGGTGAATTTAAGTCCCACGGTTCAAAAATCACGCAAGTTTTGTGGCTCTTGTCTTTATCCCGGTTGCAAAGCTTAATTACGAATTACGAATTACGAATTAATCAAGTACCCAAGATAGATGTAATAGTATCTAAAATGTGCTATCTACTCAATACTGCTAAACGTAGGATTGAAAATTAGGATTTTTCTACATAAAATTAAAAATCTAAAATTAAAAATTGGTAACACTGATGGTTAGGAGTGCTAGAGTTTCAAGAAATTCACCGGAACTTTTCAGCGGGTATTCATGCTGAAGAAACTACAGAAAAAACAAATTTCGATAATTGCGGGTGCAGCACTATTTGCCTTTTTAGCTGGGGCAATGGTATCAGCACCTCAGATTGGCAAGTCTGTGGGGCAATGGCTCAAACTGAGTCAGAATAAAGCACAGCCAACATCAGAGGGTAGCATTGCCCAATCAGCCGTCTTTCCACTGATATCAGAATCGCTGCCAGAACGGGCGGCAAAACTAGCAGCGATCGCCGGACAATCCAGTTCGCCAGACCGAAATCGCGCTCGTTATCTTTTGGCGAGTGATTACATTGAAAGAACCCAAGCCCAAAAAGCCCTGCTTTTACTCCAAGGACTAGAGAAAGACTATGCCATCCTCGCGCCCTACATTTTGCTGAAACAGGCGCAGGCACAGGATATACTGGGCAATGACGGCAAAGCCTCGGATCTCAGGCAAAGCGTGCTGAAACAGTATCCCAAAGAAGCGGCGACAGTGAAAGCGCTATATCTGATTGCTCAACCCAAGCAACAAGAAACCGCGATCGCTCAATTTCCTTCTAATCCTCTGACTTGGGAAATTATCCGCAAACGCTTGCAAGAAAATCCCAATCAGCCACAATTAGAGTTGATTTTGGCTAAATATGCCTATGACCAACCAGGGATAGTGGGCGTTTTGGATCAGTTAGTAAAACAGCCTACCCTGAAACCCGAAGACTGGGAACTCATTGGTACAAGCTATTGGGAAAATAATCAATTTCTCAAAGCGGCGAATGCTTATGCCCAAGCACCCAAAACATCGCGCAACCTCTACCGCACCGCACGGGGGTTACAGGTAGGAGGCAAAGATAAAGAAAAAGCGATCGCCACCTATAAACAATTAGTGCAGCAATTTCCAAATACTGAAGACACTGGGAATGCACTACTGCGGTTAGCAGAAATGGCAAAAACACCTAAAGACGGCTTACCCTATCTTGAGCAGGTAATTAGTAAATTTCCGAAACAAGCTGGTACTGCATTGGCACAAAAAGCCAAAACTCTCCAAGCCCTCAATAATCAAAAGTCAGCTAGCCAAGCATGGCAATTACTCATAGCCAAATACGGCAATTCTGATGAGGCGGCAGAGTATCGCTGGAAAATCGCCCAAGATAAAGCCAAAACCAAAGATTACATCGGTGCTTGGCAATGGGCAGAACCAATTGTCACCAACAACCCCAACAGTATTTTGGCTCCGAGAGCAGGCTTTTGGGTAGGAAAATGGGCAGCTTCGCTAGGGAAACAGCAGCAATCTCAAACAGCTTATGAGTATGTGATTAGCCAGTTTCCCTACTCTTACTATGCATGGCGAGCCGCGACGATGCTGGGGCTAAATGTTGGCAACTTTGACAACGTGCGCGTCATGAACCCGGAAGTAATCACACCCCAGCGTCCATTACCGCCTGCTGGTTCTGAAACTTTCAAAGAATTATATCTGCTGGGTCAAGACCGCGATGCTTGGTTACAATGGGAAACAGAATTTCAGAACAAAATTCAGCCAACGGTAGCAGAGCAATTTACTGAAGGGTTGATGCGACAGGCTAAGGGAGAAAATCTCATCGGAATTGACAAAATTTCTAAATTGGAAGACCGGGAAACACCAGCTGAACTTGCCCAATATCAAACTTTAAGCAAGCAAATCACCTATTGGCAAGCCCGTTATCCATTTCCCTATCTCCGGGAGATTGAAAAGTGGTCTACTGAGCGTAAACTCAATCCCCTGTTAGTCACTGCCTTAATCCGTCAGGAGTCACGGTTTGAGCCAAAAATTAAATCCGTTGCTAACGCTACTGGTTTAATGCAGCTGTTGCCGAGTACAGCTCAATGGATTGCCCCACAAATCAAGGTGGATATCAAAACCATAAACTTAGAAAATCCCAACGATAACATCATGCTGGGTACATGGTATTTGGATCATACCCATCAGCAATATAACAATAACTCCCTGCTCGCGATCGCCAGTTACAATGCTGGCCCTGGCAATGTCTCCAAATGGCTGCAAACTCAAACTACACAAGATCCAGATGAGTTTGTTGAACAAATTCCCTTTGATGAAACTAAAAATTATGTGCGGCAAGTATTTGGCAACTACTGGAATTATCTGAGGCTTTACAACCCTGAGATTTCTGGCATCGTCGCCAAGTACTCGGCTACACACCCACAACTACCGGCGCGATAATCTGAGAAAGTTATGAGTTGTGAATGTTGAGTTAAAGCAATTTTTTAATTCAAAGTTCACAACTCTAGTACTTACACATTGACAGTGTTTGCTTCCTGATTCACAAGGGCTAAAACCCCCATTATTACTTGCGGTTTCAAAAGTTTGTGGTTTACTGGGTATGGATCTTGAAGAATTTTTCAGTCGGTTGAATGCTGGAGAGACTAACTTTGCCGGTGTTGACTTGAGAGGTGTTTGCTTGATCAGATCCGACCTGAGAGATATCAACCTTAGTGGAGTTGACCTGAGAAATGCCGACCTGACTGATGTAGATTTGGCTCGTGTCAACTTGACGGGTGCTAACCTGAGTGGTGCTATTTTGCTGAATGCCAACTTGGAATACGTTATTTTGATAGGGGCTGACCTCAGTGGTGCTGATTTGGACGGCACCGGCTTTGAGAATGCTGACCTCAGTAATGCCAATCTCAGAAATGCCATTATCGGGAACGTTCGTGATGCCATTCTCTGCAATACCATTTTGCCAAATGGAAGAATTAGCAATGATGGTTGTGGACGTGGATGAACAGTAAACCAAAAACTTTTTCTCCAAAGAGCGATACCTGTGGCGGGCTGCGCCTACGCTGTTTTTTCTGTTGAGAGGGTGAAGCGATCGCTAATAGCTTGAGTTGAGCGCATCTGTAAGTGGTAACATATCTTAAATATATTAAATTTTATTTTTTTCGCACCCTCCTTAATTTTTGTGCCCAATGGAGTTAACTTCAAAAGAATTTAAGTCAGAACTGATATTAGAAGTCCAAGCCTGCCTACAATTGGCAGTTCCTCTGGTAATTACTCAAATATTAGAAGCGGGCATTCCTTTATTAGATGGCGTGATGATGGGCTTACTTAATAGCCAAGCTTTAGCTGCGGGTGCTTTAGGTGCAGTGGCCTTTTCTACTCTAGCTTCCGTTTGTCGTTCTATTCTTTCAGCAGTAGGTGCAAGTGTCGCCAATGCTTTTGGTGCTGGAAAAGTAGACCAAGTTAGCCGTGCTACCGGTCAAGGAATTTGGTTAGCTATGACCATGTGCTTACCTGTGATGTTTGTCATTTGGCACTTTGACTATATTCTACTGCTGACTGGTCAAGAAGAAAGCAATGTGTTATTAGCTCAAACATATTTGCGGTCTATTGTTTGGGGTTTTCCGGCTGCGCTCGGTTTTTGTATCTTAAAAGAAGTTAGCTCTGCCCTGAATCGCCCCCAATTCCTAACAGTAATTACGGTGGCTGGACTATTATTGAATGCGGCTGCTAATTACATACTAATGTTCGGTAAATTTGGTTTACCAGCCCTTGGTTTAGCCGGTATCGGTTGGGGAAGCGCACTCATTTTTTGGCTGAATTTTATTGCCGTCGCCGGGTGGGTTTACTTCGACGACTACTTTAAAGACTACCAACTTGATTGCGCTCTGCACCAGTTCGATAAAGATATGTTTATAGATATCTTCCAAACTGGGTGGTTCTTGGGATTGCAGTATGGAGCAGAAATTGGAGTATTCACAGCTACTGCTTTAATGATGGGGTGGTTTGGGACAGACACGTTAGCAGCTCATGAAATTACCGTTGAGACAGAAAGTTTTGTCGAAACAGTATCTATAGGTATTTCCTATGCCATCACCATGAGAGTAGGACAGCTGAGGGGACAAAATGATCTTAAGGGTGCAAGCAGAGCAGGATTTGTCTGCATTGCGCTTGTTACTCCCTTTGTGAGCATTGTGGCACTAATTTTTTGGCTGTTTCCCAACTATATTGTCGCAATGTATTTGGACACCAGTAATCTGGATAATATCGAGATAGTTAAAACCGCAATTTCTTTCCTAGCCGTGGGGGCAATAGTCCAGATATTTTATTCTATTCAGACTATTGCTGCTGGTGCATTGATCGGGTTGAAAGATACTAAAGTGCCAGTGTTAATCACTATGTTCGCTTACTGGGGGGTAGGTCTAGGTGGCGGCTATCTGATGACATTCACTTTCGGCTGGGGTGCTATAGGTTTATGGTTGGGTTTAGTAGTAGGGCTACTCATGGGTGCAGTGCTTTTAACTTGGCGTTTTTATCTTTTGACTTCTGAGAGTCTGGTTGAACAGCTCTAAAAACTTCAGCTAAAATAAATTTTAAATTAGAAAAACTAAACAATTGAAGATATAGCAACTTGTAATTATGCTGACTCCTCAAGAGATAGAAAACTTGATTGACAATGCGCCAAAATGTGAAGTTCGTCAGAGTATAATTAACGGTTACGGGCTTTTTGCCAAGGAGTTGATATTAGAAGAAGAGCAAATAATAGACTTTAGCTTTTCCAATTTTTACCAAGAGGTTAGATATGCCGAGCAAACTGATGAATTTCTGAGGGAGGGTAAATTTATTGGAATTAGTGAGGAAATTTGTTTAACAGCTGAGGGTTCAACTAAGTTTGCGGCAGTCAATCATTCTCGAAATCCCAATACCCTGGTTGACCTTGAGAAACGCAAAGTATTTGCTTTGATAGATATTCAACCCAATGAGGAAATAACGATAGATGTGCGTTTGGAGCCAATGTCCAAGCGAGCAAAACAATTTTCACCGTGGCTTTGAGTGGTATCCGATTTCAACTCAAAAGATATTAGAGTGATTAGGGATTGTTTCTGCCGCACTAAGTACAGAACACCACAAAAAGGGTATGGAATTTAATCATTCGTAGGTTGGGTAGAACTTTAGTGAAACCCAACATCAAGTCTCAATATTTCCGAACCCCTTTTACAGTGACGTGTACTAAGTAAGTGGGCAAGAATAAATCAAACTATAGCAATCCTATTTGAGTTGTAAAAATTATCGAACCGCCAAGCCGCCAACGCGCAGCGTCTCGTAGAGAAGAGCGCCAAGGAAGAAGCAAAGAAGTTTACGAATCATTTCGGACTGCTATATCTTACGTAATGTAAAATAAATTAAATTGGCTCGTAGTAAGGACTTTAGTCCTTATTTTTTAAGCACTAAAGTGCTTACTACAAACTATCGCAACTAGCTTCAGCATTTGTATCTTTGCCATGCAGACTCGACTATTTCAGCAATGATTTCTGTGTATGTCACACTACCCAAACGTCCCATAATTGGCAAGTCTGAGCGGATATGATGTAGCCCTGGCAATGGGTTAACCTCCATAAACTGCAACACTCCATGAGCATCGCAGCGCAGATCGACGCGGGCAGCGTCACGGCAACCAAGAGTATGGTAAGCATCCAACGCCAGCTGCCTTGCCTGTGCTGCCAGTGCTTCGGGATCTATGAGTAAACGATAAGATACCCGTTTCAAATACTCATCCTTGTTGAGGGTAGTATAGGCGGAGGTTTCTGCTTGGTCTGTAAAAATTACTTCCATCACACCTACTACCCGTGATCTGCTGCCGTTACCAAGAATGCCCACTGTTAGTTCTCTACCGGGAAGAAAGGTTTCCACGAGTACTGGTTGCTGAAAAAGTTCGCGTAACAATTGATAAGTATTTACTAGCTCCTCGCGTTCTTTGACAAGAGAATGCCCAGTTACCCCTTTAGAACTGCCCTCCGCCACAGGCTTGAGGAAAACTGGCATTGGCAGTGACACGGCGGCGGCTTCTGCGGTAGTACTCACTACCTCAAAGGAAGCTGTCGGCAAACCGCGATCGCGTACTACCCTCTTAGCAAGCGCCTTGTCTAGCGTTAAGGCGCAGGTGAGCGGATCGGAAAAGGTGTAAGGTTGAGCGAATAATTCACAGACTGCCGGGACTTGGGCTTCACGAGAGCGACCCTTCAAACCCTCAGCAATATTGAAAATCAAATCCCAGCGATCGCCATTTGCTAACCTGAGAGCTAGTTCTCTACCATTGCCGACACGTTCAACCTGATGACCTAACTGAAATAACGCATCTTCCAGCCCGATGATAGTTTCTTCATCGTCGAACTCCATCACCTCAGAAGCGCTAAAACCAGCCTTAAGGTAGTCTGCCTTCAGGTCATAACACAGACCAATAAATAACCCCATAACCCTATGAATCTTAGTGAGAAAGCTTTCGCTGTTAGTTTTAATGTCCAAATCAGGTGTCTTCATTAAGGAATTCCAATTACTAAATCCTCAATGGAGTCGAAGATAGCTCATCAACGACATCAAACCATATAGGAGATTTCTCGTCAGGAGAACCGTTGTAGTTGGCAGTAATTTCTTCTCCCACTTCTATCTCTCGGTAGGCAATCAGATGTAACTCTCGGTCGGCAAACTTTTTCACATAATAAGCATTGGGATGGTAAGAATGGTTGATCAAGGAAGATAAACCTAGAGCGATCGCCGCAGCTTTATCTTCCCAATCGTAGTAATAGTTGCCCAAAATTGTTTTATCTAGGAATTCAACCTGTTCTGCGGGTATAACAACAACTGGCACTCTCTCAATGAGTTCTCCTTTCAAAAAGCGCTTCTGTGCGAAGACACCTCGACCTTTTAGGTTTGTATTACCAACAATCAACATTCCAACTAATCTCCTGCGATTACTTAGTTTTTTGGTTTGCCAAAAACTTAACAGAACTTTTCCAATTGGCTCTTTTAGATGATGGCGATCAACTCATATATAGTGTTAGCCCTACTCCACTGGATCTACATAGGTGTATGTCTTACCTGCCCAATTTCGCACTGTAGCTGTGCCCTTCTCGTATGCAAGTAGAGTCTCGGCTTGAATTGGGACTTTGCCACCACCGCCAGGGGCATCAATCACATAGGTTGGTACAGCGTAGCCAGTGGTATGACCACGCAATTTAGAAATTAGATCAAGCCCAGTTTGAACACTCGTTCGCAGATGTGCGGTGCCAACAACTGGGTCGCATTGGTAAAGGTAATAAGGTCGCACACGCAACTTGAGAAGACCGTGAAACAACTGCTTGAGGGCTTTTTCAGAATCATTCACACCTTTTAACAGCACGGTTTGACTGCCTAGAGGAATACCACCATCAGCTAGGCGATCGCAAGCTTGTGCTACTTCCGGGGTAAGTTCCCGCACATGACAAAAGTGCAAAGATAGCCACACGCGATGTTTACGAAGCAAGGCAACCAGTTCCGGTGTAATTCGCTGCGGCAAGAAACTCGGCACGCGAGAACCAATTCGGATAAATTCAATATGCTTAATGGCACGCAGCCGCCCCAGCAAGTTGTCTAAAGGTTCATCAGCCATCAACAGCGGATCGCCACCAGAAATTAGCACATCACGGATCTCGGTGTGTTCCTCTAGGTAAGTGGCGATCGCATCCAAGCGCCGCGTTACTGGGTACATCTCACCTTGGCTCACCAAACGAGAGCGGGTGCAGTAACGGCAATAAGCAGCACAAGTGTCTAGGGCAAGCAGTAACACACGGTCAGGGTAGCGGTGTACGAGTCCTGGCACTGGAGTGTCGTTATCTTCACCGCATGGATCTACCATGTCTGCTGTACTAACTATTAGTTCTTCTTCCCGTGGTATCACTTGTAACCGTAGTGGGCAAAGCGGATCTTCTGGATCAAGCAGTGATGCAAAGTATGGGGTTACGGCTACAGCAAACTTCTCTGGTGCGATTAACAGTCCCTTCTCTTCAGTAGCACTAAGCCTTAATAACCTCTGAAAGTGTTCCAGCTTAGTCAACCTATGCCGCATTTGCCAGCGCCAATCGTTCCAGCGTTCCTGGTTGTAAGTCTCTCCCAAAATCTGACAAATTTCTTCACACCGAACATCGGTTACGAGAGGATCTAGAATAGTATTTTTGATCATGATTAGAACTAAATTAATCTGAGAATAATAAACCAATCACAGCCTGGTTTATTTACCTACATTCGTAGATAAAAGAGAAAAGTATTGACAAATGTGACCATTTCTGATTTAAACTCCTCATCAAACAGGTAATAACTGTTGTGGCGTAGAAATATAAATAGTTTGGCTCGTTTGATGTCAGAGATGATGGCTGGTTCTGCCTCTAATAACAAGGATTTGACACATCCTCAGTACACTCTCAGTAATGATTAAGAGCGTTAATAATTACCTCAGATTTAAATGCCTCAGTCTTAGCAACATGAATAGCTAGCTTTTTGTGAAGATGAGGTGGAATTTTAACATCGACTTGAATACAGGGCATGAAAACAAAGTTGAACTACTCTAAAAATGATACCAAAAGTTCAACAATAAGTATCTTCATACACAGAATATGCCTCTGCTGTCATGCTTGTTGATGTAATTATTTATTCTGCCACTAAACTTCAGAAAGACGTAGACGCTTCTTCGGCTTGTCGCCGAGGAAACGATTTACTGTAACTCTTCCAGACTCGGTATTTGAAGATTTAGAGGTGTTGGCAGATGCACAAGGCAGACCGACAGCCAACCTCGCAGCTTTTTTGATTGAGATAGGTATTAGGCAGGCTAAAGAAGGCAACGAATTTCCAGAAAAACCAAAAACCTCCTTCAAAGCCAAGCAGGCTAAGAAAGAGGCATGAATCCAAACACTATCGACCCACTAAGGATGAAAATAATTTTTCTGGTGTGAAAGAAGATAATTTTCTGACTTAAGTCAAGCAAGTATGCTTTCATCTTTATCTGAGTAAAAACCGACAACATAGTTCACTAGACCAGGAAACGCTATAAAGCCGTTACGAATCTTGAGCAACTTGTACTTAGTAACTGAAATCATTAGTATTACTGAATGATGTCAACTGTGACTTGACCTCATTGAGGTAACTTGGATCATTCAAAATTATTAAGACCCATCATGTGATACGCAAGAAAAGCAGTATCAAAGGGTTTGAGGCAATTAACATTCGTGGAATGGCTAGGTAAAACGTCAGAGTTGACGGCTGTATTTATTGATGCGCCACTTTTGTTATTGTTGGCTGTATAAAGGCTAGTGATTTTAGCCATACAATTAATCCAAGCAACAATATGTGCAGAATTTATCAAGTTTGTAAGTTTCATAGAGTTATCCTCAACTAGAACAAAATACAATCAGTCAGTGTTCTCTAGTAATAGAGTCCACTGTTTTATAAATATCAACATCCTATACTCAGTTTATCTGATAGCTTTATTTGTAAATTACACAAACGGCTGAGTCAAATTAACCCAAATATGAGAAATAGGGAATTTGCAGAATATTTAGCAAGGAAATAAGAACTGATAAAAGGCAAAGGTACGCTACATAAAATCCTTTAGTGACAAGCATTTATATAAAGTGCGATCGCCTACATATATGTAATTGTCGTATTTCCTTATAGATATTTTTTGCTTGAGGCTATAAACCGAAATCCAACTTTTTTTTTGGCTAATTAAGTTTGCATACCAATATGCTAGGAAATATTTCTGATAGAAACAAATGTTTTTGTTTCTTAAATACATAAATAAAAGTGATTGTAATTAATACTGGAGGGAAACCTCGCCAAAGTGTTGCCTCTTACTGACTTCTGAATTCTTTCTTGATAAATTAGGAGTCATGGCAATACGCTTCGGATAAGACTTTATTCCCCCAACCCCCCTTAAAAAGGGGGACTAAGAATGGCTCTATTTCCCCCTTTTTAAGGGGGATTAAGGGGGATCTTTAAGGACTATGCACCTTATACCAATTCTATGTGAGGCTGCGCTTTATTCACGTAGGGGCAATTCATGAATTGCCCCTACAGCGCGGTTTTGGGTAAGTTCTATAGGCGCATCTTCAAAAATAAATGGTATTAACCGAACCGTATTGGGAGTTATAGAACAAAAGTACCCATGTTATTTAGAGAAGATACGCCCAGAAGATTGAGAAAAAACTCTCTTTTTGTGCTAAATGCGACTTGATTTGTACTGCTAATTTTTGAATTTCCTTAGCACTCTTAGATGGTGAACACACCGATCAGCGTCACAGGTTCCATAAATTCACTACAAATAAGCTGATAGTGTCAAAATGTTATGTGTATAGTTTAGAGCCAAAGTCATTTATGCCGAAAGCAATTTGGAATGGAGCAGTTTTAGCCGAGAGTGATAATACCGTAGTTGTGGAAGGCAACCATTATTTCCCTGTTGACACCATTAACAAGCAGTACTTCACAGAAAGTAACACCCACAGCACTTGTCCTTGGAAAGGTGTCGCCAGCTACTACAGTATCGACGTTGATGGGCAAATCAATAAAGATGCTGCTTGGTACTATCCCAGCGCTAAGGAGAAAGCTAAGAATATTGAAGGTTATGTGGCCTTCTGGAAAGGTGTAAAAGTTGAGGCTTAATAAAGGTTCCTGGAAGTATTTTAGTTTCAGGGACATTGATATTATGTCCGGCTAATTGCCCATAAAATAATTAGCCCGCGCAGAGATAAGTCTGAGTGGGCTAATTATTTAAACTATTTGCGAATTTATTTTAACTGTTCTTGTCATCACTCGTTTGACGACTATAGACAAGGATTTGGGAGTGTAATCTACTGAAGCGATCGCTATTATCAACTCTAATCTCAAAAGCATACAAGGGATGATTTGGCTACACTATCTCAACCAATGCACTCCAAGTAAAACTTTATTTTGAGAGGTAATTATGCCTTCGCCTTGCGAAATGCTGCTTGCTTTCTCTTTGCCAGCCAAGCCAGACTACCAGCAAGTATACTACCAGCGATCGCACTTGGTTCGGGTACTCTGGTCAGGAAAACAACGTCACTGGCTGTAACAGTTATACTACCTCCTGCTCCTGAATTAATGTTACCACCAGCGATCGCGCTTGGTTCGGTGGGTGGTGCGAGTAAAAAACCAGTGTTGATAGTTATGTTACCTGCTACTCCTGAATTATTGCTACCAGCAGCGATCGCGCTTGTTTGGGGTACTACTTTGAGACTGATGTTACCTCCTAAACCATCGCTGATTGACCCAGAATTGACGTTGAGGGTGGCACCATCTCTTATGAAAAGGCTATTGGTTGTAATAGTTATCTCACCTCCTGCTCCCAAATTATTGCTACCAGCGTTAATTTCGCCGTCATTATTTAAGTCAACATTATTAGTAGAGATACTTAAATTGCCGCCGTTAGTGATGCCGTTGGAAGTCCCGATGTTACTATAGTCTTGGACATTCAGTCGTTTAGCATTAATCTCAGTATTATTGCTGCTAACTATGTGACTATAATCAGTGAGGGTCAGATCATTAGTATTAATCTCAATATTATTGTTGCTGCTGATAGTGCTATTGATAAGTTCTAAGTTATCAGTAGCGTTATCTATCTTCACATTGTCGGCGCTGATAGTGCTATTGATAAGCGTTAGGTTACTATCTATATTCACATTGTCGCCGCTGATGGTGCTATTGGTAAACGTTAGATTACCAGAATCGTAAGCATTGAAATCACCAGCGATCGCTAGCCCAGAAAGTGTAACATTCGCAGCGCTAATGTCAAGCACGGGGAATTGATTATTACTACTGATGGTAAGTAAGTTAGTACCTGGGCCATTGATAGTCAGATCCTTAGCGTAGGCGTAGCCCGCCGCAGGCATCGCAAGTGTCCCACTTGTCAAGGCAATTGTACTAGGATGACTTCCCAATAAGAACTCTACCACGTCATTGCTATTTGCAATGTTGATAGTATCTCGTAATGAGCCAACGCCACTGTCATTGAGATTGTTAACCGTCAAAGTAGCAGCTTGTGCTGATTCTACTTGCATTATTGCCCAGCCCAGAGCAACGGCTGTGGAAATAGCTTGAGCAACAGCCTTTTTTCTATTGTTTTTTATCACCTAAAACTCCTCGGATTAATTTGTCAAAAAATAAAAAAATTCACTTGTACATCGCACTTTTTTGGGGCGTTCTAGGTGGGTAGTTATGAAGATAACAGGATTTTAAGATGGTTGCTACAAAATCGGCGATCGCACTTGTACTGAGCTAATAAACATCGTCATGAGTACCAATGTCTAGCAAAAGAATAACTTGTTCCCCACTCTCGTCATCGGTTTTCATTGAGAAAACAATGCGACAATCATATCCACAAGAGCATGAAAGCAAGCCTGATAGCTTTCCCTCTAGCTTGTGAGTGCCCAAGTTAGCTGCAAATATATCATTCTCCATAGCAGCAATAGTTTCTTCTATTCCGGCTTGCAAGTCAGCATTACGACGAGCAAATTTTCGGAGAGCTACTTTTAAATTTGCTAGTGATAACCAACCTATACATCGGCTGCACTTGGCTTATTGAGATATTCCCGTAATTCTTGAATTGCTTCAGCAGCAGTCTGGACTTTGAGCCTACCTGCTTGGAATTCAGCAATGGAAGTTGCTGCATCTGACGCAATTTCATCTCGGCGACTTTCAATAATTCGGTTTTTGAGAATTTTTACCAGCATTTCTTGCTGCTCTAAAGGAAAATCCATTGCTGCATCTAAAACTCTATCTAGGTTACTCAATTGCTTCATCCTCTTAATTATTTGTGGGAATCTATAAGCTTAAAAGTCTTACTATCACCGCTTTTTTAGCTTTGTCTAACTCACGTTAAATTACACAGTAAATCTATATATTCTTTATAATATCTTAGACATGACAATGACCATTATTCTAGGCTTTCCCTAAGAAGGTGTTTGAAAAGTATTTTTCGTAACATCAAAGCCTCGGAAACGTAACCCCCCTAGCCCCCCTTCCTTACGAGGGAATGGGGGTTTCAAAGCCTCTTGACCTTTCGGGGAGAGGTTTGGAGAGGGGTTTCTAGTATACTTTACGACTTTTCAAACATCCTCTAACGGCTCTTGACTTGAAACAGTGAGAAAATTGAAGATTAATAAGATTTCTTAGGAATTTCTCTAGATTTGGTTGGTGGACTGATGTAGCGATACCTACCTTGGGCTTTGCCAACGCATTTTTTTAGGGCGTTCTGCATGAGTAGTAATGAATATAACAGGATTTTAACTCATATCATCGGTAGCTTTGGGAAAACCTGCGTTTCTAGACTATGGTTTTATCTTGAATTCTAATGATCTAAGTGCAATACAAAAGCAGCAAATAGCTAGAATTGCGCGATCGCTTGATGTGCGGTTTACTGCCACTGATATAACTTTATAATTAAGGCTAACAAGCAAAAGGCATGACGTAAAAAAACCAAGCGGAGCTATTTGTGACGATAACTTCTGTTTTGATAAGTTTTACTTAAGTATTTGCAAAAAAGATAGAAGGATTTGCTAGAAATGCTTCTATATTAATCAGGTTTGCTTAAGCATTTGCTAGAAATGAACAAACTATTGTTACTAAGATGCAAGCATTTATAACAAATGCATAAGCAATTGCTGCAAATGAGACAGCGATCGCTAGAAATGAGTAGCCATTTATAATTAATGCTTAATTTGTTAGCTTAAATTTTAAGCATTAGTTATGAATGAGACAGCGATCGCTATAACTGAGTACGCAATTGCTACAAATGAGTAGCCATTTATAATTAATGCTTAATTTATTAGATTAAATTTTAAGCATTAGTTATGAATGAGACAGCGATCGCTACAAATGAGTACGCAATCGCAGCAAATGAGTATCCATTTATAATAAATGCTTAAGCTGTTGTTGCTAACAGACAAACATTCGTAACGTCCGCGTCTGTCTTTGTAACGAGTGGACAAGCTGTTGTTATCGCGGCAACTTTATTTGTAACGTTGCTGCTGCAAAAGGACTTAAATTATTCTTGTGAAGAGGATTTTCTTTAAGCTTCGCATCGCACGAGTAGTAACATTATGCTGATGCCAAGCTTGATAGAAATCGGTGTAAGGCATATTCTGGGCGCAATTCCAGATGACACTGGAGCAATTATTATCAAATAGCTGATAACTACTTAAAGCTTTGACTACCGCAAAGCGATGCTGATTATGCTGTAGAATTTTCCCTAAGTTAAATACTGCCAGCCAACGGGTGTAGTCATCCATATTAGTTGATTGCAGCAGTTGCACCAAGGCTGCGATCGCAATTTCATTGCCTGTGCCGATTTTCCCTAAGCTAGATGCTGCCTGCCTACGCGTGTTGTCATCCAGATTTCTTGATTGCAGCAGTTGCACTAAGACAGTGATCGCAATTTCATTGCCTGTGCGGATTTCCCCTAACCTATATGCTGCCTCCCTACGGGTGAAGTTATCCACATCAGTTGATTGCAGCAGTTGCACCAAGGCTGTGATCGCAATTTCATTGTCTGGGTCAAATTTTCCTAAGCTTTCTGCTGGCTGCATACGTATGTTTTCATATACATCATTTGATTGCAGTAGTTGCGCCAAGGTAGCGATCGCAATTTCATTGCCTGTGCCGATTTTGCCTAAGCTAGATGCTGCCTGCATACGGGTGTTGTCATGTACATCATTTGATTGCAGCAGTTGCACCAAGGCAGCAATCACAAATTCATTGCCTGTGCCGATTTCCCCTAAGCTTTTTGCTGCCTGCCAACGGGTGGAGTGATTTACATCAGTTGATTGCAGCAGTTGCACCAAGGCAGCGATCGCAATTTTATTACCTATGCCGATTTTTCCTAAGCTTTCTGCTGCCTGCCTACGGGTGTAGTTATCCACATTAGTTGATTGCAGCAGTTGCACTAAGGCAGTGATCGCAAATTCATTGCCTGTGCCGATTTCCCCTAAGCTTTTTGCTGCCTGCCTACGAGTGTAGTTATCCACATTAGTTGATTGCAGCAGTTGCACTAAGGCAGCGATCGCAAATTCATTGCCTGTACCGATTTTCCCTAAGCTAGATGCTGCCAGCATACGGGTCTTGTCATATACATCATTTAATTGCAGCAGTTGCACCAAGGCAGCAATCGCAATTTTATTGTCTGGGTCAATTTCCCCTAAGCTTTCTGCTGCCTGTATACGGGTGACCACATCAGTTGATTGCAACAGTTGCATCAAGGCAGCGATCGCAATTTCATTGCCTGGGTCGATTTTCCCTAAGCTATATGCTGCCTGCCAACGGGTGGAGTCAGACACATTAGTTGATTGCAGCAGTTGCACTAAGCCAGTGATCGCAAATTCATTGCCTGTGCCGATTTTCCCTAAGCTATCTGCTACTTGGTAACGGGTATAGTCATCAACATCTTTAGATTGAAGCAGTTGCACTAATGCAGTGATCGCTTTTATACGGTCTGTGTGTTGCAGTGTTAATCTAGCTTTTTCTTCAATTAGACTGGAAAATTTTATCCAGTTCTGTTTTTTGCTATTGAAATAACCAAAGCCCCATTTGACAATTTGCTTAACTATTTCATCGGCTCTAGAATCATCCCTAAACTCGGCAATTCCTGCGGCTGCTAAAAAATAGGCGCGATATTCATAAAATCCTTTATCTACATCTTCTCTATTCCACTTACCACATCCGTCTTTAAAGTTCACTAAAGCATCGATAAACTGTTGCTTTTGCTGTTTGAGGTTTTCTTCTTCTCGCCCTAACCAAAGTAATATTGTTTGCTTCCATTGCGGTTCAAAGATGCGATAAGTTCCTTGACTGGGATTTTTGGGAACGTAGTTGAGAAAGAAATGCCAGTCATCAATTGCTTTAGCAGCAAAGTACTCTTGAAATGAGGCATGAAAGAAAGCGTAAACAGGTTTTCTATTTGTATCTATCCCTACACAGTTCAGCCAGCCGCGATTTATTGCCAGTTTCAGCAGCGAATTTTCATCATCAGGATTACCCAAAAAGCGATTAACAAAATCCTGCCGTAAGCGAAAAGGGGTTGCTTCTTTGTCTATTGCTTCTCTAGCTAATTCCCCCAATTTAATATTAAGTTGCTGACGCTGGTCATAGTTTGTAGCAAATTCCTCTTTTTTCCACTTGTAGAAGTCATCAACAAATTGCTGATAGAGTCCCGCTTGAGTATCCGGTAGCTTGCCATCTCCTGATTGCCAATTCAAGCACAGCAGCGTCAACCGCAGAGGATTTTTCACTAAATCTTGAATTCGTTCCTTACCTGATTCTTTCAAAGCAGTGCATAACTGCTTCCCAGTTTCGGGAATAGCAGCGAACCATTTGTGAATAAATCTCTCTACTTGTTCTGGATAAGAAAAATCTAAACTGCGATAGGTATCAAAATCATCAAGTGCATTACTGCTGCCATCCCACAGATTAACCCGACAGGTCAGCACAATCCGCGCTTGAGAAATTAACCCTGCTTCACGGAATTGCCGTGCAATTTCTGTTAGAGGATTACCTGAAGATGCGGACATTTCATCTAACCCATCTAGCAGCAGCCACACATTATTTTGATTAAATAGAGCAACAAAATCATCCTTCAGTTGCTTAGTGGCTTCAGCTTTACCTCTTTTCTCCGCCACCTGAGTTAACCAAGTCTCGAACAGATAAGATTTTAGTTCCTTCTCTCGCAAATCTGCCAAAGATACCCAAATCACAATTGACTGGTCAATCTCACGAGATACCCAATCAGCAATCTGCTGTAAAAGTGTTGTCTTTCCTGCTCCTGGTTCGCCAATAATTGCAATTCGCTTACCTTGACTTTTAGGCGTGTTCTTCTGTTTGAGAACTTCTTCAAGAAAAGCATCATGCTCAAACGTTTTGGTGATTTCTGTCTCTTTGTACAGTTCTGAACCCTGTTCTGGAGAAATATCGCCTTGACGCTTAGATTGTTTTTTACGCTCAACTAATCCCAGTGGTACGTAAACATCATCAACTTGCAGCGCGACTCCTTCTGTTGATGTCAGGGGATTTGTAGTAAGCTTTCGCCGTTCTGCCAACAATTCACGGCAGACTTTGCGCCAGTCATCAGGAGTTAACTTTGTCTCATCCTCCCCTTGAGACGTCTGTAGTCAGTTATAAGTATTGGTCTGTTCCCCAATTGTGATTTGTTGGGCAACCATTGCACCTTTCTCTGCTTTTATCTCTTCTGCTAACTTCGCAAAGTTATTGACAACTGACGGCTGTGACTTGATTTCTGCTGCTAATTTTTGAATTTCCTTAGCAGTCTCAGATTGATCTTTGTTGACTGCTGCTTCCACTTCCACAACTGCTTGAGCAATTTCTGGGTCTTGTGCTGCTGCTGCTTGAAGTTCCAACACTGCTTCACCATAATCTAATCGTTGCGGTTCATTTCCCTCAACAGCACTGGTGAGAGATGGTGCTTGATGCTTCTGGCGGAGTAATCCTATTAACTTACCAGGAGCCGTCCATAAAGCACCACCAATGTTTTCGCCGATTTTTTCCTGTGCTTTAGTCCAAAGTGTAGTTGCGATCGCAGTAGCAACAGCCGTCAGTGTTACAGTTACCATAAATTCACTACAAATTGAGTTTATGTAGAAATTATTTCAATTGACACAAATAGTATGACGCAAAAGCTCGGCGATTATTACTGAATATAACTCAGTCGTTTTAACCCGCGCAGGCGGGTTTTGTCTGTATAGCCGCGACTTCTAGTCGCCAAGGCACTTGCTAACGCACCTACGAAAATATCTGAAACCCGATTATGAGTTATCAATTATCAATTTTTAATTAGAAGCTGCCTTTCCTGCTACGCTACAAATTATTTCTTCCAGCGTTTGAAGTAACTCTTGCTCGTTATAAGGTTTAGAAAAGTAAGCCCGCGCCCCCAATTGCATAGCCAGTTGGCGATGTTTATTGCTGCTACGAGAAGTCAGCATCGCAACTGGAATATTTTTTGTATCCACGTCTGAATTTACCTTACCTAAAAAGCCATAACCATCAAGGCGAGGCATTTCAATATCGCAAATTACTGCCTCAACTCTCAATCCACTATGGAGTTTTTCTAAGGCATCTTGACCATCTTTAGCTTGTTCTACTTGATACCCTCCTTTCTCAAGAGTCAGGGCTAAAAAGCGGCGAACATTAATCGAGTCATCTACGATCAAAATTGTGCCTTTCTGCTTAACAGATGCTGCTGATATTTTCTCTTCATCAAATATGAGGAACGGTGTCTTTAACCTTGCTGATGGTAATTGAGTGCCTCTGGAAGTCTGCCGATTCGTAGCAATCCAATACAGCAACTCATTGACATTAATTAGTGGCACTACTCGACCATCACCGAGAATTGTGCAGTTGCTGAAACCTTCAGGTAAAGGTATATTTCCCTCGACTTGGCGAATAGCAACTTCCTGTTCACCCCAGCAACGGTCTATTTGGATTGCGACTGGCTGATTATTACCTTGGACTACTAACACACTGCTAGTATTAATTGCTGGCGGTGTTTCCAATTCTGGGTTATCGTAGCGCAGGCAATTAAACTCTAAATAATGAGTCAGGCGAATCAGTGGCAGCATCGTTCCTTGCCAATTTAGAACTTCGCTACCTGCCATTTGGAAAATTCGCTCGTCTTGGAGTAAAGATATTTCTGAAATGACATCTGTGGGAAATGCCAATACCATTTTGTTGATTTCTACTAGCAGAACTCGGGCAACGGAAAGTGTAAACGGTACTGATAGGGTGAAGGTAGTACCAACTCCAGGTTCCGTATCAACTTTGACATCTCCTCGAATCAGTTTGAGGTTGTTGCGAACCACATCCATACCGACACCGCGACCAGATAATGCTGTCACTTGCTCGGAGGTGGTAAAACCTGCTTCAAAAATTAGTGATAACAGTTCTTCATCACTAGCATTAGCGAGTAGAGAAGCATCCAATCCCATAGCTAGGGCGCGGGTGCGAATTTTCTCCAGAGAAATGCCCCAACCATCATCACGTATGGTAATCAGGGTGCGATTACTGCGGTGGGTAGCTTTAATTTCAATTAATCCTTGTTCTGGTTTACCCAGAAGGCGGCGGGTGGTATGGTCTTCGATACCATGATCGAAGGCATTCCTTAACAGATGCATTAAAGGTTCGTTTAAAGCTTCTAAAATGCTGCGTTCAATTAAAGTGTTGCCACCTTCAATTTTTAACTGGACATTTTTCCCATACTCTACATTTAAATCGCGTAAAGCTCTAGGAAAACGTTCGACTAAATCGGACAGCGGCCGCATCCGAATGTGATTTAGTTTGGTCTGTAACTGTTTCGATGTTTTGTTTAATTTCCGAGCAATTTGGTCTGTATCATCTACACTGAGTTGCACATCAGTTGTGACTTCTTGTACCTGAACAATGGTTTCCATAACTCCCTGCGATCGCAGGTTTAATTCGTTATAGCGATCCATTTCTAAGGCATCAAATTCCCTTTCTGTGCCTTGTGTTTGGTGGCCATTTTCAGCTTGCGATGTCTGTTGAAAAGCCACTTCGTGTCTACGCACACCAGCAGATATAGCGGCTTGAGTAGAAATTTTGTCGTAGGCTGTATGTAAATCCTGGTTTTCTCGGTCAAGAACTTGTACTCGCTGGTTGAGGTTACGAACGAGTTTGCGTAATTTTTCTAGTTGCGAGTTCAACCCATTCCGCTGAACAATCAGTTCACCAAATAAATCATTAATTTGCTCTAGTTGTTTGCTAGGAACTCGAACGCTATTTTCATGAATTTCCCGCTCTTTAGCAACGCCAACTGGCTCTCCTATGCTTTCGCCAAATCTGGCATCTGGAGGATTATTTTCTTTAGTAAATATTGTATTTTGCTCTGTGACATTGACAGCATTAACGTCATCGGCAAATTCTGCATCCAAAAATGTAAAATTGGCAGCGATACCTGCGGTGGGCTGCGCCAACGCTTCATCTTTAGTTATTTCTGGTTGCGAAACAGATATTGACACTACTTCTACTTCTGTATCTGTGTCCAGAACCTGTGGTATTACTTCTGCTTGTAATAGTGGCTGCGATTGCGTATAACTACCCAAGTCAATTTCTGTAGGCAAGTTATCTAGTTGATTTGTCAGCACCAAAGCTTGCGATCGCCGCCATGCTTGCAATGCTAACTGGGCAATTTCGGGAATGCGATCGCTGCTAACTGTTTCCAATTGCTGCGTCACTGACTCACAAAGCTTGGTAAAAGCTGCCAACTGAAGCATTTCCCCTAAACCGCCCAATTCAGCTGCCATGATCACAACTTCTTCATGCAATCCGGGCTGTTCGCTATCTGCCAATATAGATTCTAGACGCTGCAAACACTCTTCTACTTCTGTGCCAAATAGTAAGGGGATAACGTCTTGTCCATCTTCTGGGGATAGCATACTTGAGGCATCTTCAGGGCTGGGGTCACCCAAGCGATCGTGCAACTCATCAAAAATTGGGTAACAAAAGGTTTCTAACCACTGATCTTCGACAACATTTCCTTCTGCAAGCAATTCGACAATCTGACGCAGCCAGTCAACTCCAGATAGCAATAAACTTTGCAACTGAGTATCAATTTCTAGAGAATTTTTTTTAGTTTTTAAAACTTTAAAGGAATCTTCCAGACGGTGAGCTAAATCACTTAGCGATCTAAATCCCATCATCCCCGCGCCACCTTTAATAGAATGAGTGGCCCGGAGTGCAGCATTGATTTTATCCAAATCGATGCGGTTAGTAGTATCGATTTCCAGCAATACTCCTTCTAGAGTATTTAAGTAATCAGTTGCTTCTTCCAGAAACTGCATCTGGATTTCTAATTCTTTGTCTTGTAGCATGGTTTTTGTTAATAGTCATTTGTCGTTTGTCATTTGTCATTTGTCAGTAGTAAGTGGTGAAAAACAAACAGCTGACAGATGACCACTAACTAACTTTGAAAGTCTCGACAGTCTCTTGCAACTGTTGGGAAATCTCCACAGTTTGTTGCAGAGATTCGGAAACTTGGCGAGAAGAATCGCTGGTGCGTTGTGATACAGCAGCGATATCTTTCATCAATTGGCTGACACTTTGCGATGTTTCTACCTGAGATGCAGTTGCAGTGGAAATCGACTGTACTAAGGAGTCAATTTGACGCGATACATCCAAAATTTGACTCAGACTTTGTTTAGCCTCCTCCACAATGCGAGTACCTTCCACAACTTGGGTGGTTCCTATTTCCATCGCCTGCACCACTTCACTGGTTTCTCGTTGGATATTTTCAACAATGTGTTCAATTTCTTGGGTTGCGGCGGCACTTCGTATTGCTAATTCGCCGACTTCTTCAGCAACTACGGCAAAACCTTGACCTTCTTCACCTGCACGCGCTGCTTCAATGCCGGCGTTAATGGCGAGTAAGTTGGTTTGAATAGCGATTTGGTTAATCAAGGACACCACGCGGGAAATTTGTTGAGAAGACTCTCCAAGGCGTTTCACTTTTTTAGCAGTTTCACCAACGGTTTCCCGCAAAGACAGGATATTTTGGACTGTCAAATCCATCGCGTGTCCACTCTTAGTAGCGGTGTGAGCAGCATGGTTGGCAATGAAGGCAGCTTTTTCGGCGCTTTCGGCTACAGCTTGCATGGATTGGGTCATTTGGTCAACAGCATCGAGGGTGCGGTTGATTTCGGCAGCTTGTGTGAGTGCTTCCTCTGCTAAGTCGCGGATCGCTCCTTCATTAGAGCCAATGGCAGTATTCACCTGGGTAGCAGCTTGTTTAACTTGGGTAACAATATCTCGGAGGCTTTCCACAATGGAGTTGAAAAAGTCGGCAACAGTGCCTATTTCCCCAGCGGTCACGTCTGCACGCACTGTCAAGTCGCCTCTGGCTGCACCTTCTACATCACTGAGCAGTTCTAAAAGTTGCTGTTGCAGTGTTTCTTTTTGTTGCCGTTCGTCATCTGACCCGATTACGGCAACATTTCTGGCTTGTTCTATCTCTTCTAATAACTTGGCTTGTTCTAAGGCATAGCCAATTTGAGTTGCTATCTGTTCAAACAAGTCAATTTCTGGCTGTTGCCAAACACGAGGAGTTTCGCAATGATGAGCAATTAATAAGCCTAAAAGTTGCTCTTGGGCAAAAATCGGTACGATCAAATTAGCTTTGACAGCAAATTTTTCTAACAGTTGGATGTAACCGTCCGCATTTTTCAGGCTTTGCTCTTGATAAATATTGGTGATGCGTTCTGCAAGGACTCCGCCGATCGCTTGCACCTGTCCATCGTGATAAGTTTCTATATAATGTTCCCGAAAATAGGGGTCGTTAATTTGCACACCGAGCATTTTTGGCCAATTATCAGTTACCGATTCAGCAACGACAACACCATCCCAAGTATCTGGATTCAGACTATAAATGATTACCCGGTCTGTTTTTAGCGCTCGGTGAACTTCCCTGACTGCTGCGTGATAAATATCTTCAGTTTTGAGAATTCTCCGAATCCGTAGGGTAATATCTGCTAGTAATTTTGCCCCTTCAACGTCCAGTTCTTGTTCCTTAACTAAGACCTGCAATTGTTCGGCCATGTGGTTGATATTTGCACTCAATAACCCTAATTCGTCTTCTGTTTCGATTTCCAGACGGGTATTGAATTTACCTTGACCTAGCTTGGCTAATGCGGCACTTGCATTCAGAATTGGCTGTGTAGTCAGTTTAGCTAACCGAGATGCGATCGCACCCACAATAAATGCTGTCAGTGCTGTACCGATGGCTATAGTCCACAATAATTGTCTTTGCGGCTCAAATACAATTGCGGTGTCTGTGGATAAAAGTACCTGCCAGTTTAAATCAGGCAAGCCATCTAGCTTACTGGCTGGTACGTAGCTGACTAGTTCTTCTTTTTTGTCAGTTTTGGGTACTTCTATAAAACTATCTACCTTCTTGGCTGCCAGCAGTTTAGGTAAACTAGAATACTCTCCCTTTGCCGATTTCCCCAATAATCCCTTTTGTGGACTTAAGAAAACTGTTCCCGCACCATCGAGCAAATGGTATTGTTGTCCATTGGCTACGTAGTTTTTGATTACTTCCTCTAAAGATTTTACGGGCATACGTGCTTGTACCACACCAATAGTTTGGCCCGTCCTTGTCTCTTGAACGGGTGCAGCTATATAAATACTCACTACACCTGTATTTTTTGCTGCTTCCGGTTTACTGATCACAGGAGTATCTTTTTGCAAAACTTCTTGAAAATACTTACGGTCTTTTTGATTGTCTAGGGGTTCGCCTGTGGATTGCACAATCAAGTTACCTTGGCGATCAAAAACAGCAACACTGTCATAAGCTTTATAAGCTTCAACAACCCGATCTAAAACTACTTGCTTTTCTTGGGTAGTTATACTGACACTAGCTTGGGAGTTTGTCAAAAATGGCAAACTTGATATTACCTGAATATCACCGTAACGTTCCAACATGAAACGGTTAACTTTATCACTTAAGCCAGTGGCTTCGGCTTGTTGAGACTGGGTAATTTGCTTAGTAATTGATTTGTTGGCAAAACTAAAAGCGATCGCGCCTATGCCCAATACTGGTATTGTACCGATTGCGATCGCCAAAATAGTCGCTTTCTTAACCAATCCCAGCCTGGTAAAATAGGCAATAGCCTGATTCAAAGAAAAATTATTAGCAGTTCCAGTAGTCGCCTTATTTGGTAGCTTTACGACAGTCCCAATCGCTTTTTGGGATGAAACCAGTGATGCTCGATTTTGAGCGCCACTACCTTGATTCGTGTTGGTTTTATTAAACATAAAAGTAGTTCTCCTAAGTATGTGAATAAGAATACTAAAAATCTTTTTTTTAGTAGTACACCCTAATCACTGCGGAGAATAGAAGACTGCACAATCGCCTGGGCATCTAATACCAGTAATATTTCTTGCTGTTGCACAACGCACCCACATAAATAAGGAACTAAACTGGATGCTACTTGTCCTATAGGAGAATGAATAGCATCAGCTACAAACTTGGTTGTACCTTTGATTTCTTGCACAACTAAGCCTAACACCAATGATTCCACTCGAATAATGATCGCATTGTACTGTCGCAGTCGATAATCTAGAGATTCTAAATTGAGCATTCTTGGCAAATCAACTACCCAAATTATCCGACTCCGCCAATTCATTAAGCCTAATATGCAGGGGGGCATATTGGGCATCGAGGTGATAGATTCAACAGGCACAATAATTGCTTCTTGCGTATGCCTCATTGATAAAACAGCAGTAGTTTGTTGATTTAATTGAAACTTAAGATAACCATCTGCTAAGTTATTTTGGGTTGGTTTTGAAGAAAGAGTAATGTTTGTATTAGTCATTGATTCAAATTACCACTGATTTAATAGTACGTAAGAGATGTTCACGGGTGTAAGGTTTAGTTATATAGGCATCTGCGCCTTGTCTCATCGCCCACAAACGGTCAATTTCTTGATTTTTTGAACTACAAATCACAATCGGCACTTTTGCCGTTATCGGATTTCTTCTCAGAGAACGACACAATTCAAATCCACTCATTTCTGGCATTACTACATCAGTAACGATCGCATCTGGTTTTTCTAACACAGCTTTTTCTAAAGCTTCTTTTCCACCAGAAGTTTTAATTACGTTGTAACCACTCTCTTTAAGATAATGGCTCATTAATTCCAATTCACTGGGAGAATCTTCTACAATCATAATTGTGCCAAGCAAAGTCAGGCTCACTATTAAATCTCCTAAAAAAATAAATTAAACATATTAACTTTGTTATTTTTATTTCTCTTGTTTAAATTAACCAAGATGTTTAAAAACCATTTTTAGTAATTCTGATTGTGTAAAAGGCTTTGTCAAATATCCTGATGACCTGACCATCTTAGCCTTTGCCCTGTCGATAAATCCTGTTCTACCTGTTACCATAATGATCGGTGTATTTTTAAAAGCTGAATGTTTCCGTAATAAGGAACATAGCTCATAACCATCTAAACTTGGCATTTCAACATCTAGCAAAATCAGATCGGGCTTACTCCGAAGAATTTGCATTAAAGCTTTTACCGGATCGTTGATCGTCACAACTGAAAATGTGTTTTCATCCAAAAAGTGTTTGATGGAATTCAAAACTGTTTGGCTATCATCTATACAGGCAATTGTATATAGTTTTTTGCCAACAGGTGGCTGAGTAGTTTTATTATTCTCAGGAATATCAAAATTGATTGGTTTCGGCAATTTTTGCCCAAGTTTTATTTGCAGTTGTGGCTGAACTTGAGACGGTTGTGTTGTAGACAAAATTTGGGAACCCCTACCAGCCGGAATTGATGACTGGATATTTTGCCGATTTCGTAACTGCTTTTGACAGTGTTCAACAAGTAACCGCAAATCTAGGCGACAGAACTTTGGTAGTTCACCCAAAGAGTTTTCTGGACTGAATTCATAGCTACCTTCTTTTAAACATAGAAATGATTCCAGCACTTCTTTTGCCAATTCGTCTATCAGGCTTGCTGCTTGCACAGAGGTGATATAGTCCTGATTTACTAACCAACAAATAGCTTGGTAATCCGCATTTGCTATTGATTGATGTTCATTATTCGTTTCAAACATCAGCCGCATCTGCACGCGAGTGGCGCTGTTGAGAGCAGGAATTTGCTGACTCAAGCGGCGCAAATGACTGTCAAGGCGCTCAAATAGTTTATCTGAATAGGAGGCATAAGTAAGTTTACCGTCCTCTAGATAGATTGACCAAGAAACTATCCCAGTAAATACCCTTAAGCAACCTGTGGCGTGCCGACTGGTTAATTGTGCCAACAGAGATAGCGGATGTAGTTTCTGGAACAACCTGTAGCTACCTATAGGAGTTGTGCTCATTTTGCTTTTACTTCAGCTAAATTCAATACAGTTATTCCACAATTGAAATCAAGTAAAAAGCATCAAACTTTTGTATTTTAAAGTACATCAGTTTGCATCTAGCTTTGTGGTGAAACTCAACGACAGTAGCGTTATTTTCAGATGAGCAAATCTTAGTAAATTCGTAAATTGTGATTAATTTACTTACTGTTACTGAGATTTATAAACATCTTTCGAGAATAAGACATAAAAATGCCAAGAGTAGATGAAGCCACTTTCCATTGAGTAACCCCGATCTGACCACAGGAATAATACTGATTTTATTGACAGTAATATATTTGAACTTCTGTATTTACACTTAAGTAAAATTTATTTTTGAACCAGGTAAGGACAGTATGAAGCCACCTTGCGTCGAGTAACTTCAACTTGACCACAGCAATAATACTGATTTATTGGCAATAATAAATTTATTTTTTAATATTTACACTTAAAAACGTAGATTAAACAGAATGCAAAACTTATCTTTTGTAGCGACAGCGTAACGTACCGAAAGCACTCGGAATGGTGGGTTAGACACGTAACGCACCTACCTACGAAAATTGTAGGTTATTAAATCCACCTTTTTTAGAGAATGTTTATAAAGTATCAAGTTGTACAAAGATCCCCCCTAACCACCCTTAAAAAGCTACGGTGGTGTACACAAGTCTTCTATAGTTGCCCCACAAGCTTTTGATCCCCCCAACCCCCCTTAAAAAGGGGGGAAAGCTTTCTCAAAGTCCCCCTTTTTAAGGGGGATTTAGGAGGATCTGCAAGTCTTTGATACATCACAAACAACTTTTCAAACATCCTGTTATATTTGAAACTATGCTGGCTGAACATACTTTTATTTAGGCAATATTTAAATAGGCTGGTAACTATCCCTGAAGTTTTAACTCAAGTATCAGTACCAGCCTAAATAAGGCAATTTAATTTATTAGAAGTGCGGATGAAAGGACTTGAACCTTCACTCCTTTCGGAACTAGAACCTAAATCTAGCGCGTCTGCCAATTCCGCCACATCCGCATCACGCATCAGTTTATTATCATACCATAAGAAATTATTTATGGGAAGGGGGAGAAATCAATTCAAAATTCAAAATTGTACCCTTACAGGGAAGCAAGCTACGCGCAGCGTCTGGTAGAAAATAAAAAGACAGGGGGAGATGAGGGAGAAGAATTAATAACCAATGCCCCATGCCCCATGCCCCATTACATGACTGCAACACGAGGCAGACGATGCTTGAACCCGCAGAGAATTTCCCAAGAAATAGTATTTAGTTGTTCTGCCCAATCGTCTGCTGAAATTTGTTCTTTTCCCTGTTCCCCTAGCAAGGTGACTACTTCTCCTTCTTGGATATTGGGTATAGCACTCACATCTAGCATCAACTGATCCATTGTAATTGTCCCGATTTGCGACACCCGCTGACCGCGAATTAATGCCTGCATTTTGTTGGAAAGACTGCGAGGAACACCGTCAGCATAGCCAATTCCCACGACGGCGAGGCGAAGTTCACGCGGGGCAATAAATTGATGGCCGTAACTAACAGCTGTTCCTGCGGCAATTGTTTTAACTTGGGTGACTCGTGCTTTAAGTTGCAAAACGGGCTTGAGGTCGATCGCATTTTGTAAATGGGTTGCTGGGTAGAGTCCGTAAACGGCTAAACCTACTCGTACAATGTCGTAGTGCAATGCCCTATCTGTGAGTGCAGCTGCTGAGTTTGCCAAGTGCAAGCAGGGCGGTTGGATTCCCATTGCTTTGATTTGAGCGATCGCTGACTCAAATCGTTTATGCTGTTCTTTCATTGTCGTCGGATCAGGACTATCTGCTGTTGCCAAATGAGAATAAATACTGGCAATGTCAAGATGTGGTAAGCGTTGCACTAATTGCACAAATTCGCCAGCTTGCTGCCAATTAGTTCCCAACCTAGACATTCCCGTGTCTAATTTGATGTGTACGGGTATGGGGGAACCATAGTTCATGGATTCTAAAGTGTCGGAAAATACCAAAGCTTGTTTAGGGCTACAGAGTGTGGGCTGAAGTTTCCAGTGTGCGATCGCATAAATCTGCTCTGGTGTATGAGTTGCCCCTAAAATCAAAATGGGCGCTTGAATCCCGCCTTCTCGCAATTGAATAGCTTCTGGAACTGTAGCGACTCCCAGCCAACTAGCTCCTGATTGGATTACAGTTTGGGCGACTGTTACCGCTCCATGTCCATAAGCATCAGCTTTTACTACTGCCATCAACTGGGTACGCGGCGATAAAAACTGCACCAATTGCTGTACATTGTACGACAACGCCCCTAAATCAATTTCTACCCAGGCTCGTTGCGAAAACCACGCGTAGGTATCGCACTGCTGATTAGGAACTACACCAGGGATTTGCTTGCGACTTAACATTTGTACTGACTCCCACCACAGCTAAACTTCCAAATTATCTATCTATACACGCTCCTAAAAGCGAGATCAGATTAAATAGGAAGTTTAACCTTCATATTGGAATTGATACAAGATGTTGCGGTACTAGAGTAAAAGTTAAGAGTTATGAATTAGGAGTAAATCTTAGAGGATGTTTGAAAAGTCCTCTTGTCGGTAGCAAAACGTTCTAGATCCCCCTAAATCCACGCCACGTGCTTCAAGTCGGGAAACCCGCCCAACGCAGTGGCTCCCCGATAAAGTGGGGGACTTTGACTCCGGTTCCCCCTTTTTAAGGCTACGGTGTACACACAAGTCCTAAAAACCTAGCTTGATGAGGTTTGACTCGTTCCCATACTCCGTATGGGAATGCATTCATTGAGTCTCTGACTCAATATTTAACTGGAGGCAGCAGCCCCTAATCAGCCATTCCCATGCTCTGCATGGGAACGAGGGAACAATAGAAAATCGAGCTTTTTTCGACTTGTGTGTACACCGTAGCTTTTTAAGGGGGGTTAGGGGGGATCTAAAAGTGCTTAAAGTCACAGTGAAACACTTTTCAAACAACCTCTTAAGTAGGGTGTGTTACGGCTTTAGCCTAACGCACCGCTATATATGGTATGGTGCGTTAGGCTAAAGCCATGTATTTCGTTATAAATCATATCGAAACATGCGCCTAACACAACCCCAGCGACTGCCTCGACTTTTCGCTGCATTCTTCTCTACGAGACGCTGCGCGATTGCGTTAGCCTACGGTAAGTTTTTTTGCGTCAGGTTAGAAGTTTTACTTCCAAACTCCTAACTCCTCACTCCTAACTTCTAACTCTCAACTCATAACTTAATTTCCAAATTATCCCGAAAGTATAATTTATTCTCATCTCCCTAGCAGGGTGTATTTGTGTTAACATTTATGTAAAGCTAATACCCTGAGCGCAGATAAATGGGGAAGGTTTTAGTCTTAAACGCCTCTTACGAACCTCTCAATATAACGAGCTGGCGTCGCGCTGCGGTTCTGTTAATCAAGGGCAAAGCAGAACGCGTGGAACACAACGGTAAATTCCTTTACTCGGATTTCCCGCTGCCGACCGTGATCCGGTTGCGTCATTATGTACGCGTTCCTTATAAAGAAATTCCTCTGACTCGCCGAAATATATTGCACCGTGACGGTCATGCCTGTCAATACTGTGGTTACACAGGGGATGAGTTGACCCTAGACCATGTAATACCGCGATCGCGCGGCGGCGGCGATACCTGGGAGAACATTGTTACCGCTTGTGTCCGTTGCAATGTCAAAAAAGGCAGTCGGACTCCTCACGAAGCCCATATGCCTTTACGTCATCCCCCCCGCCAACCTTATAGCAGTCTCTATTTCGAGGTTAGCAAACATCTTAAGAGTGGACTGCACACAGAATGGCAAAAGTATGTTATAGGTCTTTGACATGACGTAACCTAATCCTAAAAGCATAAAGAAATAGTCACAGGTTTGCGTTTGTGCTTACTTTTAAAGTATGGCTAAAGATGTGTTGGACACATTTGCTGTAACAAATTGTCTGTAGGAGCAGGTTTGTCCAGTCTTTGTGATGCACATTTTTCGGCAGAAACCAACACAGTAGTCTGGATAAATCCAGGTAAGAAAGACAGCAGCCAACGCTACTGAGAATAATCAGAATTTTCAAAGGGGACAGGAAACACACGTTCTTCATTAAAAATAATTGTTAATTGCTCAATAATCCCCAATAATGAGAGTATTAAGCATAAGAATATTTCAAATATCAAGGAATAACCCGAAAGTCTAAGATAGAAGGTATACCCTAAGTAAGATAAAAATGCTGCTGATTCAATTTACGTAAGACAAAAAAAGCTCCTAAAAGAGATTTATGCCGACTTACTTACAGCCCATATACTAAACTTCCTCGTTTCCAGGAGTTATACGCCCTCTAGTGGAATTTAGTTGATGTTAAGCGCTGTTACTGACAAAAAATATACTTAGATGTATAGTGCAATGTTTTGATATTTTTGCGAAGATCATAATAATGTGGCTAAATTCAGTGAATTGCTGCTCGTAGTATTTCTGAATTAAAGGAGCCTTACACTTTAAAAAAGTTCCCTATGTACTTGAATTCTCCCGTTACTCAGTTTGAGAGTTTGTCATTGACCACAGAGCGAAACCCAGAGGAACCTGAAATCGAGAAAGCGCCAGTGGAAGTTGCATTTAAGAGTCCGTCATTACCGCCATCGGTAGGTGACGGAGCTATATATCTCAGTCACCGTGGTAATTCTCTGGCACAACAAAAGTCAGAAGAACTGCAAAAAACCCTTTTGGCACACCGACACGATCGCCAGCTGGTAATTCTACAAGATTTTCCTGACCCTGATGCCCTTTCCTGTGCCTGGGCTTACCAGTTGATTGCCCAGCAATATGATATCAAATGTGAAATCATTTATGCTGGCGCATTGAGCCATCAAGAGAATATTGCCTTGGTGAGGCTAACTAACTTACCTATCCAACGCTGGACGCCGCAAACCTTGAAAACCAAAGATTTGTCATCTTATCAAGGTTTTGTACTCATTGATAACCAGGGAACGACTTCGCAGCTACTATCATCAGTGCAGCAGGCTAGAATTCCCCTAGTGGTACTCATCGACCATCACAGTATACAAGGTGATCTCCAATCAGAATTTGAGGATATCCGTCCTTATGTAAGAGCGACGGCAACAATTTTTACTCAATACCTCCAAACGGGATTATTGGCATTAGATAGCAGCATAAATCAACACGTCAAATGCGCTACTGCCTTGATGCATGGCTTGCGATCGGATACAAATCGGCTCATGCAAGCCCAAGAAGAAGACTTTATGGCAGCGGCATATTTAAGCCGATTTTATGATGCCCAACTGCTAAACGCCATTTTACAGGCGAACCGTTCCAAGCGGGTAATGGATGTGATCGAGCGATCGCTCAAAAACCGCATCGTGCAAAATAACTTTTCCATTGCTGGTGTCGGTTACTTACGCTACGAAGACCGTGACGCCATCCCCCAAGCGGCTGATTTTCTCGTCACCGAAGAAAACGTTCACACCGCCGTAGTTTATGGCATTGTTCATGACGAAGACGAAGAACTGGAAATAGTCATTGGTTCCCTGAGAACCAGCAAACTCACCCTTGACCCCGATGAATTTATCAAAGAAGCCTTTGGACAAGATAGTGCAGGGCGCTTTTTCGGTGGTGGAAGGACAAGCGCAGGCGGCTTTGAAATTCCGATGGGCTTCTTATCTGGCAGCAACGAAAATTCCGCCTATGCAAAAATGAAATGGGAAGTATTCGACGCTCAAATTAAGCAAAAGCTGCTGAGGTTAGTCAACCCTAGAGATCATCCGATTCAGTCAGAATAGAGGGAGATTAAGGAGATGAGGATAACTCCTAACTCATGCAGCAGTCAAAGTGTTTGGTCAGATAGCATCCCTAAGTCATTCGTGATCAACAGATTCCCGACTTTTTAGAAAAGTCGGGAATCTTTGTCTTCTCACAGAGGCTGAACTGATTGAGGATGTAGTTCGTACCTAATGTTAAGTAGATAGGCACAAATAAAATTAACTTGCGCGTACCTATTTTATTTGCGAAGAAGAAGCGCCATGAAGTCTATAGAACTCCAAATGTTACAAACTCTGTATGAGCAAGATTTTCATGCTTGGGTAGAGCAGACAGCAGAGCTTTTACGATGTCTACGACGGGCTACGCCTACGCACCACTGGGACACGCTGGATTTAGAACACTTAGTTGAGGAAGTGGTGGACTTGGGTAAGAGTCAACAGCGTGCCTTGCAGAGTGCGTTGCGGTTGGTGTTGTCGGATTTGCTGAAGTGGAAGTATCAACCCGAACGCCGCAGCCGCAGTTGGCAAGTGACCATTACCCGTGAGCGACTGAATATAGATGAATTGCTACAAGAAAGTCCCAGCTTGCGCCGTTTTTTAAATGATGCCGAGTGGATTAATATTACTTATCAGCGATCGCGGCGAGAGGCAATGGTGGAGACTGGTTTATCAGAGGATGACTTTGCGATCGGCTGTCCGTTTTCTGTCGATTAGATTTTAGACTTAGACTTTTATCCTAACGCTGACGAATAACTATGTAGAATTTTTGTATAAGTGTAGATATGCCCAATATTATCAGGAGTCAGTTGTGAAAATTGCTGTAAGTTTGTTAACTAATTATCAAGATATGTACTTGGAATGCGAGTAATATCTTTTGAATTTCTCATTCCCAGACGGCCTGTTTCGTTACAGACAAAGAAAAAAGAAAATCTTCAGGCATGGAAGAATTTTGTGCGCGTTGAAGCCCAAAAGGTTTGGAAAGAGAATAATCCAATTAAAGATAGCGAGCTACAACTGACGCTAGTTTATCTTTGTGATGAGTTTCCGGCTGACATCGATAACATTATCAAGCCAATTCAGGATGCACTTGTAGACTTAGTTTTTGAAGATGATAGTTTAGTATCAGATGTAGATAGTCATCGTCGGTTTATGTCTGACCCGATTGAGATTAAAAGTCTACCTTCCTTATTACAGCGTGCTGTCATCACTGGTAAAGAGTGTGTTTATGTAAAAGTAAGTGAATCTCAACCACTGGAAAAATACTTATGATTAACAATGCTAAAACTCTATATGATGAAAAGTTAAAATCTTTGGCAGAGAAGTACGAAAGTCAAGGATTTCGTGTTTTCAGTGAACCCAAAACAGATGAATTACCATTCGACTTGGGTAACTACCAGCCAGATATGATTGCTATTAAAGATGGCTCAGGTTTGGTAATTGAAGTAAAAACCAGCATCAAACGAGTGTCAGTTGATCGTTTACAGGCTTTAGCAGAGGAAGTGAGTAAACATCCTGGCTGGCGTTTTTTATTGCTAACACTTGAAGACATAGAAGCCAACTCGTTACATGGAACATCCGAACAACTTCCTTCATGGCAAGAGCTAACTGATCGTTTTCACGAAGCTCATAGGCTGATTGAGAATGATGAAATACAAGCCTTTAAAGCAGCCTTTCTTTTGCTGTGGAGTACTTTTGAGGGGGCGTTAAGAAAGAGAGCAATCGATGTGTCAATTCCTATTGAACGTTTCCCAGTCATAGGATTACTAAGACATCTGTACTCTTTGGGAGAGTTATCAATCTCTCAATTTGACCTTGCTCAAGCTTGTTTTAAAGTTCGGAACCGTCTTGCTCACGGATACATTGAAAACCTAACTTTGCCAGTTGTACATAATTTTGACAATTTGGTTCGTGAATTATTAGCGGAATGGAAAGTCAAACTTGATATTAGTCAACTTTCATCAGAGAATCTAGCTGCTTTTCGTGCCTGGTTTGCCGAATTCGATGCAGCAACCTTGGATAAACAACAAGAATTAATGACAGATTTAAAGAATAAGACAAGCCTTCTTTTAGCACTAGAATTAAATGGAGATTTAAGAAATGAGAAACTAAAGAAGGAATTAAACGTAAACGACGAACAGGTTATAAACGTCGAATTCGCTGTTAGTCAACTTTCACCAGAGGATCTCGCCGCATTTCGTACCTGGTTTGCAGAATTCGATGCAGCAGCTTGGGATAAACAGATTGAAAAAGATGTAGCTGAAGGTCGGTTAGATGCATTAGCACAGAAAGCACTCAAACATCTGCGAGAAGGGCGTTGTACTGACCTGTGAAACATCGAGCAACCCCTGATTTTTGGTATTACTATCGCCAGTTACCAATTGATATCCAACAGCTTGCTGACCGATGTTATGAGTTGCTTCGGGAAAATCCTAAGTATCCATCATTGCATTTCAAAAAAGTCGGTCAGTTTTGGTCAGTGCGTATTGGTATACATTATCGGGCGCTTGCTATAGAAGAAGATGGTAATTTTGTCTGGTTTTGGATTGGATCACATCCAGAATACGACAAATTGCTCAGTGGTAAATAGGGTTATAACAGTAGTTATGCTTTGAAGGGTGGATATAAAATGACACAGCAAGAATTGTTAAATGAGTTTTTATCCCTTCCTGCTGAAGCACAGCGTCAAGTAATCGACTTTATTGCTTTTTTGCGACAAAGATATGCAGTAATTGAACCTGCCTCCCAGTCGCCAGATATTGACTTGATAAATGATAACTTTATTGGTATGTGGAGCGATCGCCAAGATTTAAATGATTAAGATTAGGATAGGTTAATTCACACCAAGCGTAACTCCTAACTAAGCACGGGCTACGCCCCACTACGCTAATAAAACTAAAAGTATGGAACTATATTTAATTCGTCATGGCATCGCCGAAGACAAGGGATTAGGCATCAAGGATGAGGAGCGCAACCTTACCAAAGAAGGACGGCAAAAAACTGAGAAAGTTGCCCAGAAACTTGTTAAATTAGGTTTAAACTTTGATTTTATTCTCACCAGTCCCTTAGTGCGTGCCCGCCAAACGGCTGAAATCCTTATAGAAGAAAAACTAAGCTCCCAGTTAGAGGAATCTAGCCACCTCGCCCCCGATGGTGAAATTTCTAGTTGGCTCAAAGACTGGTTAAAGCCAAGAAATTATTCCCAAAATACCCAACTGGCGCTGGTTGGACATGAACCTGGTTTGACCAATTGGGCAGAAAATCTCCTCTGGGGGGAAGTCAAAGCCAGCTTAGTCTTGAAAAAAGCAGGTATGATTGGGATAAAACTACCAGAAACAGGTTCTCCTCTGGGTCGTAGTCAGATGTTTTGGTTGACACCACCCAAGTACCTGCTATAACAGTTTTTCAACATTTCCAATTGTTGTTAGAATGGCTACTGTTATGGTGACAATAATTTCTGGTAAGTTAGCTTGATCAGATATTTCAAAAAGCGAATGGTGTTGCCATGATGGTGTGCGAATACAAGCCTGGTTTAGAAGGCATTCCCGCCGCCCAATCAAGTATCAGCTATGTTGATGGGCAAAAGGGAATACTAGAATATCGTGGCATCCGGATTGAAGAACTAGCAGAAAAAAGTACATTCTTGGAAACTGCTTATCTCTTAATCTGGGGCGAACTTCCAACCAAGGAAGAACTGAAAGCATTTGAGCATGAAGTTCGTTACCACAGGCGAATAAAATACCGCATTCGGGACATGATGAAATGCTTTCCAGAAAGCGGTCACCCAATGGATGCCTTGCAAGCCTCTGCTGCTGCTTTAGGCTTGTTTTATTCGCTCCGCGATTTACATAATCCTGTCTACATTCGAGATTCGGTGGTGCGCCTGATAGCAACCATTCCCACGATGGTGGCGGCGTTCCAACTGATGCGAAAAGGCAATGATCCGGTACGTCCCCGTGATGACTTAGACTATTCCGCCAACTTTCTATACATGCTCGATGAAAAAGAACCCGATCCTCTGATGGCGCGAGTTTTTGATATCTGCTTGATACTTCAAGTGGAGCATACAATGAATGCTTCTACCTTCAGTGCTAGGGTGACAGCTTCCACCCTGACTGATCCTTACGCTGTGGTTGCTAGTGCCGTGGGAACTTTGGGAGGTCCCCTGCATGGTGGAGCGAATGAAGAAGTAATTCAGATGTTGGAAAAAATTGGCTCTGTGGAAAATGTCCGTCCCTACATAGAGGATTGTCTGCAACGCAAAGCGAAGATTATGGGCTTTGGACATCGTGTTTATAAAGTGAAAGACCCACGAGCCACAATTTTACAAGGTCTAGCAGAACAGCTGTTTGAAAAGTTTGGGCATGACAAGTTCTATGACATTGCTCAAGAGATGGAACGAGTAGTAGAGGAAAAACTTGGTAGTAAAGGGATTTATCCTAATATTGACTTTTACTCTGGTTTGGTGTATAGGAAGATGGGGATTCCTACAGACTTGTTTACGCCAATATTTGCGATCGCCCGTGTTGCCGGTTGGTTAGCCCACTGGAAAGAACAACTAGCAGAAAACCGGATTTTCCGTCCTACCCAGGTTTACAACGGTCTGCACGAAGTTACTTATACCCCCATTGACAAACGGTAAATGGGCATTGGGCAGGGGGCATTGGGCATTGGGCATTGTTTATTCTCCCAGTCC
>NZ_JABXKM010000205.1 GCF_017115025.1 Nostoc sp. NOS(2021) | reverse complement strand
GTGCAATGACTGTGGGAATCATAACTAATTATTCGGACATGATATAACTGCTGAATTCTGTTTCGATAAATAAATTTAGTTCCTAACTAATAACTCCCAATACAAACTCACCTTCATTCACAGCTTGATTGGTTGCGACATCATAAACCAATCCATCTTGTTGAGCGCAGACATCAATTACACTCGGTAACTTACCTTCTTTATTAAAACTGAGAATTTGATACAGTTTTTCTCCAGCTTTTACAAAACTACCTAATTCTATTCTCGACTGAATCATGCCACCTGCGATCGCATAATATTTTTTCCGATTGCTGCTAGATGCAAAAGTCATTTCAGGGTTTTTTGTATCATCTGATAAATCAGGAATTTGCAGTACACCTTTTTGCATTAAATAGTTTTTCACACCCCGTACACCTTTAGCGACTGAATCAGGGTTCATTTGCATTCCTGTTCCTAATTCCAATGTCCAAGCTTCCACATCAAACTTGATGTCTCTACCAAACTCTTTAAAACAAGCTTCCAGCGCTAACCAAGGTTTGATAAAAGCTTCATCAAAAGCATCACCATCGTATTTATCAAGCAAGATTCCGAAATCGAGCCAGAAGTATTTTGCACTGTCTTCTCGATTTCGGAAGTAATAAAGGTAATCTAAAGCTTGATTTGTAGAACTATGTAAGTCAATTAAGTAGTCGGCATCTAAACTCAGATTTTGTAATTTGTAGCTAAAAATCTCAGTGTAGGGTACACCACTGGGAGAATTAATCTTTTCTAAAGTTTTTGCAAATTGTTGCTTAATTATAGTTAGATAATTTTGTCGAACGACCTCTAGATCAATATGAAGTTGAGATTTAGTAAAAGCTACTAAATCATCAGCTTCTTTCTCGTAGTCCCAAAATATGCGATTCCAGTCTTTGGCTTCGTAAACGCAATATCGTCCAGGGGAAAAATGGTGCGATCGCTCATTCGTCCCCATTGGATTACAAACGGGAACTAGCCAAATTTCTCCAGCTAAATCGGGAGCATTTATTGTTAAAAAAAACTCAATTAACTGATGAATAACCGCATTACCAGCAATTTCTGCACCGTGCAGATTAGATTGAATGTATACCTTTTTACCAGGTTGAGCGCCAAGAAATTTGTAAACTTGTAGACACAAGCGATCGCCCGAAGCCATTTGACGTAAAGCAATAGTTTCAATAACTGGCAGCATAAAAGAACTCGGTGATAATTTTATCGTAAATCAAAGGGTTTAAGACCCCAACAATACAGGTAGCGTTATTTTCAGTCGGGGTTTAAATCCCCGTCTGAAAATGTCTAAAATGTTTTAATTTTGAATTTTGAATTGTTAAATTCTCCCTCTACTGCTTGGATTATTGTTCTTCGGCAGTGTAAGTATAAAATTGATCAAAAGCTCCCACTGTTTCAAATTTGTAAGAAGGTATCCAAGAATTTATTTTTAAATCTGTACGGTAAATGCTAAAGATAATGTAATTTTGTCTTTCTGTAGTCCTGGCAATAATTTCTAGCATTTGCGGGTTAGCCGAGTCAACTAACTTATCACAATTAAAACGGATTAAATTTTCTATAATATTCGTAGTTTTTTTACATACATCGACTTTTAAGTATTTTGCCAGCCGTTGCACTGCATATTCTTCATATTCAACCTGACTAGGATTGGTCTTCGCCATTGTCACACCCAAGGCGGCGAGTCCTGCTGCTGCTCCAGTATATGCAATGATGGTTAAGGGTTTCATGTTTGCCAAGTAAAATTCCTTGTAATCGTTAGATTCCAGAGACTCTAAATCAACTGAGTCCGTTCCTTGAACAAAAACTCTTGATCGCTTGCCAAATTATTGCTATAATTCAAATTGTTGAATGGCGAGCGTAGCCAAGTGGTTAAGGCAGTGGTTTGTGGTACCACCATTCGTGGGTTCAATTCCCATCGTTCGCCCTATATAATTTCATACTGATCCATATACTATTTATAGAAGATGGGTTGTGGTTCTGAACATTCATAACCATTACTTTAGCAAGGATCTGCCATCTACGAGTTCATGGACTTGAAAGGGTCGCAAACCCACGATGATTAATTAGCTTATCTTATCAAGAAGTTGATGTATATAAGCAAATCTACTTTTTAAATGAAAATTAGGTGTGCAATATCTTATGACAACCCACCTCTCTATGAGACGTTGCGCGTAGCTTGCTTCTTTGCAGGAGTAAATGTCTACACACCGCCGAGAGTGTAAAAACTTTTACAAGTAAGTGGGCAAGAATAAATCAAACTATGTTACGCAATGTAAATTTAATTAAATTAGCTCATAGTAAGCGGCTCCAGTCCTATTTTCAGGGCTAAAGCCGCTTACTACAAACCTTTAATTATTTATGCACTTTTTATATTAAGATTCCCGACTTCTCCAATAAGTCGGGAAATTGAGCGTCAGAAGTTTTTGAACACACATTCAATTGTTAGAAAATGCCTAGAAGAATAATAAAAGTCAGCCCACAGAAGGCAAGTAAAGATATAATCAGGATGTTGCCTATACTGTGGTCATAAGCTGTTAACTTCTGTGTATTGGTAGCCATATAAATTGACCCGTTTTAAACAACTTTCGCTTAAATTCTAACTAGGGCAAATAAGGATTAGTCTATACTAGAATAAAAATTGATTTTAATTCATTGAACTTCAAATGAATAGTTTAGCTTAAAGCTAAACTATTAAGTTTTGTTTCAGCCCTTGAAAAATAGATAATAGCAAGTTATTTCCTAACGTCTATCAAAAGAAATAAAAATTGTATTCCTTTAGTTAGATCCAAAAATATTGAGTCATAGATACTTTAAATAAAGTAGAACATGATTTAAGTGCGAGCTAAAAAGTTGAGACTTATAGTACACAGATAAATATGATTTATCTGTGTTATTTCGTGTTTATATCTGGTCTAAGAAAAGGTAGAGGCTTATTTGTCTCGCCTTGAAGTCAACAATGCAAACATCGTCATCTAGTGGAGTTGCTATGTCTGAATTGCTTCAAGCAGTCTTAGATAGTGAAGAAAGAAGTGATTTGCGTTCCTTTCTTAGTGAATTACGCCAACAAGAAAAGAAGTATTTGCTGCGGAACGACATACTCAATGTATATAGTGAGTATTGCTCAAAGTCCCAGAAACCAGAGGCTTTTTACACTTACTCTGAGTTAGGCAAACTTATTTACTATACTCAGGAAATTATTCAGGAGGACTCAAACTTCTGTTTCATCATCCGTTCTAAGATTGCCAGCCAAGAAGTTTATTGGTTGACATCAGACTTGAGCATTGAGCCAATGACGGTGCAGGATTTGTTGGATCTGCGCGATCGCTTGGTGAACAAATTTCATCCTAATGACGGCGGCCTGCTAGAGTTAGATTTTGGCCCGTTTTATGACTACACCCCAGTCATCCGCGACCCCAAAAATATTGGTAAGGGGGTACAATTTCTCAACCGCTATCTATCCAGCAAAATATTTCAAGACTCCAAACAATTGCTGGACAGCTTATTGAATTTCTTGCGCCTGCACCACTACAACGGTGTTCAACTGCTGCTCAACGATCGCATTCAATCACAGCAGCAACTTTCCGAGCAAGTCAAGAAAGCTATCGGTTTTGTTAATAATCGCCCCGATGATGAACCATACGAACAATTGCGCTTCCAATTGCAGTCAATGGGTTTTGAGCCGGGTTGGGGTAACACCGCAGGGCGCGTGCGGGAAAGCTTAAATATTCTCGATGAATTGATTGATTCTGCCGACCCTCAAACCTTAGAAGCCTTGATTTCTCGTGTTCCGATGATTTTTAAAATCGTCTTGGTGTCAGCTCACGGTTGGTTTGGGCAAGAGGGCGTTTTGGGGCGTCCCGATACCGGTGGTCAGGTAGTTTACGTGCTTGACCAGGCAAAAAGCCTAGAAAAGCAGCTACAAGAAGATGTCTTGCTAGCGGGTTTAGAAGGATTGAATGTTCAGCCAAAGGTAATTATTCTCACCCGCTTGATTCCCAATAGTGATGGTACCCTTTGTAATCAACGGCTAGAAAAAGTCCACGATACCGAAAACGCCTGGATTTTGCGAGTCCCTTTACGGGAATTTAATCCCAATATGACTCAAAACTGGATTTCCCGGTTTGAGTTTTGGCCTTATCTAGAAACTTTCGCCATTGATTCCGAAAGAGAACTACGGGCAGAATTTCATGGTACACCTGACTTAATAGTTGGAAACTATACTGATGGGAATTTAGTGGCATTCTTGCTGGCGCGACGGCTGAAAGTTACTCAATGCAATGTTGCCCATGCTTTGGAAAAATCTAAATACTTGTTCAGTAACCTCTACTGGCAAGATTTGGAAGATAAATATCATTTTTCCTTGCAATTCACTGCTGATTTGATTGCGATGAATGCTGCCAATTTTGTGATTAGCAGCACCTACCAAGAAATTGTCGGGACACCCGATAGTGTGGGACAGTACGAGTCTTATAAGTGCTTCACCATGCCGGAGTTGTACCATGTTACCAATGGCATTGAATTATTTAGTCCCAAATTTAATGTCGTACCTCCTGGAGTAAACGAAAATAATTACTTCCCCTACACCCGAACTAAAGACCGGGTAGAGAGCGATCGCCAACGGCTTGCAGAAACACTCTTTACTCTGGAAGACCCCGCGCAAATCTTTGGCAAACTCGACGATCCTAACAAGCGCCCTCTCTTCTCAATGGCGCGTCTTGATCACATTAAAAACCTCACAGGTTTAGCTGAATGCTTTGGTCAAAGTAAAGAATTACAGGAGCATTGCAACTTAATTTTAGTGGCGGGTAAATTGCGCGTTGAAGAATCAGGCGACAACGAAGAACGTGACGAAATTATCAAACTCTACCAAATAATTGACCAGTACAATCTCCACGGTAAAATTCGTTGGCTGGGTGTGCGCCTGACTAAAACTGATTCTGGTGAAATTTACCGAGTCATTGCCGATCATCAGGGAATTTTTGTACAACCAGCTTTATTTGAAGCTTTTGGTTTGACAATTTTAGAGGCGATGGTTTCAGGATTACCGACTTTTGCCACACAATTTGGTGGGCCATTAGAGATTATTCAAGATAAAGTTAATGGCTTTTTGATTAACCCGACAAAGTTAGAGGAAACAGCCACAAAAATTGTGCAATTCATCACTAAATGCGAACAAAATTCTAACTATTGGAATGACATTTCCCAGCGAGGAATTGACCGTGTTTACAGCACCTATACTTGGAAAATTCACACTAACAAGCTGTTATCCTTAGCACGGATTTATGGTTTCTGGAACTTTACCTCAAAGGAAAATCGGGAAGATTTATTGCGCTATATCGAGGCTTTGTTCTATTTAATTTACAAGCCAAGAGCGCAACAGTTATTAGAACAGCACAAGTACCGATAATAAGTTAGAAGGGATAAGCTGTTCCATATTTAACTCAATACGCTTGGGCTTAACCCAAGCGTATTAACATTTTTTGATTAGTGTTCCAGATCCGAAAGCGATTTCTACGACGGGCTACGCCTATGTATAATATGTTATCAACAAGCAATATTTAATGCGAATAAATTAGAAATTATTGATAATTAATAAGTCTTATTGATAAAATGTGCTGACCCTGGCTAGATGATCTAAATCACAATTACTATTAAGGTCTATTTGTGAAATAAGCAGTCCAAAAGCTTAAAAATCAGGAGACCATTGCATGAGCGATCTGACCAATGACAGCCAACTATCAAGGATTGTTTTGAAGGGCTTTAAGTCTATTGCTGAATGTGACCTTAAGCTTTTGAAACTAAACGTACTCATTGGATGTAATGGTGCAGGTAAATCTAACTTCATAGGCTTCTTTCACATGATTCAGCAGATGCTTGAGATGAATCTGCAAGTTTTGGTAAGCCGCCAGGGTGGCCCCGATACGATCTTACATTTTGGGCGTAAAACAACTGAGCAACTAGAGATTGAGCTTTATTTTGGAAACAACGGGTACTTCGCTACTCTTGAACCAACTCAAGACAACCGCCTGATGTTTTCCAAAGAATCTTTTTGGTGGAACAAGATCGGTGAGCGTGAAATCGGTAGTGGTCATTTTGAGAGTAAGGTTTTACGGGGCACTGGGACAGGAATTGACAAGTACATATTGTCCACCATGCGGCAGTGGCGAGTTTATCATTTCCATGATACAAGCGACACCGCTTATGTGAAGCAACCACACAGGATTAATGATAATGCTTACTTGCGTTCTGATGCACGCAATCTTGCAGCTTTCCTATATTTGTTAAGTGAAAATTATTCGGAATCTTATCGGCGAATTGTCAAAACAATTCGACTTGTTGCTCCTTTCTTTGGTGATTTCTATCTACGTCCTTCTCCACAAAACAATGAGGTGATCGAGTTGGAATGGGTCGAGCAAGGTCAGGATATTCCGTTTAAAGCTCATCTTCTTTCAGATGGAACACTTCGTTTTATATGCCTGGTTACAGTCTTTTTGCAACCTACTTCCCTTCAACCCGAAACCATTTTGGTTGATGAACCTGAGCTAGGTCTTCACCCGTATGCAATTACTGTTCTTGCATCGTTAATTCGCTCCGCTGCAAAAGAAAAACAAGTTATTGTTTCAACTCAGTCGGTTGAACTGCTCAATGAATTTAGGGCGGAAGATGTAATTGTTGTAGATCGCGAACATGGTAAATCATCACTCCGAAGATTGAATGAGGATGATTTACACGAGTGGCTTGAAGACTACAGCTTAGGAGAACTGTGGAAGAAGAACATCCTTGGCGGGAGACCTTCACGATGATCCGAATACACGTTTTTGTAGAAGGACAGACGGAAGAAACTTTTGTAAAAGAAGTACTCTGCGAACATCTTCAGCGAAAAGACATATATCTCAACCCCATTCTTGTGCGAACTAGCTCAACAACTAAGGGCGGTGTAGTGAGTTATGCAAAGATCAAGCCGCAATTAAATCGTAAATGCCTTGAGGATGGTTCGGCGTTCGTCACTACGATGTTTGATTTATATCGATTGCCAAATGATTTTCCAGGAAGCAGTTCTCTGCCTAATACGAATGACCCATTTCAGAAAGCTGAATATCTTGAGCAGCAAATGAGCGCAGACATTAAACACCAAAATTTTCTCCCCAATTTACTGGTTCATGAGTTTGAGGGACTCCTGTACAGCAATCCACAAGCTTTTCTCGCATGGTTTGACCAAAGCATAGTAGATAGCCTACAGGCAGAGCGTAACTTATTCCTTTCACCTGAACATATTAATGAAGACCCGACAACAGCCCCGTCTAAACGAATTATCAGATGTTGCCTTGGATATGAAAAGCCATTACATGGCTCCTTGATTGCAATGGATATTGGGTTGGATACAATACGTCAGCAGTGCCAGCATTTCAATCAATGGTTAACGCGTCTTGAAAATATCAGCGGCAGTAACGGTTGATGAGAATATGTTGCCCTGAAAAGACAGTACAAATGTTACTTATGTACTCCATATTTTAGAAAATTTTCAGCATTATTACTAAATTTACAAAAGTGATTTTTTCTTACATTTTCACAAATGAATTAGGAATTATGAATAATATCATGTCCGCTTGATTACTTACTAAACCCCAAGAACCCCAC
>NZ_JABXKM010000300.1 GCF_017115025.1 Nostoc sp. NOS(2021) | reverse complement strand
TGATAAAACCTATATACAAACAGACTTTCAACCCAGTCCCCAGTAAAGAGTCCCCAGTCCCCTGCTATATCAAGAAGTCTATTGTGATTTGGAAGTAGGCGGGTGAACTGACTCCACTGAAGAAGCACCGAAACGATAGCCTTTGCCGTAGACTGTGTGAATTAGCGCAGTTTCTCTACCTACTTCAATCTTACGGCGCAACAGGCGAATTAATGCCGCGATCGCATTACTACTGGGTTGTTCTTCCTCTTGCCACAAATTTTGCATAATCTGGGCATGAGTCATTAGTTGTCCAGTGTGTTCCATAAAGTATTGCAACAACTGGCTTTCTTTCTGCGATAGCTCAATTATTCGTCCTTGACGGTCGGCTACTTGATTTTCACAATCGAGTTCTAAATCAGCTACAATCAGCCGTCCGGTGGGGGTTTCATAGGTTTGGGAACCGGAACGACGCAACAAAGCCCGGACTCTGGCTAATAACTCTCGCAGTTCAAAAGGTTTAACTAAATAGTCGTCTGCACCAGCATCTAAACCTTGTACGCGGTCATCTAGAGTATCTTTGGCTGTGAGAAACAGCACAGGAGTGGTTTTGCCTTGGCGTCGCAATTCCTGACAAATCTCTAACCCCGTTTTTCCTGGCAGCATCCAATCTAAAATTAGTAGGTCATAACTGCCTGCTTGTGCATATTCGCTGCCACTTGTCCCATCGTAAGCGGCATCCACAATGTAGCCCTCACGAGTTAATAAGCGACTCAAGGGTTCAGTTAGCTCAACTTCATCATCAACTAATAAAATTCTCATGCTGCTTGTGGTAAGCATATAGAGATATTCTCAATATTATTCAACTGCTGGAACGCCAAGGATACTAAAAAAAGAATGCTGACTGTTGCATTGCCAAAAGGGGAACTCCTTAAAAATAGCATCCGCTTGCTACAATCTGTGGGCTTAGACTTTAGTGCTTTTTTAGATTCAGGAAATCGCCAACTTCAAATTCCTGACACTAAGGGACTTGCGAAAGCTTTGCTGGTGCGGGCGCACGATGTCCCCGTTTATGTGGAATATGGTCAGGCACAACTAGGTATTGTTGGTTACGATGTCCTGCGCGAGAAGCAGCCGCAAGTTGCCCATTTGGTGGATTTGCAGTTTGGGCATTGTCGGATGTCGGTGGCGGTAAAAGCATCTAGTTCTTACCGATCGCCTTTAGATTTACTACCGCATGGTAGAGTTGCTTCTAAGTATGTGAATTGCGCTCGTGAATATTTCCACAGTCTAGATTTACCTGTGGAAATAGTTCCGTTGTATGGTTCAGTGGAACTAGGCCCAATTACTGGAATGTCAGAAGCGATAGTGGATTTGGTTTCCACAGGGCGGACTTTGCGCGAAAATGGTTTGATTGAAATTGCTACTCTGTATGAAAGCACAGCGCGGTTGATTGTCCATCCTCTGAGTTACCGTCTGAACACAGGTAATCTAAGTGATGTGATTGCCAAGCTGCGAGAAGCTGTTTTAGTAGGGGTTTAACAGTTATCAGTTTCAGGGTAACGCTCTACGGTAGAAATTAAATATGCGTTATCCAGAACCCTTATAGAGACGTAGCAGTGCTATGTCTCTACATTCTTTTTCACGCCTATGTCTAATAGCTGAATCTTGATCATGCACACTAAATTTGTTTACACTAAAGAACGTGGATTAAATAAAATGCAAAACTTTATCTTGTCTCTAGCCTCCCTCTCCTTTAGAAGGAGAGGGATTGAGGGTGAGGTAAGCCAGGGACATAAATTGTATGTTATTTAATTCTTATTCCTAAAGATTAATGCGATGTCTACGACGGGCTACGCCTACGCAATAACTTTGCAGCGTAGACAGGCAGTGGCTGACTCTAGGCATCACTTTTAAGGGACTGACAAATAAAAAATACTCAACTATTTCTTGTGGGGTGGGCGACACGAGGGCCCGTAGCCAAAGGTGCTCATGTTGCCATTGGTGTCAACTTAAGCCAAAACCCTTTTACAAACCTCGTTTCCAGCCAGAGGCTGGAAATGCACCTCATTGGGCTGCTGCCGCAAGTCTTGAGGCGGCAGCCCTCACATCGGCATTCTCAGCCTCTGGCTGGGAACGAGACAATCTCTAAAAGCTTGCTCTAGATGAGCTTTCACCTTAAGTTGACACTAATGGCTTTTCGGCCCACCCCACAAGTAGTAGTCATTTATTTGTTGTCAGTCCCTAATGTGGATGTAGTATTTTTAACAGACTTCCCTGAACAGCCAAAGGCGGGGAAAGGACTCACAATTGTTAAAAAAAGTTAAGCTATTCTTGAGATAGCCACGCTGCTGACTGAATATTACATTTAGATTTATTAATAAAAGTTAATGAAAGCTGGACATATTGATACAGAAATGGCGAGGCTAGAAGCCCTCCGCCAGTATCAAATTCTTGACACTGAACCCGAAGAAGCCTACGACAATCTTGCTCAGTTAGCGGCATATATTTGTGGCACTCCCATATCTTTGATAAATTTCATTGATGAAAACCGTCAATGGTTTAAGGCAAAAGTTGGTTTAGATGTATCAGAAATGCCCCGGAGTGTTGGGTTATCTTACCTTTGCCAAGAGCGGCGTAATGTTGTAGTGGTTCCAGATACCCTAGCTGATGAAAAGTTGGCAAATAATCCGGTAGTAATTGGCTATCCATATATACGGTTTTATGCAGGTGTACCCTTAATTACTCCGAAGGGAGATATGCTGGGAACTCTGTGTGTAATTGACCAAGTTCCACGGCAATTGAGCCAAAAACAAGTGGAGGCGTTGATAGCTCTGAGTCGCTTGGTAATCGACCAACTAGAACTCAGGCGTTATGTAGCTGAGGTATCTCAAATTACCGAGAAACTAAATTTTCCAGACATTACTGAACGGCGGCAAACAGCACAAGCACTGAGGGAAAGTGAAGAACGTTGGCAATTAGCATTACATAGTAATAATGATGGCATTTGGGACTGGAACCTTAAGACTAATGAAGTGTTCTTCTCAACTCAGTGGAAGGAAATGCTCGGCTATAAAGACCACGAAGTTTCCAACGGTTGGGATGAATGGACACAACGAATCCATCCCAATGAGCGAGATTGCGTACTTCAAGCCTTCCAAGACCACTTTGCCAAGAAAACACCGTTTTACGTCTGTGAATATCGAGTCCAATGCCAAGACGGCAGCTATAAATGGATTCTAGATCGAGGACAGGGACTTTGGGACGCATTGGGTGATATAGTGCGGATGGTAGGTTCTTATACTGATATCACAGATCGCAAGCGGGTAGAAGAAGAATTAAAGCGGCAGAATCTGCGATCGCAATTATTTGCCGAAATCACTTTAAAAATTCGAGAATCTTTACAAATAGACAAAATTCTCGAAAACACAGTGACTGAGGTACAAAAATTACTACAAGCTGACCGAGTTTTGATTTTTCAACTGTGGCCTGATGGTTCGGGAACAGTGGTGCAAGAGGCGGTGCTACCTGGTTGGCCGGTAATTCTAGGAAAAAATATGCTCGACACCTGCTTTCAAGAACACTACCTAGAAAGATATCGCCTGGGAAGAGTTAGTGCCATTGAAGACATTGAATCTGCTGATATTCACCCCTGCCATCGCGAATTTCTTGGGGAGTTTGGTGTCAGAGCTAACCTCGTAGTACCGATTCTCGTCAGGGATGGCATTTGGGGCTTGTTAGTGGCTAATCAGTGTGCCGCACCTCGACAGTGGAATAACTTTGAGACGGAGTTGTTACAGCAACTAGGTAATCAAATTGCGATTGCTTTATCTCAAGCGCAACTATTAGAAAAAGAAACCCAGCAAAGTCAGGAACTCGCTCGTTCTAATGCAGAATTGGAACAGTTTGCCTATGTCGCTTCCCATGACTTGCAAGAGCCGTTGCGGATGGTAACTAGTTATTTACAACTATTAGAGCGAAGATACAAAAATCAACTAGATGCGAATGCCGATCAGTTTATCACCTACGCAGTAGATGGGGCCGGCCGAATGCAGACCCTAATCAATGATTTGTTGAACTATTCCCGCGTCAGCAGCCGTGGTCAGCCCTTTATGCTAGTTGATTGTAGTGTTGTTTTAGAACAGGCGATCGCTAATCTTCAAATTGCGATCGCAGATAGTAGGGCAATTGTCACTCATAATCCTCTACCGGAAGTGATGGCTGATACTACCCAACTGATACAAGTATTTCAAAATCTGATCGCCAACGCGATCAAATTTTGCCGTCATCAGCAGCCACGAATTCACATCGGGGTAGCAAGGGCAGATGTAAATTTAGATGCAGAAAGTTTAAATGTTATCCCGTCGGTAGATGAATGGTTGTTCTGGGTGCGCGATAATGGTATTGGTTTGGAATCTGAGTATGCTGAACGTATATTTATAATATTTCAACGCTTGCACCGTAGAGACAAGTATCCAGGTACGGGAATTGGTCTGGCAATTTGTAAGAAAATTATAGAACGCCACGGCGGCCGGATCTGGGTTGAGTCAAAACCCGGTCAAGGCTCAACTTTCTACTTCACAATTCCAGATAGAGCAGTTCAGGAGGCAGGAGGTCGTTCGCGCAGCGTGTCGTAGACAAGGCAGGAGGCAGGAGGAACCCACCCTTACTCATAGTGGGATTGATCTTAGACGCTTTATACTTCGCGCTGCGCGTCTGGTGTATAATTCTTTCTTTAAACGTGGCTCTAAACCCACGGACAGACGCGATTAATCGCGTCTCTCCTAACCTCCAGCAAGAACTGCCTCCTAACTCCTGCCTTTTTGTAAGCAATGGTGGGAACCATAACAGCAATTATGCCTATTGAGGTTTTGTTGGTAGAGGATAATCCTGGCGATGCCCAACTCACGCGCATCGCCCTGGAAGATAGCAAATTCTCGATTCACTTAAATGTGGTCGAAGATGGTGTAGAGGCAATGGCATTCTTGCGAAAAGAAGAAAAATATGCTAAAGTAGCCCAGCCACATATTGTGCTACTCGATTTGAACCTGCCTAGAAAAGATGGGCGGGAGGTATTAGCAGAAATTAAAGGAGATGAAAACCTCAAACGAATTCCTGTAGTAATTTTGACGACTTCCCAATCTGAAGAAGATATTCTCAAAGCTTATAACCTTTATGCCAACTGTTATATAACTAAGCCAGTAGATTTCGATCAATTCGTTAAAGTTGTACAATCAATAGAAAATTTTTGGTTTGCGATCGTAAAACTGCCACCGGAGTAGTGGAAATGGCAGGTAAAAATATTAAAGTCTTGTTAGTAGAAGATAACCCTGGTGATATTTTTTTATTACAGGAGTTTTTAAAGGAAGTTACCACAGTTGTAGTTGATTTGATGCCCGTTGAGCGGCTTTCGGAAGCAATCAATTACCTAGAAAAGGAAATTTTTGATGTAATTCTGTTAGACCTCTCGCTACCAGATAGCCAGGGACTAGAAACCTTTGTCATTGCTCACCATCAGGCAAAAGCCACTCCGATAATTGTGCTGACGGGTATAGACGATGAAACCCTGGCAATTAGGGCAATGCAGCAAGGAGCGCAGGATTATTTGGTAAAAGGGCAAGTAACTGGCGACTTGCTAGTGCGCTCAATGCGTTATGCGATCGAACGTCAACGGGCAGACGACGCACTGCGCCATAGTGAGGAGCGATTTCGGGTTGCCCTCAAAAACTCTCCCATCTTTGTCTACAACCAAGATAGAGAGTTACGCTACACCTGGGTTTACAATCCCTCCTATGGATTAACGGTTGAGGAAATCTTGGGTAAACAAGACTTGGATATCATTCCAGTTGAAGATGCTCAACGTCTGATCACAATTAAACATGGGGTGCTAACCACTGGCATCGGAACGCGAGAGGAAGTATCAATTACAATCAAAGATACAACTCGATATTACGATTTAACTGTCGAGCCATTGCGGAATGAGTCGCAAGAAGTTGTCGGGGTAACTTGCGCCAGTATCGATATTAGCGAACGACAAGCCGCACTGCGCGAACAGCAAGCGGCGCTACGCGATCGCAAATTGGCAGAAGAAAAAATCCGCGAACAAGCAGCATTACTTGATGTCACCACAGATGCCATTTGCGTGCGAGATTTAAACAATCAAATTATCTTCTGGAACAAAGGCGCAGAAACACTTTACGGCTGGCAAGCTACAGAGGCTTGGGGCAAAAATGCTAGTGAGCTTTTGTATGACGAACCTTCACCAGAAATCGAAGCAGCTTTGTTGCAAGTTATTAGTAAAGGTAAGTGGCAGGGCGAGTTAACTAAACTTACCAAAACTGACAAAGAAATCCTGGTTGCTAGTCGCTGGAGTCTGGTGTGCGATGAACAAGGGAAACCCAAATCAATTCTCACCGTTGACACAGATATTACCGAGAAAAAACATTTAGAAGCCCAATTGTTTCGCGCTCAACGCCTGGAAAGTATTGGCACTCTTGCTAGTGGCATTGCTCACGATCTCAACAATATCCTGACACCGATTCTGGCAGGAGCGCAACTGTTACCACTCAAATTTCCTGATGCAGATAAGCGCACCCGCCATCTACTAGAGATTTTGGAAATCAACGCTAAACGCGGCGCTGATTTAGTCAAACAAGTACTGTCCTTTGCGCGGGGTGTGGAAGGGAAGCGGATCACTTTGCAGATCAAGCATTTGATTGTGGAAGTTGCCAAGATTCTGAAAGAGACATTTCCCAAATCCATAGAAATCAGCACTGATTTCCCGCAAGATTTGTGGATGGTTTCTGGAGATAGCACCCAACTGCATCAAGTGCTGATGAACCTCTGCGTTAACGCCCGCGATGCTATGGCCAATGGCGGTAGTTTGAGTATCTCTGTTGAAAATCTGTTGATTGACGAAAATTATGCCCGGATGAACCTGGAAGCCAAAGAGGGGGCTTACACAGTGATTACTGTCTCCGATACTGGAGTTGGGATTCCTAGAGAAATCTTAGATAGAATTTTCGAGCCATTTTTTACCACAAAAGATGTCGGACAAGGTACAGGGTTAGGACTTTCCACCGTCCTGGGGATCATTAAAAGTCACGGAGGTTTTGTGAATGTGTATAGCGAACTGGGAAGTGGCACCAGCTTTAAAGTTTACTTGCCAGCAGTGGGGGGAATGGAAACATTCAGCCCAGAAAATTTGCCACCACAGATAGGACATGGAGAATTGATTTTGGTTGTGGATGATGAAGTTGCCATTCAAGAGATTACCAGAACATCACTAGAAACTCACAACTACAAAACCCTAATTGCCAGTGATGGCATTGAGGCGATCGCGCTATACGCTCAAAATATGGACAAAATTAGTGTTGTACTAATGGATATTATGCTGCCCTCGCTGGATGGTTTAACTGCCATCCGTACCCTGCAAAAAATCAACCCCCAAGTCAAAATTATTGCCAGCAGTGGACTTATGTCTGACAATAAGCTCAGTGCAGTATCTGCTATTGGTGTCAATACGTTTTTGTCAAAGCCCTATACTGTGAACGAATTATTGCTTTCTTTACAGAAAATCCTATCTTCAGAAATGCTGAGTGCTGAGTAACCCCATACATAAATTACAGCGACCTAGAAGATGTGATATCATGTCCGCTTGATTACTTATTAAACCCTAAGAACCCCACCCCGCCAAAGCTATGCT
>NZ_JABXKM010000121.1 GCF_017115025.1 Nostoc sp. NOS(2021) | reverse complement strand
TGCGGGGAGGGGAGACGAAGCGTAGCTTTGGCGGGGTGGGGTTCTTCGGGTTTAATAAGTAATCAAGCGGACATGATATGACGCAAACTCTCAAGACGCAGGCGCAAATCTCCAATTGCTTGTTCAATTTCCACGCATTTCCAGCGCGAAGCCCACGTTTGCTCTGACTGCTGGCGTTCTTCGACTTGTTCAAACAACTGACCAAAGGTATAAGATTGGGTCAATTTCTGCACAAGCCATTGGGCTGAAATTCCCAGCATCTCTGCCAAGGAGGCGATGCTGGCATGACTTGGCTGATAGCCATTGAGAACGCACCACCACATCACTCGTAATTGGCGACGTGCAATAAAACGAGTTTCGATAGCCCCTGCTGGCTCGACTACAAATGATTGTTGTCGCTGTCCCATTTCTATCCATTTACTCAGCTGATTTGCTAAACCAACATTGGTACGTCCGATTTGTCTTGCCGAAGTTATTACCCGCACTAGGGAACTGTGGCGAAAACGGGCATTTACCCGTACCAAGGCACGGTAAAAAGCTACATCTTCAGGAGTCCGCACTGCCGGTAAGCCTCCTGCCAGTGCATACATTTCTGCTGTTACTGCCAAACTTGCTCCATAGTGTTGATAATGGCGGGGAAAGCTGTCATAAGGGTCGGGATCAAGATAAGTTTCTAATTCGGTTATTAAATAGCGGTAGCCCACTTCACGCAGATAGCAAGCTCTGGCGTAAGGGTGTAGATTAGCACGACCAGCGCACTCAACAAGAATTCGCCCCCCGACAGCATCAGCACCACAGTTAATTTCGTACAGGTTGGCAGCAATCCAAGTTGGGCTTACCTGCGAGTCTCCATCAGTTGAAGCAATTACCCCCCTTGTGCGTCCTAAGCTAGACAAACGGCGGTATGCTTCATCCATCAAAATCTGACGCACTCGACCAATATAGGCTTCCGCAGGAGGCAGAGTTTTTTCAACTACATGGAGTGCTATATCTGGATGTTGCCCCGCGAAACTCCGGGCTATAGCTGCTGAATCATCGCTACAATTATTTGCCAACACAATTATTTCGTAACGTCTAGGATCTAAAAGCTGTCCTTCTAGATCAACTTGATGTATCAGGGCAGTAAGGGTTGCTGCCAACATCTGAGCTTCATTGCGAACTGGAACAATTACACAAACTTCACAATGCGGTGACGGGGGTATTTGGACTAAAGTTTGAGAAAAGTCTTTACCCTGCTGTACAGATGGAAAGTCAGCAACGAAGAGCAAGCGCTTACTTTCCATAAAAACCATTTTTCCATCTCCAGGAGCAGCGACACAGGATTTCATCCACAATCAGAAATTATTAATATTTGTAACTCTATTTTCGATATTTTCTCATTTATTTGGAATCTACCTACAGGATGATTAGTGTTGATTAAAACTCTCCGAACATCAGCTATCAAAGACTAGCTTTACTAATCAAGGCATAGTCTTTATATAGTCTTTATATCTTTTTACTAACGTCAAATTTAAGACTATGCAATCATACTTAAATCATCTATTTTAGTTAATTTTTTAATAATAATCAGTCTGAAGAAGGAGACTAATAATATTACATATTATTAATATTTGTCTTTTAATAGTAACCAAATCAGACCAAAGCAGATTTATGCAAAAACCTAAACGTAAGATTAATAACCTGCTTTTTGGTCGTTATAAACATTTTAAGGGTAATTCTAAAAGCACATCTGTTCGTAGTTTGGATCGGCTCAACCTTTGCTTGGATGATGTGCGAGATGTTTTTGAACCTTACTTGGCAATTTTCTTAGCCGCAGATCGTCATTGGAATCCAGCCCAAGTAGGTATTGCTGCTGCTTCCATTAGAAGGTAGGGCTGTGGGCGGCTGTAACCAAATCTATCTTTGCAGTATTCCTCAAAAGTTTTGTGCGTGGAACGGTACAGCCTGCGATCGCATAGCTCCATAAGTGCTTTTGGTGCTTCAAAAACCGCTCTTTCCACTTTGCGTTCTAGATGCAGGCGATCGCTTTGCTCCTCCTGGGTCAACTCTGTTACTTCAACAGCACTAACCGTAATCTATCTTTTTTTACCATAAATTGCTCCATTCTTTATTTTGTCAGTGTTTTAGGCTATTTCGTCGCCCCGTCAGGTCTCCTAATACCTGGGATTCTCTTTAATATTTACTAGATTACGTAATGCTTTGGTATCGGTTTTCAATGGAAGCGTTACTCTTGTGATTTTGCTGATTGCTTAGGGACTGACAAATAAAAAAATATCCCAAAACTGACGCAAAAATCCTCTCTATTTCTCTTCTCTCTGTGTTCTCTGCGTCTGGAGTGGTAGCCTGCGGCAAGCCGCTTTGCGTCTACGTTTCTTTGAATAATTTATTTCTTGTCAGTCCCTTATTTAGGTTTGATGGCAGTAATTATCACTGCTGCATTAGTGACTTTCGCTACTTATATTGTTTCCAGTGTGGCAGATAGGGTCATTGCTGGGCTGGAACCATGACAGAATGCTGTTGGTTGAAGTGCATTCGCCCAGGTGATGATATCTCCAAACTTTCCCGTTCCCTTAGAATGGCATTAACACTCTCTCGTGCATCATATGAATTTTCTGCCAGAGGATAATCGTAGGTCAAACTTATGTGCGTTATGCACAGCTTTATGTAGAATCCACGTCGTAGAAGCCTTGATGTGACTGATTTAGGTAAAATTCTTCTACAACGTAACCCCTGATAACTCTTTCTACAGTAGTTCAAAAACCTCTGGATTGGCTCTATGGGTAGGGAGGTTTCAGGGTCGAAGACACAGCTAAATCGTTCCTTTGTGTGAGGGTATGTCGCCCATTCAACCTTGGTCATTTTCTACGTTGTGGAAACTAAGTTGTTTCTACCCTAACGCAAGAATTAGGGCTGTTGTTGTTGTTTTTTCTACGTTGTAGAATAGATTTTTGTTGTCTATATAAACAGCTAGTCACTTCAGTTTTCATACGCGACGGAGGGGAAATGTATCGCCAGGACAACTGTCTCTATTTTGAGCGGACATTTAAGAGGTTTTAATCGCCAAAATCTTCAAAGCCACTGCTTTTGAAACGGGCATCACTGATAACCGATTTCCTGGTCTGACAACCATTAGTTCTTCAGAGCTAAACTCCTCTGTGAGCCTTGACAACAACATGGTCTGAGAAAAAGTTTCCACAAATTCCACCAGAACTGTTTGCCATTCACTTATGAGCCAGTATATTCTCAGTAGTCTCACAGATGATGAAGAACTTAATTTTTCTGAAGAAGCAGAGGTTTTCGTTTTTCCCACTTCTTTCGCCCAGCAGCGATTATGGTTTCTCGACCAGTTAGCACCGGGCAATCCATTTTACAATGTGTCAACAGCACTTCGCCTGACAGGTTCCCTCAACTTCACCGCCTTAAAGCAGACATTCAACGAAATTGTACGTCGCCACGAAACCTTACGCACTACATTTGTGATGGTAGAGCAGCAGCCAGTGCAGGCGATTTCTGCACAAAGCTGTGCTAACGCACCCAGCTTAACCATACCTCTTCTGGTAATAGACCTACGCAATTTCGAGAGCCAAGAACGCGACACACAAGTGCAGCAAATCGTAACCCAAGAGGCTCAACGTCCTTTCAATCTCACCACCGGGCCATTGCTGCGAGTAAAGCTGCTACAACTAGATGAAGCAGAATATGTGCTGCTGCTAAACCTACATCACATTGTTGCCGATGGCTGGTCAATTGGAGTGCTAATTAGAGAACTGGGGGTATTATATAAAGCCTTTGCAGAGGATAAGCGATGTCTGACGACAAGCGATTGCATGTCTACGCCCCTACCAGAACTACCCATTCAATATGCAGATTTTGCCCAATGGCAACGGGAGTGGCTGCAAGAAGTGGGGGCAAACGGCACCTCGCCCCTACAAACCCAGTTAGCTTATTGGCAAAAACAGTTAGACGGGATTTCGGTGCTGAATCTCTCCGCCGACCGACTCAGACCAGCAGTTCCTACCTACAGGGGTGCAAAACAATTTCTAGAGTTACCACACTCCTTAACTCAAGCGCTAGAGGCACTTAGCTACCAAGAAGGCGTTACCTTGTTCATGACAATGCTGGCAGCGTTTCAGACTTTGCTCTATCGCTACACCCAGCAAGAGGATATTACAGTCGGTTCACCTATTGCTAATCGCAACCGTAGCGAATTAGAAGGATTAATTGGTTTTTTTGTCAATAGCTTGGTGCTACGTACAGATTTCTCAGGAAACCCGAAGTTTCGAGAATTGTTAAAGCGAGTGCGAGAGGTAACTTTAGGAGCATACAGCCATCAGGACTTGCCCTTTGAAAAGCTGGTGGAGGAACTACATCCAGAGCGAGATTTGAGCTATCATCCTTTTTTTCAGGTTGTATTTAGCCTGCAAAATACTCCTATCGAAGCGCTAAATTTACCTGGGTTAACGCTTTCGCTATTTGAGTTCGACAGCAAAACCGCAAAGCTTGATTTAGAGTTCCATCTGTGGCAGGACTTGGAAAGTTTGAAAGCACAAATGGTTTATAGCACCGATTTATTTGATGACACGACCATTACCAGGATGCTGGGACATTTCCAAACGCTGCTAGAAAGCATTGTCGCCAATCCAGAACAGCATCTTTCAGATTTGTCTTTGCTGACAGTGCGAGAACAACAAGAGTTATTAATTGATTGGAATGATACTAAAAGAGACTACTCAGAGAACAAGTGTTTTCATCAGTTATTTGAAGCGCAGGTAGAGAAAACTCCCGATGCGATCGCCTTAAACGCACGCTCCGCGAACGCACTAGTATTTGGCGATGAAGAACTCAGCTACAAAGAGTTAAATATACGCAGCAACCAACTTGCACATTATCTTCAAAAAATAGGTGTAGAAACCGAATCTTTAGTTGGCATTTGCGTAGAGAAATCGCTAGAGATGATCATCGCGCTATTAGGCATCCTCAAAGCAGGTGGAGCATACCTGCCTTTAGATCCGAGCCTACCTCAAGAGCGTCTTAACTTCATGCTAGAAGATGCACAAGTTTCAGTCTTGCTCACACAAGAAAAGTTGCTCAAGCATTTTGAGAACTTCTCGAATCCAATTATTTGCATAGATGAAGATTGGGCAACTATTACACAACACAGCCAAGAAAACCCAACCAATTGCGTAACATCTGACAACCTAGCTTATGTTATCTACACCTCTGGCTCAACAGGAAAGCCTAAAGGCGTTTTGCTCCAGCATCGAGGATTGTCCAACTTAGCAAAAGCTCAGATTGAGGTTTTCAACTTACAACCGAATAACCGCATTCTGCAATTCGCATCATTAAGTTTTGATGCCTCAATTTTTGAGATTGTTATGGCACTGCAAACAGGAGCAACTCTTTATTTAGCAAACAAAGAATCCCTTCTCCCCGGACAACCTTTGCTGCAATTATTGCGCGAAAAAGCTATTACTCACGTCACCCTTCCGCCAGCAGTATTAGCAGTCTTACCTACAGAATCACTTCCGGCATTGCAAACTATTATTTGTGCCGGTGAATCCTGCACCGATGATATTGTCAAACGTTGGTGGAGTTCTAGCCGTAGGTTTTTTAACGCTTACGGGCCTACTGAAGCAACGGTTTGGTCAACCGTTGCAGAGATTAGTTCTATGAGTGAAAAAACGCCCATTGGTCGCCCTATTGCTAACACTCAAATTTATATATTAGATAAGTATTTACAACCTTTAGCAATTGGAATTACTGGCGAATTATATATAGGTGGCGAGGGATTGGCACAAGGCTATATTAACCGTCCAGAATTAACTACTGAAAAGTTTATTCCCAATCCTTTTAATCATAAAAAGGGAGCGCGACTTTACAAGACGGGTGATTTAGCTCGGTATCGACCAGACGGTAATATTGAATTTTTAGGCCGCATCGATAATCAAGTAAAGATTCGGGGATTCCGCATTGAGTTGTCAGAAATTGAAACAGTGCTGAATCAGCATGAAAGTGTGCAAAAAGCAGTAGTAATTGCTAAAGAGAACGTATCTGGTGATAAGTACTTGGTGGCTTATATTGTTCTCAATGCAGAGACGCAAAATTGTACTTCGTCCCGCTTCGCTAATGCGTCTGTACTACGTAAATTCTTAAAAGAAAAATTACCCGAATACATGGTGCCAAAAGCTTTTGTAATGCTGGATTCTCTGCCGCTAACAGCTAGCGGCAAAGTGGATCGTTTGGCGCTAACAGAACTCGACAGTCCGGCTAGCCGCTTCATAGATAAAACATTTATCGCTCCTCGGACTCCAACTGAGTCAACCTTGGCAAAAATTTGGGCTGAAGTCCTTAATGTTGAGCGTGTGGGTATTCACGATAACTTCTTCGACTTGGGCGGAGATTCGCTGTTAACTGTACGTCTGTTGAAGCAGATAAACAAGCAGTTTGAGTACGAATTGCCGCTATCTAGCTTATTTTTAAATCCAACAATTGAAAGTTTAGCAACTTCTCTATCCTCAGAAACAGATTCTCTGCCGTGGTCGCCCTTAGTTCCGATTCAACCTGCTGGTTTAAGTCCAGCTTTCTTCTGCGTCCATCCAATTTTTGGTGTTGTCTTTCCTTATTACGAATTAGCTCATCATTTGGGAAAAAATCAACCATTTTATGGGCTACAACCTATTGGACTTGATGGAAAAACTTCTCCATTAACTAACATTGAGGATATGGCTAACCACTATATTGAAGCATTGCGGAGAGTGCAGCCGAAAGGCCCTTATTTTTTGGGAGGTTGGTCTTTTGGAGGTTGGGTTGCTTTTGAAATGGCTCAACAACTCCAAAAGTCTGGGGAAGAAGTGGCTCTACTTGCTGTACTTGATACTTTAGCACCAATTCCGGGGAATATACCTTCTTTGGGTAATGGTTTAAAGTTTATGCTGACTACAGTGGCGCGATATATATGGCCTTTTTTCCTCGATTATTTATATCTAATTATTGCGATCGCCAAGAATCGAATTAACAGTTTAACTTCTCGGTTGCCTAATTTTAGTAAAATTGTGCGCTACTCCTTTTGGGAGTCGCTAACGCGATACTCCTTTTGGGAGTCGCTAACGCGATCGCTCCAAACAAATCTATTCTCTGACTTCATCCTAAAAGAGGATGCCACAATTAACGTTATACCTGAAGAATCCAAGTTAAGACTTTTAAGCGAGTTAGCAATTCGTCCAATGCTTCGTGTTTTCTATGCCAATAGCCAAGCAGTTCTCAACTACGTTCCCCAAGCTTACCCTAAAGGAATTAATCTTTTCAGAACAAAGGTTCAATCAAGCATTGTCAAGGAAGATCCGAGTATGGGTTGGGATCAGCTAATTCTGGGAGGAACAGAAATTCATCATATTCCTGGCAATCACCTAACTATGCTGAAAAAACCCCATATCCAAGTTCTCGCCGCACAGTTAAGAGGCTGTATTGAGAAAGCACAAAATTTAAAATAAGGATCAATATAGCGGTTCTCGACCCTTGTGAGGTACAAGAACCCCACCCCCAACCCCCTAAGAGGTTGTTTGAAAAGTAGTTGGCTGTAATTTTAATCACATTATTACCCCCCTTAATCCCCCCTTGTAAAGGGGGGAAACAGGAAAAATCTGGTTCCCTCCCCTTTACAAGGGGAGGGTTAGGGTGGGGTAAAAAATATTTGATACATCAATCATGACTTTTCAAACATCCTCT
>NZ_JABXKM010000266.1 GCF_017115025.1 Nostoc sp. NOS(2021) | reverse complement strand
TGGGAGAAGACCGCGCTGCCTCCCCGTTGTAGCAACTGGCGCGACACGGAGAAATCAGAGTTTGAGAGATATTTTGCGTAAGTCCTAATATATATAGGAATCCGGTTTGATTCCTGAATTTACTTGCGTGGGTAGGGAATAGGGAATAGGAGATAGATGCATACGAACTTTTTGCTACCGATAAGAGGACTTTTCAAACATCCTCTAAGGTAAGATGCTAATGGCAAAGCTGTGAAGCTATGATAATATCTAAATCAAATTTTTACCTAATCCATATTACTGTTTTGATTAATCAACACTCCGAAAACCTTTTAAACACTCAACTGGAAAATGTGTCAGGTGAAGGCTATATATTTAGCTGGTTTGATTGGTTTTGTCTTTGGTATCCTCCAGGCTGGCTAATTTTATTCAACCGCCATTGGCAGCACTATCAAACCGATCCAGATGGTTGGAATTGGCCCGAATATGGATTATTTTTAATTCCTGGTGGATTTTATCTGGCGCTGCTGAGTCGCTGGGTGCGTCTTGGTTTTCGTTTACCCCGAAAAGAAGTTGGTGAATTTGATCCCAAATATCAACAAGCTTTTAGCAAAGAAGTTCTCGGCCCGATCATTAAATACTATTTTCGGGGAGAATTGCAACAAGTCGAAAACTTGCCGCCAACAGGGCCATTGATTGTGGCAATGAATCACGCAGGGATGTGTTTTCCTTGGGATTTTTTGACTTTGGGTTATTTATTAAGTGAAATCAAAGGATGGGTGGTACAACCCGTAGCAAGTCCAGCATTATTTGAGCATCCTTGGGTAATTTGGTGGCTACCACCTAAATGGTCGCAGGTTTTGGGTGGTGTACGAGCCGAATTAGATAATTTTGAAACAGCGATCGCTGCGCCCGCCGCAGGCATCGCTCAAGGTAAAATTCTCTTATATGCACCCGAAGGTATGCGCGGCCCTCTAAAAGGTTGGAAAAAACGCTATCAACTAGAAAAGTTTGATGTGAGTTTTATTAAGTTGAGCGATCGCTATCAAATTCCCATTCTGCCAGTAGTTTGCATCGGTAGTGAATATTTACATCCTTGGACTGTTAATTTCCAGAAATTGCAACGACTAGTCAAATTACCATTCTTGCCTTTCTCGCCTTTGATGTTTGTCTTAATTCTGTTTCCTTCAATGGGAATTTGGGCAATGAGAATTCGTCTGCGTTACTTTATTCAGCCTTTGGAACAAGTAGGGGTGAAAACTCACTCCGGTAAAGGGCGTGTAGCAATCTATCAACAGGCGCAAGAATTACGAGAAAAACTGCAAACTAAAATTACTTTGATGGTAAATAAATCCGCGCTGTAAGAGGTTGTTTGAAAAGTGGTATGTTGTGATCCTAATGGAATGATTACCCCCCTTAATCCCCCCTTATAAAGGGGGGAAACAAGAAAATCCGGTTCCCTCCCCTTTATAAGGGGAGGGTTAGGGTGGGGTAAAAGAATATTTGATACATCAATCATGACTTTTCAAACATCCTCTAAGCTCGACTTTATCCAAAATTAAGAACTCGGTTTTCTTTATCCGGCAAAAACCCTGGCTTTTTGGCAAATACTTTTTCCACTTCACAGATTATCGATGAAGTTAAAAAAGTAAAATTACCGTCCTACAAAGGTTTCAGCGATAGCGATCGCATTGCGAAAAAAATGGATAAAGTCGAGCTAAGGGGAAAGCGCAATGCTCATAGGTGTCAACTTAAGGTGAAAGCCAGTCTGAACACGTTATCTCGTTCCCAGTCTCAGACTGGGAATGCCCGTCGTTGAGGCTCCGCCTCAAGACTTGCGGCAGAGCCGCAATTGAAGAGCATTTCCAGCCAGAGGCTGAAAACGAGGTTTAAAAAGGGTTTTACCTGAAGTTGATACCAATGAGCATTGCGCTTTACCCCGACGACAGATCCGGTTTTTTCCATCACCCATATTTGGTATTCTCTGTGAATGCGTAAGTCCTATTTAAGAAAAGAATCGTGATTTTAAGAAAAAAATCGTGACTTTAAGGAAAAAATCATGACTTTAAGAAAAAAGTCGTGATTTTAAGAAAAAAATCGTGATTTTAAGGAAAAAATCGTGATATTAAGAAAAAAGTCGTGATATTAAGGAAAAAATCGTGAACTTAAGGGAGAAATTGTGATTTTAAGGGAAAAATTTTGATATTAAGAACAAAATCGCAACTTTAGTAACGATAGCTTCTAGATCCGGGGTGATGGTTGCTGAAATGGTGTCTTGTTTAATATATTTTTATTTAGTACAAATATACTAATTTGCTGCTAAAATGCCTTACAAGTCAGCTAGCCTTGCTTGAGGTAGTATGAAAAAAATCCCAGACACGGACAAAAAGCCCATTTTGCTGAAAGTTTCGCTGTTGCAGCCGACATCTGTAACTACTGCGATAGTGCCACTGCAACCCCAAGAGAAAAAAATGATCAGTGAACGGGAGCGTTTGATCGCGCAAGTCGAACGTATCAATCAAATGGCAGGAGAGTTAGAAGCAGCGATATTAGAATTGAAAGCGATCGCTAACACACTGAATACTCAAAAACGTTACCCACTCTTGAAAAAGGAGCTAGGCAAAAATATTTGTCAGTATTTGGCAGTTAGCGTCCCTTGGGTGAAACGAAAGCCTGACGAATCATTTATTCTGACGACGCGAAGAGTTGATTTATTCCGAGCCGAAAGGGAAGCCGCACAGCTAGCACAGCAACTTCGTCAGCAAAGCAAAAAAAGATTAGCATCGCAGCGACACAGAAAAAACCAGAGTGGGGCTGAGGCTCACACAAAATGCTTGTCAAAAAGGTATTAGTCAACAAATCTTAAAATTATCAACATTCAACGGCAGCTCACCCCAGAGGTTGTAACAGTTATGCTGATTGAAGTGGTAGAAGGAACTTCTTACTCAAAATTGCTAGATACCACACTGCCATTGCTAATTGCAACCACGGTTGGTGGCAAATAGGCAAAGCTGCCCTAATATTTGTACTTCCGTAAAACCAGAGTGCAACATCAGGGACAATCAATCAGCGCACAGAAGGGGTAAAAAGAAGGTGTTAAAGACACTTTTAGTGATTGCCGTTGGTTTTTTACCGTCCCTGATTTCCCTGTGGGTGATCCGCAAAACCCATTTGCGATCGCGCTTACGGCTCAGACAAGCAGCCATGAATTTTACATCGGTGCAGGGACGGCAAAACGTTAGAGCAGTTGAAGGCGATCGCTATTATTTAGAAGGGGTGGGTTATCTGATTGGCGACATCAGCTGCAAATTTAATGCCCGATCTGGTTACATTCGCTGTGCTGTCAATCCCGATGGCCCATGTAATGGTTGCCGTCACTATGAACCTAAGAAATTAGCTGATAGTGAAAAAAAGGCTTAAGAGTGCTTACTTAGTACTCAACTGAACTGACAAAGCGACTTCATAGCACATTCCCAAATAGAACCGGGGAATGATAAAATCATTACTAATTATAATAATTTGTATTTACAAAGACTTTGAATATTTGTCTTTGCATGGTGGAATAAGAATGATTTAATAGAATTCGTGCAAGAGTGTAAATCTGCGTCATTTTGTTTGCAGATTATGAACTTTACTATTAGCTTTTGCCGAATATCTAATAACTACATGATTATTCAACGATGAACAACGCGATCGCTCGGACAACAGCATTATTATCAACTTGCGCTTTGCTCCTAACAGGCTGTGGTGGTGGCACTAAGACTGTGACAAATTCTCCAACTAATAGTCCAAATAGTACCACAAATAACACTCCAACTGATACCGCAGCGACAACGGGTACATCGTCGGTTGCTATTCCCATTGGTATTGCCGTTGCCCAAACTAGCAACGTGGCATTACTAGGTCAAGAACAAGTCGCTGGAGCCAAACTTGCCGAGAAGTATTTCAATAGTAAAGGTGGTGTTAATGGCACACCAATTAAATTGGTGTTTCAAGATACTAGCGGTGATGAAACCGGGGCAATTAACGCTTTTCAAACTTTAATTAACAAAGATAAAGTTATTGGGATTGTCGGCCCAACTTTATCACAGCAAGCCTTTAGTGCTGACCCCATTGGCGATCGTGCAAAAGTACCAATTATTGGGCCATCAAATACTGCTAAAAACATTCCCGAAATTGGTGATTACGTTGCTCGTGTTTCTGCACCAGTTTCCATCGTCGCACCTAATTCGGTGAAAGCTGCACTTAAGCAAAATCCTCAACTTAAAAAAGTTGCAGTTTTCTATGCTCAGAATGATGCCTTTAGCAAGTCAGAAACGGAAATTTTTCAACAAACAGTTAAGGATCAAGGGCTAGAATTGGTAACAGTACAAAAGTTCCAAACCAGTGATACAGATTTTCAAAGCCAAGCGACTAATGCGATTAATCTCAAACCAGATTTGGTAATTATTTCTGGCTTGGCTGCGGATGGTGGGAATTTAGTCCGACAACTGCGGGAACTGGGTTATAAAGGCTTAATTGTCGGTGGTAATGGTCTAAATACATCGAATATATTGCCAGTTTGTAAAGCGCTTTGTGATGGCGTATTGATTGCTCAAGCTTACAGTCCAGAACATCCAGGTGAAATTAACGCGGCATTTCGCAAAGCCTATAATGACGAATACAAAAAAGAGCCACCCCAATTTAGCGCCCAAGCTTTTGCAGCAGTACAGGTTTATGTCGAAGCCCTCCAAGCTTTAGATAAAAAGAGCAAAGTTAACAAATTACAGCTAGCAGAATTGCGGACAGAATTAAATAAACAGATACTTGTGGGAAGATACAATACACCACTGGGTGAAATTGGTTTTACTCCCATAGGTGAAGTTGTTCAAAAAGATTTTTATGTAGCCCAAATCAAGATGGGAAAAGACGGAAGCCAGGGTAAATTCACATTCCTAAAATAGTTGCTACATGAATATAAATCTATTTTTGCAGCAATTATTAAATGGGTTATCCATCGGCAGCGTCTATGCAATTTTTGCCTTAGGATATACCTTGGTTTATTCTATTTTGGGCATCATTAATTTAGCTCATGGCGCGATTTTTACCTTGGGCGCATATTTCACTTATGCACTCATGGGTGGTAACTTTGGATTTAACGGCTTATTGGCTAATGCAGCCTTGCCGATAAAATTACCTTTTGCTATATCCTTGATTTTAGGAAGTACCTTGGCGGGATTGGTAGGGGTAGTAATGGAACGAGTTGCTTTTCAACCTTTGCGCCGTCAAGGATCTGATCCTTTACTAACTGTTGTTTCCAGCTTGGGGGTAGCAGTGGTAATTGTGAATTTAATCCAGTATTTAGTAGGCGCGGAAAGTTATACATACCCCGCAAATACTTATGGTAATTTGCCCCCTGCGATTAACTTTGGGAGTCCAGAAAACCCAATTCCAATTCGCAGTGTTCAGGTGGTAATTTTTAGTGTATCAGTGGTGATTGTGGCAATTCTTACCTATTTTATCAATCGAACTAAATATGGTAAAGCAATGCAGGCGATCGCAGAAGATCCAACTACAGCTAGTTTGTTAGGAATTAATAGCGATCGCTTTATCATTTTAACATTCTTCATCAGCAGTTTTTTAGCAGGATTGGCGGGAACTTTAGTTGCTTCTAGTGTTAGTATTGCCGGGCCATATTTCGGCATTGCTTTTGGATTGCGGGGTTTAGCGGTAATTGTCTTAGGTGGTTTAGGTAGTATTCCTGGTGCAGTATTGGGAGGTTTGTTAATTGGACTAGTGGAGGCGTTTGTACCCGCCGAATACTCTGGATATAAAGACGCAGTAGCCTTTGGAATTTTGTTTATCATGTTATTAGTTAGACCCCAAGGTTTGCTAGGACGGCGGTTTATTCAGAAAGTGTAAAGAGACGTAGCCCTATGAAAACATACACCAAACAAAAATTAACTTTTGAGCAATTTTTAGAACAGTGTCCAGAGGAAGGTTTATATGAACTTGTGGATGGAGAAATTGTAGAAGTGCGTGCAACTAGAAATCATGATGATGTCGCTGATTTTATCGCTGACTCTTTCTATGATGAAATTAGGCGAATTAACCTAAATTACGTAGTAACAAACACAGCATTACTGAGAACTATAACTGCCAATGGAATAGAACAAGGGCGCAAGCCTGATGTAAGTGTCATAGATAAAGATAGATGGCGCTCAAATCGTTCTGCTTATTCTGCACTTGAAGAACCCATCCAGTTAGCTATAGAAGTGACATTAACTAATTGGGAAGATGACTACATTGATAAATTAGATGAATATCAACGCTTAGGGATTACAGAATATTGGATTATAGATTATTTAGCGATCGGGCTAAGAGAGTATTTAGGAAATCCAAAAGTTCCGGCTGTATTTGTTTTTCTATTAGATGCTGAGGGAAAATACCAACGCACACAGTTTAGAGGTTCAGAACGGATTGTGTCACGAACTTTTCCTGAACTGGCGCTGACAGCAGAGCAAATCTTAACAGCTTAATATAGGAGTTCTTGTTTGGATGCAATACACTCTGACCTCACTTCCATTCCTCTCTCCTAAAAGGAGAGAGGCTTTGAGCTTACTCCCCTTCCCTTGTAGGGAAGGGGCTGGGGGTTAGGTCTGTATTCCATGCAATTGAGAACCGCTATAGTTGATAAAAGCGATAGTTTAATTAAGCTTAATCAAAATGTTTTAAAATGGCTGATTTTTTCGCTACTTACGGTTCTCTAATTGTCTCTATGGTATTGGGGGCGCTACTAGGGTTATCGCTTTACTTACCGCTAATGACAGGACAATTGTCTTTAGCTAGTCCAGGGTTTTATGCTTTAGGTGGATATATTGCAGCAATTTTATCCACAAAAGTTTTTACATCTAGCAGTAGTTTATATCCCATTCCATTGTTGTTATTGGAGATGTTAATTGCTGGTGCAATTTCTGGTTTATTGGGTGTAATAGTGGGAATTCCGGCGTTACGGTTGCGAGGAATTTATTTAGCGATCGCAACTATCGCTTTTGTGGAAGTTCTGCGCGTCATCTCCCTTAATCTAGATATTACAGGCGGTGCTGTCGGGATTTTTGGCATTCCTCAACCTTTCCAAACACAACTTGAATATTTATGGATTGCTTTACCCTTACTATTAATTAGTATGGTGCTGCTTTACCGTTTAGAACGCATCCGCGTCGGAAGGGCTTTTATCGCTATCCGCGAAGATGAATTAGCTGCGAGTGCAATGGGAATTAATCCCACTTATTACAAAGTTTTGGCATTTACACTAGGGGCTATGCTTGCAGGGATGGTAGGTGCAATTAGCGCTCACTTTCTCAATACCTGGAATGCTCGTCAAGGTACTTTTGATGCCAGTATTATATATTTAACTTTTGTTTTAATTGGTGGTTCGAGAACTTTTTTAGGGCCGGTAGTCGGAGGTATGGTATTTACAGCCTTACCAGAGATTCTGCGAAGTCTAGCTGATACTGGTGGTTTACCTAATTGGTTAGCACAATTTTTGCGCGATGGGAGATTAATTATTTTTGGCTTACTAATCGTAATAGGTACAATCTTTTTCCCCCAAGGGCTAATTACTCCAAATATTTTTCAAAGACGCAAAACCCAAAAGTGAACTATTCATAATAATATGCAAAAATGTCAAATGATGTCCGGGCAATTAAGCATAATACCCGGAACCCCAAAGAGTGAAAGCTGTGGTTTAGCTAACCTCCCATCATGCCTACGGTGTACACACAAGTCGAATTACCCCCCTTAGTCCCCCCTTATAAAGGGGGGAAACAGGAAATCTAGTCCCCCCTTATAAAGAGGGGGGAAACAGGAAATCTAGTTCCCTCCCCTTTATAAGGGGAGGGTTAGGGTG
>NZ_JABXKM010000172.1 GCF_017115025.1 Nostoc sp. NOS(2021) | reverse complement strand
GGGGTGGGATGTTAGGGGCTTTTGCAAGATATCTAGTGAATAAAAAATGACAAAGAACAAATGACAAATGACAAAAAATGAAAATATTACAAATTGTCCCCTCAATTTCTCTGATTTACGGCGGCCCCAGTCAAATGGTACTAGGGCTAGCTCCAGCGTTGGTAAAAGAGGGAGTAGAAGTTACAATTCTCACAACTGATAGTAATGGCGATAATGGTCAAATACCTCTGGATGTTCCTTTAAATCGGCCAATTAAACAAGATGGCTATGAAATAATTTACTTTCGTTGTGCCCCGTTTCGTCGCTATAAATTTTCCCTAGATTTATTAAACTGGCTAAAATGTCATGCTCACGAGTTTGACATAGCACATATTCATGCTCTATTCTCCCCAATAATTAGTGCTGCTGCTATTGTGTGTCGTCAGCAAAAGCTACCTTATATTTTCCGTCCTTTGGGTACTCTCGATCCGGCTGATTTACGGAAGAAAAAGCAATTAAAACAGCTTTATGTCGCAATTATAGAACGTCAAAATTTGGCTGGTGCGGCGGCTATTCATTTTACCAGCGATCAAGAAGCTAAAATATCAGAACGGTTTGGAGTATCTACGCCAGATTTGGTGATTCCCTTGGGTGTGATCCCCCCTCAATCCCCTCTTAAAAATGTATGCAGTCACTTAGAAATACCAAAGGATGTACCGTTAGTGCTGTTCATGTCACGAATTGACCCGAAAAAGGGGTTAAATTTGTTGATTCCAGCGCTAGAAAAGCTATTAGGGGCTGGTTATAAGTTTCATTTTGTCTTAGCTGGGACAAATCCCCAAGATCCAGATTACGAAAAAAAGATAATATCCCAAATTCAAAATTCACCACTGCGATCGCACACTACAATTACAGGCTTTGTCACTGGTGAGTTAAAAGTTAGTTTACTACAAGTTGCTGATTTATTTGTCTTGCCTTCCTACTACGAAAATTTTGGGATTGCTGTCGCTGAAGCGATGGTAGCAGGAATACCTGTGGTAATTTCTGACCAAGTGCATATTTGTCAACAGATACGTGATAGTGAGTCGGGTTGGGTGGGTGCAACAGATGTCCAAGCATTGGTAGAGTTACTGCAAGAAGCTTTGGAAAATCCCGCAGAACGCCAACGACGGGGATTAAACGCCCAAAAATATGCATTGGAAAATTTTAGCTGGGATGCGATCGCTCGTCAAACAATCCAAGCCTATCAGGAAATTCTGACGAACAAATTAACCCAACGCAGACAATAGCAGTTTTTGCCAAATAGGCGCTAGAACTGCTTTGACAACCATATCCGCAATCACAAAACCAATCCCAATTAACATACAGCAGTTTTCTTTTGCATGAAGTACAAAGCTACGGGTTTTGAGGCAGGAGGCAGGAGACAGAAACTCTTCATATCTGATTTTAAGTCCTGCATTTTGTACCTCACTTACTTGCAAACTGCTGTATAAGTTTTAGGAAAGAGAGATTTAGGAACTTCGCCTCTGATGCGAGTTACTAGATTTAATCCTATCAACCTTCTCTTGCTAAGAAGATTCCGCCCACAAGGGGAGGCAGTACGGGGCATGTACCAAGTACATAAGTATTGAGTAATTTTTAATTTACTCAACACTTAGCACTCAGCACTCAGCATTGGGCATGGCTAAATAAGCAGAATCACATCTGGATTGTGTTCAGTTGCTACCTATAGCGGGTGTTTGCAGGAAAATAACTGATAACTATATTTACCTCACAAATTCAGATGTGCTGATCATGGTTTTGTTTTTTGTTCAGTATGATTTACTAGGTTTGGGGGACTTTTTCCTCATGAGTAGAAAGAGAGCGAATTAACTCCCGAATCACATCGGTTGCTGGTCTCCCCGTGATTGAACAGAATTGTTCAAGCTTCTGTGCCTCACTTGATGTGAGATTGATTGTAAGTCGTTTAGCAGCCCATTTTTTATTCATGTAGTAGACAGACAAGCGATATTTTTAAACTACTTCTCTAATATCAATCTTTTAAACTGCTATTACAATGGTATAAGTAATGACATCTAATTCAAGTAATCATGAAGCAGGATATTATGTTTGTCTAAGCAATGGTGAAGAGGTCGGATATATTCTCAAGTGTGAAGTTTAGCAACTTTTAGGGCAGTAATTATAAATAAAATGTAAAGGACGGGAAGCGGCTTGCCGTTGGCATTGTCTCTTGCAGAGAAGGCATCGCTTGTTCAATTGCCTCTGTTGGGATAGCTGTTTCTAACGCTTTGAGTACCGTATCTGATTCAACTACCGGCGAGTTCAGTGAGAATTCTTTAAGTTGCATTCAATCTCAGTACACTTGGATGATAACGCTCAGTCTATCTGGTTTTTGGCTTAACCGAACCGTATTGGGGTTACAGCACTTATCCAGATACAAGCTAAGTGACCAAGATTTATCAGCTATGCATTCCCAGGAAGTGAATCAGTCATCATTAGTAGGACTTACGCACACTCTACGATTCTTCTCTAGGTGAACGCGCAGCGTCTCGTAGAGATGGCGGTTCGATAAATTAAGCTTTTTGGCGATTTTTGCGTAAGTCCTCAAAAGTGAGATGAAATAAATTATGCTCTGACAAAAAACTATCTAAAAAACTGAATAAGACTGTTGACAATAAAGAAAACCCCAATTGCACTCAAAATAAAGGGTAGAATTCTGCTGATCCAACTATTTATTTGATCATAAAATTGTTCTAAATAACTAACAACATTTTCATTGAACACCAGATAAACAGCAACCATTATCAATAATGGAAAGATAAAAATCAAATCGTATAATGCCCAAATTAATATAAATATTTGGATTGAAAGATGGACATCATTCATTTGCTTGAGGGCAGCAATATGAGGCAATGCAGTTGGAGTTTCGACAGCGACAATGAGAAAACCTAAGAAAAAAGTGTGCAGCGGCTTGAGTGAAAGAGGGTGGAGATTTTTTGTAGAAGGGTTAAAAAATTTTGGCGCGTTACATCCTACAATCAATAGTCCTATTCCTAGAAAAAATTGTAATCCATAAATCCTCTCACCAACAGAATTTAAAACTTGTTGAATTACTTGTATCATCCCCCAAGAAATTAACAGTCCTGAAATCAAAAGTCCAACATATTCTCCAAGAGTAAAAGCTAATGCACGGATAACAGGCTTCGGTGTACTCAGTAGATAAATTTGCACTGCAAAACCATTAGGATTAATACTGCCAATTACTGAGATTGCTGCCAGAGAAAGTAAAAAAGAGGTCACGTCGCTTCGCTCCGAATTCAAAATTCAAAATTCAAAATTCAAAATTAACAATCCCCATAAATAAATTTAGTTTTGAGTTTTGTTAGTAAATCTTAAGTAGGAGAGGCAGGATAAGAAACCATTTATAAAGTAAATCTTAAGTAGGGTGTGTTACGGCTTTAGCCTAACGCACCGCTTATAACATGGTGCGTTAGGCGCTTATATCATGTTTTTCGTGACAAATCATATCGAAACATGCGCCTAACAAACCCTACAGTAATTTAATTTTTACTTTATAGATGACCGTACTTTGATGCTACTACTTATCTGTACAGATAAAATTTCTGTTACAGATAGAGTCGCTAATTGAGAAGTCAAAAGTCAATCAGATTTCCTATTTTCGGGCAATTTCCTGATTTCGGGAATATTTTGTATCAAAGATTCCCGACCCTATACCCCACAAAAAAGAATAAATTAGCTTAAAGTCTGATCAAACAGAGACTTTGGTTATTGAGTACATTATTAATACATATTATTAGATGCAGTATTGCGGATGAGATATTAATAGATGCAATATTGGTTGAAAGTTAACTTAAGAGCCAAAGGCCATCAATAAATTATCCTTTAAACACGGGGTAAATCCTACTGAGAAATATTTAATGCATATAATGCACTCAATTTCTAGTTCTGGCTATTTCTGATTCTTATATTCACGTGTTCTGATAATGCAGCTTAGAGGCGGGGACAAAAATCATATTATGAACAAAACCTTTGCAACCATCGACGGGAATGAGGCTGTTGCCCGTGTTGCTTACAAATTAAATGAAGTGATTGCCATTTATCCCATCACCCCCTCTTCAGCAATGGGTGAATGGGCAGATGCTTGGTCAGCAGAAGGTCGTCCCAACCTTTGGGGTACTGTTCCTAGCGTCGTGCAAATGCAGAGCGAGGGAGGAGCCGCAGGCGCTGTACATGGCGCATTGCAAACAGGTTCCCTGAGTACCACTTTCACGGCATCTCAGGGATTATTGTTGATGATACCCAACTTCTACAAAATTGCTGGTGAACTGACTAGCGCTGTGGTTCACGTTGCAGCCCGCTCTTTGGCTACCCACGCTTTATCTATTTTTGGCGACCATAGCGATGTGATGGCAGCTCGTGCTACTGGTTTTGCTTTGCTGTGTTCCGCTTCGGTGCAGGAAAGTCAAGATTTTGCTCTCATTGCCCATGCTGCTACCCTAGAGGCGCGAGTATCGTTTATGCACTTCTTTGACGGCTTCCGCACTTCCCATGAAGTGCAGAAAGTCAAACTGCTGTCAGATGGCGATTTGCGATCGCTCATCCACGATAATCTCATACTTGCCCACCGCAGCCGTGCGCTCACTCCAGATCGTCCAGTCTTGCGGGGTACTGCCCAAAACCCCGATGTCTACTTCCAAGGACGTGAAGGCGCTAACCCTTACTACAACGCCTGTCCAGAAATTGTCCAGCGGATCATGGATGAATTTGGAGAACGCACGGGAAGGTATTACAAAATTTATGAATATTACGGGGATAACGATGCCTCGCGCGTTATCGTTCTGATGGGTTCAGGCTGTGAAACCGTCCATGAAACAGTAGATTACCTTAACGCCCGTGGTGAAAAACTTGGTGTAGTGAAAGTGCGACTTTACCGCCCCTTTGATGTCCAAAGGTTTGTTGCAGTATTACCAACTAGTGTAAAAGCGATCGCTGTCCTTGACCGCACCAAAGAAGCCGGTAGCGCCGGGGAACCGTTGTATTTGGATGTTGTGGCTGCTATTCATGAAGCGTGGGAAGATAAGGGAGACAATGTTACTTCATCCCCCAAAATCATTGGTGGTCGTTACGGTCTTTCCTCCAAAGAATTTACTCCGGCGATGGTGAAGGGCATTTTTGACAACCTTACCCAAGCTAAACCAAAAAATCACTTTACTATTGGGATTAATGACGACGTTAGTCACACTTCTCTAAGCTTTGACCCCAACTTCTCCACAGAATCGGATAACGTTGTTCGGGCAATGTTCTATGGATTAGGCGCTGATGGCACTGTTGGGGCTAATAAAAACTCCATCAAGATTATTGGTGAAGAAACCGACAATTACGCCCAAGGCTACTTTGTCTTTGACTCCAAGAAATCTGGCTCGATGACTGTCTCTCACCTACGCTTCGGTAAAGAGCCAATTCGCTCCACCTACCTAATTGACCAAGCTAACTTTATTGCTTGCCATCACTGGGGATTTCTAGAACGCATAGATATTTTGAAAGCTGCTATTCCTGGGGCGACTTTGCTGCTTAACAGTCCATATAATGCAGATACCGTTTGGGAATATCTGCCGGTGAAGGTGCAGCAGCAAATTATTGAGAAGCATTTGAAGTTATATGTGATTAACGCTAGCCAGGTTGCCCGCGAAAGTGGCATGGGTGGAAGAATTAACACGATTATGCAGGTATGCTTCTTTGCTTTAGCGGGAGTCTTGCCACAAGAAGAAGCGATCGCTAAAATCAAACAAGCAATTGACAAGACTTATGGTAAAAAAGGTGCAGAAGTTGTCCGCATGAACTTGCAAGCTGTAGACAACACCTTAGACAACTTACATAAAGTAGATGTCCCACAAACAATCCAAAATCCAAAATCCAAAATCCAAAATCCAAAATTGCTAGACTCCGCTCCCGAATTTGTGCGGGAAGTTCTGGGCAAAATCATGGTGTGGGAAGGTGATGACTTACCTGTTAGCACCCTACCAGTTGATGGCACCTTTCCCGTAGGTACTGCCAAGTGGGAAAAACGTAACGTTGCCGAAGAGATACCTGTGTGGGAGCCGGATGTCTGCGTTCAATGTGGTAAGTGCGTGATGGTTTGTCCCCACAGTGCTATCCGTGCAAAGGCTTATCAATCAGATGAGTTAGTTAATGCACCAGGAAGCTTCAAGTCAACTGGTGCAAAAGATAAAGACTTTGCCAATCAAAAATTTACCATTCAAGTCGCCCCAGAAGATTGCACAGGATGCACTATTTGTGTAAATATTTGCCCTGCTAAAGATAAATCTGAGCCATTGCGGAAAGCGATTAATATGGCACAGCAGCTGCCTTTACAAGAGCAAGAGCGCAAAAACTGGGATTTCTTCTTAAGTTTACCCAATCCTGACAGGCGATCGCTAAAATTAAACCAGATTCGCCAACAACAACTGCAAGAACCTTTATTTGAATTCTCTGGTGCTTGTGCAGGTTGTGGTGAAACACCTTATTTGAAATTATTAACACAATTGTTTGGCGATCGCGCTGTTATCGCCAATGCTACAGGTTGTTCCTCAATTTATGGTGGGAATCTCCCCACCACTCCTTGGACAACCAACGCCCAAGGACGCGGCCCGGCGTGGTCTAATAATCTATTTGAAGATAACGCCGAATTCGGTTTTGGCTTCCGTCTTTCTCTCGACAAACAAGCTGAGTTTGCAGCAGAATTGTTGCAACAATTAAGCAGTGAAATAGATGAAAACCTTGTTCAGTCCATCCTCAAAGCTGAACAAAAATCTGAGGCTGACATTTGGGAACAACGCGAAAGGATAGAACTGTTAAAGCAGAGGTTAGATGAAATCCTAACTCTAGACCCCAATCTAAAATCTCAAATCCAAAATCTCAAATCCCTTGTCGATTACTTGGTGAGAAAAAGCGTCTGGATTGTTGGCGGTGACGGTTGGGCTTATGATATTGATTTTGGCGGCATCGATCATGTAATCGCTAGTGGTCGAAATGTCAACATCTTAGTCATGGATACAGAAGTGTATTCTAATACAGGCGGTCAATCTTCTAAAGCTACGCCACGAGCAGCAGTTGCTAAATATGCCGCCAGTGGTAAGCCTGCACCGAAGAAAGACTTGGGTATGATTGCCATGACCTACGGAAATGTCTACGTAGCGAGTGTAGCCCTTGGTGCTAGAGATGAACATACCCTGAAAGCATTTTTGGAAGCAGAAGCTTATGATGGCCCATCACTGATTATTGCTTACAGCCATTGCATTGCCCACGGCATTGATATGACCACAGGGATGAATCACCAAAAAACTCTGGTAGAATCAGGTCGTTGGTTGCTGTATCGGCATAATCCAGAGTTGCTCAAACAGGGTAAAAATCCTTTGCAATTGGATATGCGATCGCCTAAGCAATCTGTAGAACATTCAATGTATGAAGAAAATCGTTTCAAAATGCTTACCAAGAGCAAACCAGACGTAGCCAAGCACTTGTTAGAACAAGCGCAAGCTGAGGTTGATGCACGTTGGCAGATGTACCAATATTTGGCAAAGCGTGATGTTGATGACTAAGTACATGGGTATAAATATAAGGGACTGACAAATAAAAAAACATCCCAAATTTTCTTGTGGGATAGGTGTCCGCACCCGTCCCATATTCGGGCGGGCTTTCCTGCCCACCCCACAAGATGGATAATTATTTCTTGTCAGTCCCTAATGTTATTGCGTTTGCGTAGCGTCTTGTAGAGAAGAACGTACTCCTACGGGGAAGCAAGCTAGGCGTAGCGTCTCCAAGAGTTGCGATCGCAATGACTGGGATTGCTTCGTTTCTCGCAATCACATATTATATCATGTCCGGGTAATTAGTTGTGATTCCCATAGTCATTGCACCCCACCCCTTAATCCCCTCCCCGCCGGCGGGGAGGG